>JAMFTA010000132.1 GCA_026225565.1 Caulobacter sp. | reverse complement strand
TGACCTGCCCCTAAGATTTTCCTCCACTTGGAACTAGAGTCCGGCCCCTGAGAGGACGGACATGAAGCGAGCAAGATTTACGGAAGAGCAGATCATTGGGATTCTGCGGGAGAACGAGGCTGGGGCGAAGGCGGGGGAGTTGGCCCGCAAGCACGGCGTCTCTGAGGGCACGATCTATGCCTGGAAGGCCAAGTTCGGCGGCATGAGCGTGTCGGAGGCCCAGCGTCTGAAGGCGCTGGAGGACGAGAACCGGCGGCTGAAGTCGCTCCTCGCCGACGCCATGCTGGACAAAGCCGCTTTGAATGAGCTGCTTTCAAAAAAATGGTAGGGCCCGTCGCCGTGCGCCAGGGCGTCGCTCATCTTCGAACGGTGTTTGAGATCAGCGAGCGGCGGGCCTGCTCCATTCTCCAGGCGGACCGCAAGATGGTCCGCTATCGCTCCTGCCGACCGCCGGAGACGGCGCTGCGCGAGCGCCTGCATACCCTGGCCGCCGAGCGACGAAGATTCGGCTACCGACGGCTGTTCGTCCTGCTACGGCGAGAGGGCGAGCCGTCGGGCAAGAACCGCATCTATCGCCTCTACCGCGAGGAGGGGCTGACGGTGCGCAAGCGCCGCTCGCGGCGGCGGGCCATCGGCACGCGCGCGCCGATCCTGGTGGAGGCCAAGGCCAATGCGCGCTGGTCGCTGGACTTTGTGCACGATCAGTTCGCCGGCGGCCGCCGCTTTCGCATCCTCAACGTGGTCGATGATGTGACCCGTGAATGCTTGGCGGCGATCCCGGACACCTCGATCTCAGGGCGTCGTGTGGCGCGGGAATTGACGGCCCTGGTCGCTCGCCGCGGCCGGCCGGGCATGATTGTCAGCGACAACGGGACCGAGTTCACCTCTACCGCGATCCTGGCTTGGGCCGAAGAATGTCGCGTAGCCTGGCATTACATTGCGCCCGGCAAGCCCACGCAGAATGGTTTCGTCGAGAGCTTCAACGGCCGGATGCGCGATGAGCTCTTGAACGAGAGCCTGTTCTTCAGCCTCGATCACGCGCGGCAGAAGCTGGCGGCCTGGGCTGAAGACTACAACACCCGCCGTCCGCACTCGTCGATCGGCTACCAGACCCCTGCGGCCTACGCCGCGCACCTGAACGCAACAGGCCGACCCGCGGCGCAATTTGAAAGCTCTGCGGGACGGCCTGTTGCTCACCCCGCGCCAATGGGCGTAACCAACCACGAGACTCTGGTTCGAACTGGATGAAAGTTCAGGGGCAGGTCAACCGCCAGGGCCCCATCTGGAACTCCGTCGCGAACGGCACGGAGCGCAACTGGCAACGGGTCTATGACGGGTACCGGGCCACGGTCGACTGGCCAGGCTGCCACTATTATGCCGAGCTAGCTGAGGCCTTCCCCGAAGCCAAGATTATCCTGACGGAGCGCGACAGCCAGACCTGGTACTCCAGCATGAGCGAGACCATTTTCCAAAACATGCCGGGACGAGTCGCCCGGATGTTGATGGCGGTGGCCAGGTTCCCGATGCACTTCATGTCGACCATTGTGCTA
>JAMFTA010000131.1 GCA_026225565.1 Caulobacter sp. | reverse complement strand
TGTCGCGCGACGACGACAGGGTGATCTTCTGAACGGCGGTGGTCATTTCGGTAGTCTCCGCGACGGGCGCCGAGAGGCTCTCTCTCGGCTTTCAACCCGTCACGAAAACCGGCGCAGCCCTCTTCCTCTCGGGTCTCTCCGCCGCCGCGGACCCGGAAAGCCGTAGAGCCGGCGAAGCGGCTCCACGGCTTCACGATGATCAGGCGGCGCGCTCCAGCAGGATCTTAGCCCTGCCCTCGAGCTCCAACCGGGCGTCCTGGTGCGGCTTGGTGCGGGCGAGCGCGGTGATGCCCTGAACGAACTCGAACACGCTTTCGGGCGGCCGGCCCTCTTCATCAAGCACGGTGGCGATGACCTTCGCCGTCTCCGCTTTGCTGAATCCGCGCTTGCGCAGGAAGGCTTGGCGGTCCTCATCGTTCCGGGCGACGATCCGTTCGCGCGCGGCTCTGACGCCCGCAATGAAGGGCGCGGGCGAGGATCGGGCGAAGCGAGCCAAGGCAGGCGCGGCCTCATGGGCGAAGCGTTGTGCGGCGAACTTGCTATGCCGGATGCTGCTTTCCTCGAAGCCCTCCACGCCCCAGAGATTGCGATTCATGCAGACGGCACGGAGATAGAACGACGCGATGCCGAGCGTCTTCGAACCGACCTCACTGTTCCAGCAATAGAAGCCGCGGAAATACAGATCCGGGTCGCCGTTCGGGAGACGCCCCGCCTCGATCGGGTGGGTGTCATCCACCAGGAACAGGAAAACGTCCCTGTCGCTGGCGTAGAGCGTGGTCGTTTCCTTGGTCACGTCTACGAACGGGTTGTGAGTCATGGTCGACCAGTCCAGCACGCCGGGCACCTTCCAGCGCGTGTCGCCGGCGCCGTCTCCGGCGATCTTCATGACAGCCGAGACCAACTCGTGGTCCCAGATACGGCCGTAGTCCGGACCAGTGACGGCCCGAAGCTCGATCCGGTCGTCCTCGGTCTCGAGAGTCTTGATTAGCTCGGCGCGGTGGGAGAGCAGGCCGTGCTGAAGATTGATCCCCGCCAGAGGCGCCGGCAGGTCGCGCAAATAGCCGGACGGGGCGCCGACCAAGCTGCAAAGTTGACCGAAGCTCCAATGGGTGGGCGCCACCGGCGCCTCCCGGCCTGGCACGATCAGCGCCAACCGCTCAGCGTCGTCGCGGCTCGCTTCGATCCGGACGGCCCGGCTCTCGACCGTCCGGGCGGTCGCCCGATCCGCCCGGGCACGCACAGCAGCGAGCAGGCCCGAGAGCGACAGATAGCGTTCGTCGTCGGGACGGGAAAACCATTCAGACGAGACGCGGCCGATGCGCTCTCCGCGCGAGATATCGACCTTGAAACCAGCCGAGGCCGGGCTCTCGCCGACCGAACCGGGCCTTGCGGAATAAGAAACAGTGACGTTCATGACAGGTCTCCAAGACGGGCACCGGGAGCCTCTCTCCCGACCTCAACCCGTCACGGAAAACCCCTCCGCACTCTCACTCTTGGGGCGGGCGCGTGGCCATCGCGCTGAACAAGGGGTGGTCGGCCACGGCCTCGTCCAACGGAAGGAGGTCTGCGAGGTTCTCGGACGCCGCCCTCGCAGAGAAGTTAGACAAGGTAACGCCAACCAATCGAATACCTTTCGTGGGTGGGAACACCGATCGGATCAACCCCAGACTCGCATCATGAAGCGTCGCCCTGCAATCGACCGGCGAGGCCAGCGATTGGCTGCGCGTGGCCTGTTGGAAGTCGGCCCACTTGATCTTCACCGTGACCGTGCGGCCACGTCCGCCGGTCTTCTCGCACCAGGCCCAGACATCATCCGCCATTGCCAGTACTCCGGTCTCGATTTGGGCCGGATCGGTCAGGTCTTCCTCGAAAGTCGTCTCCGAGCCCGACGACTTGCGCTCCCGATTAGGATTGACGGCCCGATCATCCCGCCCGCGGGCGATTGCGTAATACCAGGTCCCGGACTTGCCGAAACGGTGCTGTAGATCCTGCAGCGACCAGGTCTTCAGATCGGCGCCGGTCTGGATGTCGGCGGCGTGCATCCGTTCGGCCGTGGCCGGGCCGACTCCGTGGAACTTGGCCACGGACAGGGCTTCGACAAACGCGGGCCCCTCGTCCGGCATGATGGCGAATTGGCCGTTGGGCTTACGCTGGCCAGAGGCCAGCTTGGCGAGGAACTTGTTGTAGGAGACCCCGGCCGACGCGGTGAGGCCCGTCTCTTCCAGGATCCGGGCGCGGATCGCCTTGGCGGTGAGCCATGCGGTCGGCAGGCCGGCCTGGTTAGCGGTGACGTCGAGATACGCCTCGTCCAGCGCCAGCGGTTCGATCAACTCGGTGAACTCGGCGAAGATGGCGTGGACCTGACGCGAGACCGCCCGATAGACGTCAAAGCGCGGCGGCACAAACACCAGCTCCGGACATTTGCGCATCGCCGTGACGGACGGCAGCGCCGAGCGAACCCCAAACTGCCGCGCCTCGTAGCTGGCCGCCGCCACCACACAGCGGCGCGCGCCATGGCCGACGGCCACCGGCCGTCCTCGCAGGTCGGGATTGTCCCGCTGTTCGACCGACGCATAGAAGGCGTCCATGTCGACGTGGATGATTTTGCGAACCGCTTC
>JAMFTA010000130.1 GCA_026225565.1 Caulobacter sp. | reverse complement strand
GAGGACCCACGGGCGAGAGGCGGGAGTTATAGTCAGGACGCCTGCGAAGTCAACGAAAGAGCATCGACGCGGAGAGTCTTTCAATCCTATCGCAGATCGCCCACATCTAGCCGATGAGCACCCTCGATAGCACGCCCGCCCCCGACGCCGCGCCCAGCAAGGGCCCCATCCCTGTCACCGTCCTCACCGGCTATCTCGGCGCCGGCAAGACCACCCTTCTGAACCGCATCCTCACCGAGGATCACGGCAAGCGCTACGCCGTCATCGTCAATGAGTTCGGCGAGATCGGCATCGATAACGAGCTGATCGTCGACGCCGACGAGGAGGTGTTCGAGATGAACAACGGCTGCGTCTGCTGCACCGTGCGCGGCGACCTGATCCGCATCGTCAACGGCCTGATGCGTCGCCAGAGCGCCAGCGGCAAGGGCGGGTTCGACGCCATCATCGTCGAGACCACGGGCCTGGCCGATCCCGGTCCGGTGGCCCAGACCTTCTTCGTCGACGAGGAGGTGAAGGCCAAGACCAAGCTCGATAGCGTGACCACGGTGGTCGACGCCAAGCACGTGCTCCTACGCATCGCCGATTCCAAGGAGGCGCGCGAGCAGATCGCCTTCGCCGACCAGATCGTCCTGAACAAGACCGACCTTGTCACCGAGGACGAGCTGAGGATCGTTGAAGCGCGCCTGAAGCGGCTGAACCCGCTCGCTCCTATCCACCGCGCCAAGAACTCCGACGTGCCGCTGGACGCCATCCTAGGCCGCGGCGGTTTCGATCTGGACCGCATCACCGAGCTTGAGCCCGAATTCCTCAACCCCGCCCACGGCGAGGCCGGCCACGTGCACGACGAGCACTGCGGTCACGATCATGATCATCATGGGCACGATCACCACGGGCATGACCACCACGACCATCATCATGGCGGTCACGACCACGAAGACCAGGATATCAAGGGCGTCTCCCTGACCCTGGATCGCCCGGTGGACGGCACGCGCATCACCCGCTGGCTGAACGAGGTGCTGCAGGCCCAGGGCCCCGACATCCTGCGCGCCAAGGGCATCATCGATGTGAAGGGCGAGGACAAACGCCTGGTGTTCCAGGCGGTGCACATGATCCTCGACGGCGACCTGCAGCGAGACTGGAAACCCGAGGAGCCCCGCTACAGCCGCATGGTCTTCATCGGCCGCAACCTCGACGAGGCCGCCCTGCGCAAGGGGTTCGAAGCGACGGCGGCGTAAATACCTAAACCCTTCTCCCCTCCGGGGAGAGGGGCCATTTCTAAAAACTTGAATAGTAAAAGGAATTTCCCGCAATCTGCGCCTGTGTATCGATTGTGCAGATGGGGGGGAGTTTTTTCTCGCGTTGGCTCCTTGGAAAGGGACAAAACAAACGCGTCCAGGCACCGCCTTCTCAATCCGGGTAATTGGGCTCGCCTGCAGGCGCCCGCGAATCTCGCACGCAACTCGGCCGCATGAAGAACGATGCGGCGGCGAGAGTTCAGAGTAGCTCTTCCCAATGTTTGCTTACTGGCACGGATCCGGGCGCTCTGACGGTCGGCTTTCTGGAGCCGCACCGGAGCGGAGATTCGGCCCAAATTATGGCGGGTGCCCACAGCGTTAGCGCCGCGGCGTTGACGCTGCTTCCCTCTGAAAATCGAAAATCGAAGCGCTATGGCTTTGCGCCGCCGTTTTGGGGGTTGTTCATGCCTTCAAACATCTTCTTCCAGCCCGACTGCCGTTCCTGATCCTCGCTCTTCCGCTCAAGGGTCTTGTCGAGCTTGGCACGGCTGCTGGGATCCATTTTTTCCAGCTGCGTCTTCTGGCTTTCATCCAGGATGGCGTACTTGCACCTCTCCCAAAGGGCGTCGTCCTGTGTGTGGCGGCATTCGTCAAGGTGGGCCGCCACAGCGTCCTGCTGGCCGCTTTTGAAGTCGATGTAAATGAGATCGGGCAGAAAGACCTCGTGGTCGCCGAAACGGTGTTCGGCCTCGGCGATCTTCGCCTTGGCCTTGGGGAACTGGTTGTGCCCAGCGAGCAGCTCCACATGCTCAGTATAGCCGGCCAGGCTTTGCTGAAGATAGGTGTCGCGGATAGCTTGGGGGACAGGCAATGGCGGGGCCGCCGCCGCTGCGGTTGCCGCACGCGTCGCGCCGCGGCGCTTGCCGGTGGCCTTCGGCGGTGGCGCATGGGCGAGAACCCCGGCGAGCTGGCGGTAGGTGGGCGGGTTCTCCGCGATGTCGTAGAGCGCGTCCGCCTTGCCGATGTCGTTCTGCGCGCCCGCGATCCGCGCCGCCAGGTTGGCGATGAAGGGGGTGTCGCGGTAGGGGCCAACCAGAGCGGGCTGGAGTGCAGCCTGGGCCTCGTCCACCTTGCTGGCGACGACTAGGTCCTCCGCCTTGTCGTGTTCGTCCACAGCGCTGGCGGCTGCCTTATATTCCTCCAGCGCCCTGATCTCGCTGAGCCAGGCCGTGTGCTGGGTAAGGTTGCGACTGTCCAGGTCCGGATATGCGTCTCCAAGGTAGCGATGCATGCCCGCCTTGCGCTGTACAGCCGAGCGATGGCTGATCGATAGCATAGCGACGCCCTTTTGCATGGCCACGGTGGTCGCGTTGCGGATGAAGGCGTGCAGAAAGTCGTTGGCAGCGCTGCCTACATCGCCTTGGCTCAGAGCGCTGACGACCTGGGGATGGACGGACTGGGCGGCCAGCTCCTTCACCTGCTGCTGGATGGACGACGTGGTCTTCTCCGCCCGCTCGTCGTCCTGCTTGATCTCCTCGTAAGCGGCGGAGGAGGAGTCCTCCACTTCACTCCCTGCGGCCAAGGCGAAGTCGGCGCCGGCGATGTCCG
>JAMFTA010000129.1 GCA_026225565.1 Caulobacter sp. | reverse complement strand
GTCGAAGGACGCGACGTGGCGCCTGGGCTAGACTCCAGCGATGGCGGACGGATTCGGTCAGATAGGCTTCCTCGACGTCGAGCGTTCGCTGACCGAAAGGTCCTGGCGGATGCGCTCGGCGGACCCGGCGACGGTTCGCCTGCTGCGCGCGCGGCTGGGCGTGTCCGAGCCCTTCGCCCGGGCCCTGGCGGCGCGCGCGGCCGACGAGCCCGAGGCCTATCTCAACCCCACGCTGAAGGCCCAGTTTCCCGACCCGTCCTGTTTCGCGGGCATGGACCAGGCGGCGCGCCTGCTGGTGGATGCGGTCGAGGCGGGGACCAGGGTCGCCGTGTTCGCCGACTACGACGTGGACGGCGCGGCCTCGGCGGCCCAGCTCGTGCGCTGGTTCCGCGCCATGGGGCGCGAACTGGCGATCTACGTTCCCGATCGGATGAAGGAGGGCTATGGGCCGAGCCCGGCCGCCTTCGCCCGGCTGCAGGCCGAAGGGGCGCAGCTGGTGGTCACCGTCGACTGCGGCGCCGCCGCCCACGACGCTCTGGAGGCCGCCGCCGCCATGGCCCTGCCGGTGGTGGTGATCGACCACCACATGATGCGCGACGGCGAAGCCCCGCCCTGCGCCGCCCTGGTCAATCCCAATCAGCCCAGCTGTATCTCCGACCAGGGGGTGCTGGCCGCCGCCGGCGTCACCTTCGTGCTGCTGGCCGCCCTCAACCGCGAGGCCCGTGCTCGCGGCCTGTTCGAGGGCCGCGCCGAGCCAGACATCCGCCAGTGGCTGGATCTGGCCGCCATGGGCGCCATCTGCGACGTGACCAAGCTTGTGGGCTTCAACCGCGCCTTGGCCGCCCTTGGACTGAAGGTGATGTCCGCCTGGGGCAATGCGGGGTTGAAGGCCTTGCTGGAGGTCGCTGGCGCCACCGGCCCCGCCACCGTCTTCCACGCCGGCTTCATCCTTGGGCCCCGTATCAACGCCGGCGGCCGGATCGGACGCTCCGACCTCGGCGCGCGCCTGCTTTCCACCGACGATCCGCAGGAGGCGAGGGCCCTTGCCGAGGAACTCGACGCCCTCAATGTGGCGAGAAAGGATGTTGAGCGCCAAGCCTTCGACGAGGCGGTGCGCCGCATCGAGCGGGAGAGCAATTTCGATCCCGAGGCCCCGGTGCTGGTGGTGGCGGGGGACGACTGGAACCCGGGGGTCGTCGGCATCGTCGCCGGGCGGCTGAGAGAGCGCTACAGGCGCCCTGCGGTCGTGATCGGCGTCGACCCTGTCACCGGCGTCGCCAAGGGTTCCGGACGCTCCCAGCCGGGGGTGAACCTCGGCCGGGCGATCCAGGCGGCCTATGACGCCGGTTTGCTCATGTCCGGCGGCGGTCACGCCATGGCGGCGGGCCTGACCATGCGGGTGGAGCACCTGCCGGAGCTACGCGCCTTCCTGGCTGAACGCCTACAGGCAGAGAGCGCCATCGCCATCGCCGCCGACGCCTTGGAGATCGACGCCCTGGCCGCCCCAGGGGCCGCTGGGCGCGCCCTGTGGGAGGACTACCAGCAGCTGGCCCCCTTCGGTCCCGGCGCGCCCGAGCCGACCTTCGCCTTGGCTAATGTGCGCGCGGAATACGCCAAGGCGATGAAGGGCGGCCACGTGCGCTGCACCCTCATCGACGGCGCGGGCGCCAAGATGCGCGCCATCGCCTGGCGGGCGGAGGATACCCCTTTGGGACAAAGGCTTTTGGCCGGCGGCGGCGCCCTGCATGTGGCCGGTCGGCTGAAGCCTGACGACTGGCAGGGGCGTAGCGCCGTGGAGCTGGAAATCGAGGATGCGGCCGATCCGCGTCAATCGGATAATTTTCTAGGCTAGCTTGGGCTTGCGCCAAAACCCGAACGCGGGATATACCCCGGCCCTCCGCGCAGTGGTCCCTTCGTCTATCGGTTAGGACACCAGATTTTCATTCTGGGAAGAGGGGTTCGACTCCCCTAGGGACTGCCACGCGACTCGCCCTGCTCGGACAACGCGACGGGGCAGGCGCCTTTGTTTCGTAAACATTTCTGTCGCGCGCTTTGCCACAATTTGTGATATGAGCTTAACCGTCTGCAGGGAGGTGCGGACGAGAGGGGCAAATGTCAGGTTACGATTTTGAGGGGGTTGGTCCGCAGGACGAGTCGGTTCGGATCAGCGGTAAGGTGAAGTGGTTCGATCCGGGCAAGGGGTACGGATTTATCGTACCGGACGTGCCGGGGCAGACCGGGCTCTAGGACGTGCTTCTGCTCGTGACCAGCCTGCG
>JAMFTA010000128.1 GCA_026225565.1 Caulobacter sp. | reverse complement strand
TAGCCTGTCTCGCAAACCCCTCGGGGGCGCCACTTAAATCGCGGTAACGTCGTCCTGTGGCGCACCATTGCCGATCCGCTGCCGAGGGTCGCGAGCCGCCCCCACCGCGACATAGTTGGCCTGCAAGGAGGGGGCGAGCAAGCCAGAGGTGTTCGGTTGAGACGACAGGCGGCGGGTAGACGAGCCAAGACGGGGGCCATCCTGGCGGCCCTGGCCTTACACGTCGCCATCCTCGTGGCGCTGCGGCCCGATGCCCATCCATTCGCCATTCCCCCGGACGCCTCGCCGCTGACGGTTGAGCTGATCCCCATGAGCCTGGCCGACGCTGGCCTGCCGACCGCCCACAAAGTGGCCGTCCAGCCGGCCGCCGCCAAGGCGCCCCATGTGGTTTCCACGGCGCGCACCCTTGCGGCTGCGCCGGTGATTGCGGCGCCTGCCCCCATCGTCGCCGCCCCTAAACCGGAGGCCCCCAAACCAGACAGTAAGAGTGCGCCTGCGCCAGGGCCTTCGGCCACGGCGCCCTCCACGTCGGCGGGCTCCCAGGTGGTGGCCGGGGGGCCGGCGGCGGCGGCGGCGGTGGGCGCAACCCTGCGCGAGAGCGTCGGCTGCGATGAGGAGAAGTTCCTCAGCCTCTCGCGGGCGGAGCGGGAGAAGTGCTCCCAGCGCTTCGGTCGCCTGGCCAAGGACGCACCCCATGTGCGGGCACTCGATCTGGAGCAAAAGGCTTACTTCGACGGCGACTGCGATCCCCCCGACGACGAATGGTGCCTCTATCGGCGGGGCAGGGCCCCCTATCCGGGGCTTCTATCCCTCTGGAAGAAGTATCATCCGCACAACGATCACTGAGTCACTGGCAGCGCTTCAGGCTGAGGCCGCGAGGCAGGGTGGTTGTGGCGTCGCCGCAGGCGCCGGCGAGCTGGCTCTGGGTTAGGCCGACGGCGCGGGCCATCTCGGCGCCGGAGAAGTTGGCGCCCTCCAGATGGGCGCCGCGCAAATTGACCCCTTGCAGATAGGCGCCGACGAAGGTGGCGTTGACGAGGTTAGCGCCCGCCAGGCTGGAGCCGGTGAACACCGCCCCATAGGCGTTGAGGTCCCGCAGGTCCGTCCCCGACAGGTTCACATGTTTCATCACTGCGGCGGAGAAATCGGCCTGGCGCAGTCGCGCGCCCTTCAGGTCCTTGCCGCGCAGCTCCAGGTTGGCGAAATCGGCCTGGAAGAGGTTGCAGCGCGGGCAGCTGGCCCCGTGCTTCACGTGCTCGATCTGAACCGGGTTTTGCGCGCGGGCGGGCTGTTCCCTAGCGGCCAGGGCGGCGAGCAGAACGAGGGCGGCGAGGCGGCGGGCCATGGATGGTCTCCAACAAGAACCCCAGCCTAGCGTCCCAGCCTTAAAACCAGGTGTGCGCCTAACCCCACGCCCCCGGCGCCGTCCCGCACTTGTCGCAGACCAGCCTCCCGCCCACGGGGCTGAGGGAGAAGTCGCCGCACGCCGGGCAGACGTCGCTGAGCGCGGCCTGGCCCTGTTCCCCACCTGGGGACCGGCGGGCGGGTAGGAACAGCAGGTTGTCGGGCGCCGCGCCGCGGGAGAAGCCCTTGGAGATGAAGTGGGCGGCGGGAATCGGCTCGGACTCGGCGCCGGTCTTGTCGCCCGCGCCCCGGCCCAGGCCATCGGCGTTCAGGGCGTCCGGGTCGGCGCTGGCCAGGTCCTGGCGGTCGAGGTACGAGACGCCGAGCTCGCGGAAGATGTAGTCGAGGATTGAGGTGGCGGAACGGATGATCTCGTTGCCGGTCACCGCGCCCGCGGGCTCGAAGCGGGTGAAGACGAAGGCGTCGACGAACTCTTCCAAAGGCACGCCATATTGCAGGCCGATGGAGATGGCGATGGCGAAGTTGTTCATCAGACTGCGGAAGGCGGCGCCCTCCTTGTGCATGTCGATAAAGATCTCGCCCAGCTCCCCGTCGTCATATTCGCCTGTGTGCAGATAGACCTTGTGGCCGCCCACCGCCGCCTTCTGGATATAGCCCTTGCGGCGGTCGGGGAGTTTGCGGCGGGTGCGGTCGCGCTCGACGATCCGCTCGACGATGCGCTCAGTGCGGGGCGGCTCGGCAGGTTTAGGGCGGGGCTCCTCCAAGGGCGGCAGCGTCAGCAGCCGGACCGTCTCGCTCTCGGCGCGTTTGGGCCAGAATAGCGTCAGGCCGGCGTCGGCGGCCTGACGCACCAGGGCGACCATCGCCTCTGGCCCGGCGTCCGCCGTCAGGGGCAGGCGGTGCAGGGCAGGGGCGCCTGTGGCGGCGTCGCAGGCTGCGGCCATGGCTAGCCGATCTTCAAGACCGATGGATTCGCCCCCGGCGAAGATCAGCGCCTGATCCATGGATACGCCCGGCGCGCCTTCCAAGCCGCCCGTTCCGAACCCATAGACAGAGGCCTCATCGATGGCCTGGGCCGAGAAGCCTGCGGCGGCCAGGATGTCGGCCCCCGTGGCGTCGGGCTCGGTGCCCAGGACGTCCCGCACAAAGCCTAAGCCCAGCACCTGGGGCGCGAACGCCGCCTGAAGGCTCGGTGCGCTCAACAAGGCCGCGTCCACCAGGCCGATCTCGTATTCGGTGAAGCCAGCGGCGTTGAGGGCTTCGGCGGTAACCCCTGGCGCCCCATGGAGGCTCCGGGCGCCCAGGGCGTGCAGCCGGGCGGCGGCGAGATCCGCACCGATGACCTGAAGGCCGGCGAGGGCCGCCTCCTTCAACACCGGAACGATGACCTCGTCGTCGGTCTCCGCTCCGCCGACGGGGCCGGACCAGGGCGAAGCGCCGAGCGCCATCCCGCCCAGCCGCAGCCCCGCTTCCGGCGGAGCCTCCGCAACGATGCGAACGACGCGGTCGGGCGCTTCGCCGCCCAGGTCGAGCAGGGCGTCGGCGACCGCCTCCCTCATCAGAGTTAGAAGCCCGCCCGCGAACGCCTGGGCCTCGGCTGAGCCGTAGACGAGACCTCGCGCCACCAACGCCTCGTGCAGACCGACTACGCCCAGGGTCGCAGCGCCGCCCGCGCCGGCCTCGATCCACAGGGCGGCGGTCCAAAGCCGGGTGAGGCGGCCAAGGCCCGCCTCGTCGATCGCCTCGCCAGCGGCGAAGGGGTAGAGGTTCAGCGCCGCGCCGCAGCAGGGCGCAGGATCTGTGGCGGCGAAGGCGATCTGCACCGCTCCGGTCTTCCACGCCGCCAGCGCCGCTTGGCGAACAGCCTCGTCATCCAGGGCGCCATCGATCGCTACCGTCGCCGATTGGGCGGGCGAAGCCGGCGGCGGGGAGACAGCGTAGCCCTCCCCGGCCTGGGCCAGGGCGATCACGTCCAGCAGCGCCTCGTCTGTGGCGCCGGCGCCTCGGGCGGCGTGGGCGGCCCGCGCCAGCGCCGGATTGCCGTTCGGATCGGCGCAGTCGGCGCGAGGTCCCTCGCAACGCAGGACCGCGTCGGCCACGGCGGCGAGCCGGGCTTGCAGCCTCTGCGCCGCCATGGCCGCAGCCTCGGCGGCCCGGCGCCGGTCGACCCATCGGGCAAGAGCGTCCGGGCCGCCGCTCACCCCCAGATCGATCACTGGGCCGTCGTCAGCATGGGGCGGACAAGGCGCGGCGAGGCCGGCCAGGAGGGTGGCGGTGATCTCGCCGCCGAAGGTTGAGCGCTGGTCCAGGGATTTGAAGAGGCCGGCGGTCGATCCGGCGGCGGCGAGCTGTTGGCCATAGCGGGCCGGACCGCCGCCCAGGGGCTGCCAAGCGCCCTTCACTGGGCTCGGCGTGCCGGCGACAAAGCCCTCGCTCCAGTCGATCCAAGCTTCCACCTGGGCGTTCGGCCAGGCCGCCGGCGCAAACACCGACTGGGCGCCGTTGGCGCGGTCCAAGACCCGCGGCTCCATGCGCGGCCCCGCCCGTTCCGCCCACAGCCGTTCGAAGCGCATCGTGTCCCGCCGGGTTGCTGACTTTGGCGAAGGCTAAGGCGACCGGCGCCTAAACGCAACCGATAGCGGGTAGATGTCCACAGGACCCCATATCTAGCGGTGGATGGATTTCGCCGGCTCTCGTCCCTTTGCTGGACGGCCAGCCAGGGCGGCCCTATAGTCAGTAGGCTTTGACTTCCCGGCCTGAGAGATTTCCCGCGTGCTGAAGACGATATTCACCTGGTGGAACGGCGCCACCCCCGGCGCCCTGTTCACCATCTCCAAGCGCGGCAAGTTTGTCGGCGAGGACGATTTTGGCAATCGCTACTACGCCGCCAAGACCATCCGCGACGGCGACGCCGGGCGCCAGCGCCGTTGGGTGATCTATAAGGGCTATGCCGAACCCTCCAAGGTGCCGGCCGAATGGCATGGCTGGCTGCACAATACCTTTAAGGAGCCGCCGACCGTGGCGCCCTTGAAGATCCAGTCCTGGGAAAAGCCCCATATTCCCAATCTCACCGGCACCCCCTTCGCTTGGCGCCCGCGCGGCTCGATCCTGCGCAGCGGCAAGCGG
>JAMFTA010000127.1 GCA_026225565.1 Caulobacter sp. | reverse complement strand
TCGCGCTGGGACTGCACCCTGGAGCCCACCGCCCATCCGGACTGCTTCGCCATGCGCCGGGGCCTGCGCGAGGTCCGCGGTCTCTCCAACGTCGACGCCGCCGCCCTCGTGGTCGCCCGGGGCGAGCGGCCCTTCGTCTCCGTCGATGACGCCTGGCGCCGCGCCGGCGTGCCGGCCGCCAGCCTGGTGAAGATCGCCGAGGCCGACGGATTCCGCGCCGCCATGGGCCTGGCGCGGCGCGAGGCGCTGTGGGCGATCAAGGCGCTGCGCGACGAGCCGCTGCCCCTCTTCGCCGCCGCCTCGGCGCGGGAGCAGGCGATCGTGCCGGAGTTCGATGAGCCCGAGGTGACGCTGAAGCCCATGAAGGCGGGCCGGGAGGTGGTCGAGGACTATGGTCATACCGGCCTGACCTTGCGCGACCACCCGGTCACCTTCCTGCGCCAGGACCTGGCGCGCGAGAAGTTCATGACCTGCGCCGCCGCCAGCGCCGGCAGGGATTTCCAGAGCTGCAAGGTCGCCGGCCTGGTGCTGGTCCGCCAGAAGCCGGGCTCGGCGAAGAACGTCACCTTCATCACCCTGGAGGACGAGACCGGCGTAGCCAACCTTGTGGTCTGGGAGCAGGTCTACGAGAAGCACCGCCGCGCTGTGCTGACCTCTTCGATGTTGGGCGTAGTCGGCCGCATCCAGCGCGAAGGCGAGGTCGTGCATGTGGTCGCCTACAAGCTCATCGATCTGTCGGCTGAACTCGCCAGCCTCGGCGGGCGCGAGGCGCCATTTCCACTATCTCATGACCGAGGCGATGAATTCGCCCGTGGCTCTTTGGCGCCGGATTCACGTGACAGGCGGCCGAGGACTTCGAAGGCCAGCGACGACTCCAGTCCGGCCGGTCACGCCGATAGGATCAAGCTGAAGACGCGGGATTTTCACTGAGCTGGTTTTGGAGGCACACGCCCCAGGTGTAGGATCTGCCCGGCGGCCTCGGTCGCGCTTGAAAGGGACGTAAGGCCTTGCCGGATCGCCTGCCAACGAACGTCAAGGTCTTGGCGCGTCTATTCGCCAACCGCGGAATTTCAACCGACAGGATAGCCTTCTACAACGAGCCCGCGTTTTTGGCGGCCGAGAAACGCGACCCGTCATTTTTGGAGATCTACGCAGCGTGGGTGCGCGCGCGCCCTCGGGACAAGGCGTATGATGGGCGTGTCCGATCAGTTGTGCCCCGCATGGCCCAAATTCTGGAGCACGAGATTCGGACGGACAGTCAGCTCGGCGTGTGCATTGATGCCTCAATGATGTTGACCAAGATGCTCGAGGAGCAAGGCATCTGGTGTTATGCGGCCAAAGGGGCCTTGACCGTCAGCGCCCCATCTCTCGTCCGGCCGACTCATTTTTGGATGATCGACGACGAACCCACCGCCGGCCACGTTTGGGTGGTCGCTCCCCCCTTCGAGATCATCGATATAACCTTGAAGAAGCAAGCTTACGCGTTTGGCGAGGCGGCGATCTTACCAGACAGCGTTGTCCTGGAGACCGCCCCACAAATCCGCCCAACAGCTGACGATTTCTGCTCAGCCAGCGTGCTTGAGCATGCCTTCAGGCGACGCGGACCGTTGCCGGAAGACATTCATTTCCGCTTGTCCCCGCAACTCGAACGGGCCGCGACGTCCCTCCCTTCATTCGAGGTGACCATCGGGGAAACCGCGCTGCGATATGCCGTCGGCGGGGTGACACTCTCGGATGGACCGTGCTTGCACGCCATTACCAGCCGGCGCTGGAACGGGCGGCTCGCGGGCGAACTCTACGACCAAATTGTTCGTCCTGGCCTGTAGCCGGGACGCCGACCTGTGGTGAGCGGCGTGGCGGATGGATTGAGCGCGCCAATTCGAAGTAAGCCCGCTCCATGCGCTGTTGGCCATGTCACGCGGCAATCCGGCTATCGGAAGAAGGCTTCCCGGACAGCAGACCGGCAATCTCCTCGCAAGTCCGAGACGCCGCGAGCTTGAGGGCTTCGTCGACGTGAACGTAGCCCTGGGTGACACCCCTGGCGGCGTGGCCCAGGAGCGCAGCGATGGTCAGTTCGGAAAATCCAAGGTCGCC
>JAMFTA010000126.1 GCA_026225565.1 Caulobacter sp. | reverse complement strand
TGCATGACGAACTTCTGCACCACGTTCTTGATCACTTCGGGGGCCAGGGACTTGAAGGTGACGATGGCGTCGAGCCGATTGCGGAACTCCGGGGTGAACAGGCGCTGGATCGCCGCCTCGTCCGCGTCGTCGACCCGGCCGCGACCGAAGCCGATGCCGGCCTTGTTGTTGTCGGCGGCGCCGGCGTTGGTGGTCATGATCAGGACCACGTTGCGGAAATCCACCTTCTTGCCGTTGGAGTCTGTGAGCGTGCCGTGATCCATCACTTGCAAGAGGATGTTGAACACATCCGGGTGGGCCTTCTCGATCTCATCGAGCAGGACCACCGCGTGCTTGTGCTGATCAACCGCATCGGTCAGCTGACCGCCCTGGTCGTGGCCGACATAGCCCGGAGGGGCGCCGATCAGCCGCGAGACCGTGTGCCGTTCCATGTACTCGGACATGTCGAAGCGGATCAGCTCGATGCCGAGGGTGGAGGCCAGCTGGCGCGCCACCTCGGTCTTGCCGACGCCGGTGGGGCCGGAGAAGAGGTAGCTGCCGATGGGCTTTTGCTGATCCCGCAGACCCGCCCGCGACATCTTCATGGCGGCGGAGAGCTGGTTGATCGCATCATCCTGGCCATAGACCGCACGCTTCAAATCGCTCTCCAGGCTGCGCAGCGATTCGGTGTCTGACTTGGAGACCGACTTGGCCGGGATGCGGGCCATCTTGGCGATCACCGCCTCGATGTCCTTGGCCCCGATCTTCTTGCGCCGCTTGTTTTCGGGCAAGAGCATCTGGGAGGCGCCGGCTTCGTCGATCACGTCGATCGCCTTGTCCGGCAGCTTACGGTCGGTGATGTAGCGGGCCGACAGCTCCACCGCCGTCTTGATGGCGTCGTCGGTGTATTTCAGCTTGTGGAAGTCCTCGTAGTAGGTTTTCAGGCCCTTGAGGATCTTGATGGTGTCCTCGATGGTCGGTTCGTTGACGTCGATCTTCTGGAACCGGCGCACGAGAGCCCGGTCCTTCTCAAAATGCTGGCGGAACTCCTTATAGGTGGTGGAGCCCATGCACTTGAGGCTCCCCGACGCCAGGGCCGGCTTCAGAAGGTTGGAGGCGTCCATGGCCCCGCCCGAGGTGGCGCCCGCGCCGATCACCGTATGGATTTCGTCGATGAACAGGATGGCGTTGGGGTGGTTCTCCAACTCCTTCACCACCTGCTTCAGCCGCTCTTCGAAATCACCGCGATAGCGGGTGCCGGCCAGCAAACTGCCCATGTCCAGGGAGAAGATGGTGGCGGTCTCCAAGACCTCCGGCACCTCGCCCATGATGATCTTGCGGGCCAGACCTTCGGCGATGGCGGTCTTGCCGACGCCGGGGTCGCCCACAAGCAAGGGGTTATTCTTGTTGCGGCGGCACAGCACCTGGATGCAGCGCTCCACCTCGGCCATGCGGCCGATCAGGGGATCGACCTTGCCGGCGCGAGCCTTCTCATTGAGGTTGACGCAGTAGGCTTCGAGCGCCTCTCCGCCGGTCTTGGCGGCGGACTTCTCCTCGCCCGCCTCCTCGGTCGCGCCCTTGACGGCGCGGGGCTCGGAAGCCCCGGCCTTCTTGGCGATGCCGTGGGCGATGAAGTTCACCGCGTCATAGCGAGTCATGTCCTGCTCCTGCAGGAAGAAGGCCGCGTGGCTCTCCCGCTCGGAGAAGACGGCGACCAGCACATTGGCGCCCATCACCTCATCGCGGCCCGAGGACTGGACGTGGATCACCGCCCGCTGGATCACCCGCTGGAAGCCGGCGGTGGGCTTGGCGTCTTCGGAATCCTCCACCACCAGCGACTTCAGCTCGGTGTCGAGGTAATTCACCACGGTTTTCTTCAGCGCCGCCAGATCGACGTTGCAAGCGCGCATGACCGCGGCCGCATCCTCGTCGTCGGCTAACGACAGAAGCAGGTGTTCAAGGGTGGCGTATTCGTGTTTGCGCTGGTTCGCATAGGCGACGGCCCGGTGCAGGGTCTCTTCCAGATTGCGCGAGAATGACGGCAAGGAAGACCTCTCAATCTTTTTCCATAGTGCACTGCAGAGGATGCTGGTGGCGGCGGGCGGTGTCGACCACCTGAGCCACCTTTGTTTCGGCGACTTCGAACGTGAAGACGCCGCAGACACCCACGCCGTGCTGGTGAACGTGCAACATGATACGGGTCGCGTCTTCACGCGACTTGTTGAAGAAGCGCTCTAAAACGTAAACAACAAACTCCATGGGGGTGTAGTCGTCATTTAAAATAAGAACGCGATAGAGCGACGGCTTCTGCGTCTTTGGCTTGACTTGGGTGACAACCGCCGAGCCGACGCCATTTCCTGCATCACCCGGTTTACGCTCAGCCATACAAAACGATCTCCGCCTCGCCGGGGACGCCCGGCCTTAGTGAATTAGATATGATAACATCGCTGTTTTGGAAGACCCACCCTGCGATGCGCGACGTTTAAGCCGCGATTGTGCAAAGCTTAGGCGATGGAGCGGCCGGCGGCCAGCCATTGAACGTGGGCGCCGTGGGGATGGACCTTGGCGAGCAGCCGGTCCTCGCCGCCGGGCCAGAGGGTTAATCTCAGTTCGTCCCGCACCTGGCCCGCAGGCTCCATACGCAGCCACGCGAAGGGCGCCGCCGCCGTCGCATGGGCGCCTGCCTTAGCGATCGCGGAAATAATCGCGCTGCGGGTTTGCGGCGGCGGGTACTGGATGAAACTCGAATGATAGACCACCGTCGCCACACCCTGTTGGGCGTGGCGGGTCAGCCACGCGGCGGCGTCGGCCTTTTCCACCCTCACGCCCGTCTGTCGCGCCACGGCGATCGCGGCCCGCGCCAGACGCTCCGGCTGATCGGGCCAGATGTAGGCCAGTAGGCCCATCGCGGCCTCATCATCGCCGATATCCACCGGTTTCTGGTCGCAGGCGGCGCGGCTTTCCACGCGAACTATGGCGTCCAGGGGCGGGGCGCCACCGGTCCAGTCGCCGGAAAGCTTCACCGGCGAGGCGGCGTCGCCCCAGCGTCCCAGGGCGCCCAGGTCGTATTCGAAGCGGTCCCAGTTCAGGTTCAGCCCGGCGCTGGCGCCCAGCTCCAGACACCGCAGCGGCAGGCCGGTCTCGGCCGCCACGGTGAGGAAACCGCCGAACAGGCCGAGCGAGCGTCGCGCCTCATTGGTTTGCGGCGGCGAATCCATGAAGCGGGCGAACACATCTGGGTGATCATCCAAGGCGCCGATCAGGGCGGCGCCCAACGCCGGACCGCCCCCCGCCTCGTAGCACCCGGCCAGCGCCGGCGCCCGACCGCTCAGCACCAGATAGTGCAGCGCGCCCAATAGCCGCAGAGAATAGGCGGCGGCGATCAAATCCTTTGACGTCCGCCCCGCATAGGGGGCGAACACCGGCGAGAAGGCGGCCGACACCGAAGCGTCGTCGGCGACCAGCCGCAACACCTTCGCCGTCAACGGCGCGCCCATGTCGGCGCAGGTGGAAGATTGCCAGGTCAGTGCGGCGTGGACGGCGTCGGTCTGCATAGGCCAAGGCTACACGCCGCTCCACGCAATGATAGCTTGAGAGACTTCGTCAACCTATTGAAGGCGAAACGAAAAAGGCCCGGACGTCGCCATCCGGGCCCTTCGCAGCAGATTGGAAAACCGAGGTTAGCGGGCGGCTTGCAGGGTTTCCACCGCCGCCGTCGCGCGCTCGTTCAGCGGGCGGAAGGCGTTCTTCATCAGGGTGGAGAAGGTTTCCGAGGCCCGGTTCACCTCGGCCATATAGGTCTCCACCGACGACTTGGCGTAGGCGGTCTGCAGTTCGATAACTTCTTGCACGCTGCGGGCGGCGGAGAGGGCCTTGGCGGCCTCCACATGCTTCTCCAAGGCCGTCTTGCCATAGGTGACGGCCTGGGCGCTGAGGGTTTCAGCGCCCTTGGCGGTGGCGGTCGCGCTGGCGACGAGGGCGTCCAGGGTCTGCTTGGACTGGGCGGTGACCTCGCTCAAGCCGGCGATGGATTTCTCCACGCCGTCCTTGAACGCCTGGGCGCCCTGGGCGGCGAACTGCTCGGCGCCCGCCTTGACTTGGCTGGCGGTCTTGGCGGCGTCTTTAAGGCTGTCTTTGGCGGTCTCGGGAGCGGTGGCCATGGGGTCTCTCCAACTTTGGGGGGTCGTGGACTGGCGAAATGGTTTGGGCATCATGCCGCAATGGAAGCCGAAACTCAAGGCCAAAATGTTGCAGTGCAACATGAGCCTGCGACATTAAGGTTACGATTCGCTCAACGATTGTTTACTTTGGAGAAAGGCTTGGTAAGCGATGATGGTAGCTTATCCGCGGCGCTCGATCCCGCCGCCCGCCCCCAGTTGCCGGACGCCTGACGCATGATCGAATTAGCCCGACGCGGCGCTTTCAAGATCCTGGCCCTGGTCGCAGCGATAATGTTCGCCGCCTTCGCCGGGGCCGCGCCAGCCGCCGCCGAAGGGCTGTTCTCGCAAATCCGCTACGCCGCCATCGTGGTCGACGCCTCCTCGGGCGAAGTTCTGTATGCCAAGCGGGCGGACGATCTGCGCTATCCGGCGTCGATCACCAAGATCATGACCCTTTATCTAACCTTCGAGGCCCTCTCCACCGGCCGCCTGAAGCCGACGGACATGGTCATGGTGTCCCAGCACGCCGCCTCGATGATCCCGTCCAAG
The DNA here is from genome assembly GCA_026225565.1 of Caulobacter sp. Lineage (GTDB taxonomy): Bacteria > Pseudomonadota > Alphaproteobacteria > Caulobacterales > Caulobacteraceae > CAIOYC01. Next base: position 10,948 of record JAMFTA010000126.1, on the reverse strand, counting down.
AGCCCGCTGCGTCCCGGCGAAAGCCTCACCGTCGATCAGGCCATGCGCATCGTCGCCGTCCACTCGGCCAACGACATCGCGGTCGCCTTGGCGGAAAAGATCGGCGGCTCGGAATCGCGCTTCGCCGCCCTGATGACCCTTCGGGCCCAAGAGCTCGGCATGGCCAACACCCGCTTCGTCAACGCCAACGGCGTGCCGGATTCGCGCCAGGTGACCACGGCGCGCGACATCGCCATCCTCTCCCGCGCGGTGATGCGCGATTATCCGCAATATTACAGCTACTTCGGCCTGCATGAGACGACCCTCCTCGGCAAGCTCTACACCAACCACAACCACCTGTTGCGCGAACCCGGCTACGACGGCTTCAAGACCGGCTTCACCAACGCCGCCGGCTTCAACCTCTCCGCCTCGGCGGTGCGCGACGGCAAGCGCCTGATCACCGTGGTGCTCGGCGGCTCCTCGGCGGCCCTGCGCGACGACAATGTGCAGACCCTGATGAACGCCGGCTTCGACGTCTTGAAGCGCCGGACCCTGGGGGTGAAGACCACCATCGCCGCCAACATCGCCGAGCCGGACGATTCCGGTCCGATCACCCGTCCGTCCATCGAACAGGGCGACGGCAATCAGGCTGGCCTCAGCGTGGTGGTGGCCGACGCCCTGCACGCCCAGGGCTACAATCAGCTGGACGACGACGAACAGAAGATCGACCCGGACGCTATGAAGGCCCCGCCGCCGGGCCTGCGCGGCCGCATTGCGGCGGCGGCGCCCCCCTGCATCACCGGCCATCATCGCGGACGCCGCGCCGTCGCCTGCAAGGCCGCCGCTAAGGTCGAGGTCGCGGCGGTGGACTGCGCCAAGCTCCGCGGCCGCGCCAAGTACAGCTGCGCGCGGCAAGCCGCCCCCGTGGTCGAAGCCAAGGCCGCCAAGGTCCATGGTCGCCGGGTCGAGACCGCCAAGGCCGCCCCCGCCAAGAAACACGGTCATAAGGCCGAAGAGGCCAAGGCCGTCCCCAAGGCCCACGCCAAACGCCATCACGCCGACGCCTAAGGCGTCCGGCTAGCGCCGCAACGCCGCTCGTGCCGCGTTGAGCTGGGCGGCGAGGCCGGCGGCCCCGCCGTGGTCGGGATGCACCCGCTTCATCAAACGCCTATAGGCGGCCTCGATCTCCTCGGGTCCGGCCGTGGGCGCCACCCCAAGCATCCGCCGCGCCTCGGCCTCGCCCATGGCGAACATCGGGTCCGGCTCTTCGGGGGCGATGGAGGCGGGCGGGCGTCTGCGGGCGCCGACAGCCAGGACTAGGCCAAGGGCGGCCAAGGCGGCGCCTTCGATCATCGCCCCGCGCGCCGCCAGGGCCGCACCGCCAAAAAGGGCGATCAGGGCCAAGCCGCCCACCCCCGGCCGCCAGGGGCCGACAATGCGCCGAGCGACGCGTCCCGCCCGTCTAAGGCCCGCGCCGCCGATGATGACGCCGACCAGGATCAGGCCCAGCGCCAGAATGACCATCATGACGTCAGGCTGCGTTCACCGCAGCCGCCGATGGGACAGGGCTCGCCGCCGCCGGCGCGACGGGCTTGCCCGCCCCCTTGGGGATGACGCCCAGTTCAGCCACCATGTTGCGCAGCTCCTGGCGCGCGGCCACGTGGGTGAGCGACACCGCCACCGGCCGCACCGTCGGCGACAGGTCGGCCACCGTCAGGCCGAAGGGAAACAATTCCCGATAGATCACCCGGTCGCGCAGCCCCGCCCCGACGCGAAAACCCACCCGGCGGCTCAGCGCCATGATCCGCTCCTCCAGCCGCTTGCGGTTCCTCGGCTCGGTGGTGGCCAGGCGGTTGCGCAGCACCAGCCAGTCGATGGAGCGGCGGGTCTCCAGCATCTTGTTCTTGCGCGATTCCCAGACCACCTCGGAATAGATGCTGGGCTTGATCAGATCCAGCGTCACCGGATCGACCAGCCCCAACATGTCGAAATCGACGAAGCTGTCGTTCAGGGGGGTGATGATCAAGTCGGCGTTGCCGTGGGCGGCGCGGGACAGGGGGGTGTCGGCGCCGGGGGTGTCGACCACCAGGAACTCCGCCTCCTGCAAGGCTTCCGAGCCCGCCGCCTCGAAGCGCTGCAATGCCTGCGCAGGGGTCAGGGTCAGGAGTTCGGCCGCGTCCTCGTTCATGAATTCGGTGGGCATGGGCAGGCTGACGCCGGCCGACTGCGTCCAGGCTCTACGGTTGGAGAAGAAGCGGGCCATGGAGCGCTGGCGCAGATCCAGATCGATGGTCGCCACCTTGGCGCCCGCGTGCAGCAGGGCCGTGACGAGATGCAGGGCGATGGTGGACTTGCCCGCCCCGCCCTTCTCGTTGCCCAGCACGATCACGCGCGGCGATTCAGTCACTTTACTCACGGTCCAACTCCCCGGTCTTGAGACTCATTGCTGTGGCCGCACCCCGGGAACACACACCCGCCCGCGACAATCGTCAACGCGACAAATATCGCCTTCACCATGCGCCCAGCTCGCGCAGGCGCGCGGCCAGATCGGGCGGCATGGATTGGGCGTCCTCGCCCCGGGGCAGATCGGCCGGCGCCTCGTCATGGGGCAGATAGCGCCAGCCCTGGAAGGGTCGGCGCGGGGCGGGCGCCACCCGGATCAGCTCAGGCTCCAGCACCAGTTCGCAGCGCTTGCCCTGCCCTTCCCCGATCGTCTCCACGCCGACGATTCGCTGGCGGCAGAGGATGACGCCCTTGAACACCCGATAGAGGGAACCGCCCTCCAAGAGCTCCTCCGCCCGCTTGGGCGTATGGCGCGTATGCACCCGCCAGTCGGCGGTTGGATGGGACGCCCGGTAGGCGGCGAGGTCTTCGACGGTGTCGCAGCCGACGCAGAGTTTGATCAGGTGAATCGGCATGGGACGCGGCTTTTAGCCGGCCTTTTCCAACCTCGCCAGCACGATCCCTTCGATGACCTGATCGCCCGGTTTCGCATTGAGCGCTTCGAGCGTTCCGTCGAAGGGGGCGACCAGGGCGTGCTCCATCTTCATGGCCTCCAGGGTGATGATGGCTTGGCCCTTGACCACCTTATCGCCCACCGCCGCGCCTACCGAGACGATGCGGCCGGGCATGGGGGAGATGAGCAGGCCGTCGGCGGCGGGGCCGCCGTCCGCGGCGGCCTCGGCGGCGGCGCGGGTGAAGGCGAAGGCGTCCCCGGCGCTGAACACCACCACCTGATCCTCCTCGGTGATCAGAAGACCCTCGGCGTCGAGATCGGCGTCGACCAGGGGCGCGGTGACGATCTCACCCCCGACCGCCAGCCGCGCCTCGGCGCGGGGATGGCCATTGAGGCGAAAGCCCGTCGCCCCGCTGAGCGGCGACCAGGGGGTGGACGGCCGGTCTGCGGCGTCCAGATGGGCGAAGGCGGTGGCCGCCCGCATGGCCACCGCCTCGGCGGGCTGCCCCGTGCCCACCAGAGCCTCAAGCCGCGCTTCGATGAAGCCGGTGTCCACGTCGGCGGCGATGAAGTCCTTGTGGGCGGCGCAGCGGGAGAGGAAACCGGCGTTGGTCTTCACCGGCCAGACCTCGACCTCGGCGCAGGCGTCGGCGAGCTTACTGGCCGCCGCCGTCCGGGTGGGCGCATGGACGATCAGCTTAGCGATCATCGGGTCGTAGAAGGGGGTCACTTCGCCGCCCTCCTCCACGCCTGTGTCGATCCGCACCCCATCGGCGGCGTCGGGGAGACGGAAGTGCTCAAGCGGGCCGGTGGAGGGCAGAAAGCCGCTGGCCGGGCTCTCAGCATAGAGGCGCGCCTCCATGGCCCAGCCGTTCAGGGGGATGTCCTCTTGTTTGAGCGGCAGGGGCTCGCCGCCGGCGACCCGCAGCTGCCATTCCACCAAGTCCTGGCCGGTGACCATTTCCGTCACCGGGTGCTCCACTTGCAGCCGCGTGTTCATCTCCATGAACCAGATGCGGTCGGCTCTGAGCCCCTCTGAGGCGTCGGCGATGAACTCCACCGTGCCGGCGCCCTGATAGCCCACGGCCTCAGCCGCCCGCACCGCCGCCCCGGTGACCGCCGCGCGGGTGGCCGCGTCCATGCCCGGCGCCGGGGCCTCCTCGATCACCTTCTGGTGGCGGCGCTGCAACGAGCATTCGCGCTCATAGAGGTGGACCACATTGCCATGTTGGTCGGCGAATACCTGCACCTCGATATGGCGGGGGCGGGTGACATAGGTCTCCAACAGCACCCGGTCGTCGCCGAAGCTGGCGGCGGCCTCGCGCTTGGCGGCCGCGAGGGCTGCGGCGAAAGCGCCTGCCTCGTCCACCCGCCGCATCCCCTTGCCGCCGCCCCCGGCCACCGCCTTGATCAGCACCGGATAGCCGATCCGCCCGGCCTCGGCCTCCAGCCGCTCGGGAGACTGGTCTTCGCCGAGATAGCCCGGCGTGGTCGGCACCCCGGCCTCGGCCATCAATTTCTTGGCGGCGTCCTTCAGCCCCATGGCTCGGATGGACGACGCCGGCGGCCCGACCCAGAACAGGCCGGCGGCGATCGCCGCCTCGGCGAAGCCGGCGTTTTCCGACAAGAACCCATAGCCGGGATGGATGGCGTCGGCGTCCGTGGCCTTGGCGGCCGCCAGCACCTTGGCCTGGTCGAGATAGCTTTCCCTCGCCGGCGAAGCCCCGATGTGGGCCGCGAAATCGGCCTCGCGCACATGGGGCGCGTGCCGGTCGGCGTCGGAATAGAGGGCTACCGTCTCAATCCCCATTCGCCTCGCGGTGCGAATAATCCGACGAGCGATCTCCCCCCGGTTGGCGATGAGCAGGCGTCTTATGGGGCGCAGGGTCATGGCGATCTATTCAGCCCAAGACGGCTTGCGCTTTTCCAGGAAGGCGGCGACCCCTTCGCGGCCCTCCGCGCTCCCTCGGCGCCTGGCGATGGCGTGGGCGGTGTATTCCAAAAGGCCGTGATCGATGGTCCGCTCGGCCACCGTATCCACCAGGGCCTTGGCCTCGGCCACAGCGCCGGGGGCGCAGGCGCGCATGGCGGCGCCCAGGACGGCCACCAGGGGGCCGAACTGGCTGGCGTCCGCGACGATCTCCTGGATCAGGCCCCATTTGAGGGCGTCGGAGGCGGTGAAGGACCGGGCCGTTGCGAAGAGGAGTTTGGCGTTCCGGGGCCCGACGGCGCGGACCACATAGGGGCTGATGGTGGCCGGGGTCAGACCCAGGCGCACCTCGGAAAAGGCGAAGCTCGCCCCCTCGGTGGCCACCGCCAGGTCGCAGGCGGCGACCAATCCAGCCCCCCCCCCCAAAGGCCGGCCCATCGACCAGGGCTACGGTCAGTTGGGGCAGGTCGTTCAGCTTCTTCAGCATGATCGCCAGGCGCATGGCGTCCTCGCGGTTGTCGTCCTCCAGCCAGTTGGCGCTCTCGGCCATCCAGTTGAGGTCCGCGCCCGCCGAAAAGGCCGTGCCCGCCCCACGCAAAAACACCGCCCGCACGTGATCGGCGCCGTGCAGAGTCTCGAAGGCCTCCAACAAGGCGGCGATCAGCTCCGGACCGAAGGCGTTCTTCGTAGCCGGGCGGTTGAGGGGGAGGATGACGATGCCGCTCTGGCTGGCGTCGATCAGCACGGGGGAATCGTCGTCCCGCCCGGTGGTGGTCAGTTCGTCGGTGAAGGGGGTGGCGATAGGGTCAGTCATCGGCTTTAGCCACTTTCAAGATTTCGTCGGGAGTGGGCGTTTGGAGCTTCTTGATCGCGTCGTCGCAATCGGGTTCGTCCGGAAAACGCCCCGCCTTGTCTGGCCACAGGAGCTGTAGGCAATCAAATTCGCCACGCGGCAATTCGTAATGGTCCGAAAGCCAACGCGCCCACGCCACTCGTGGAATCCAATCAAGCGGCGCTATTATGGCAAGCTTTGCCACGGCATTGTTCAGCACATCCTTCAAAAGCATGCCCGCGAAGGGCGTCGCTGATTGCTCCTGGCATTCCTCGACGGCGCAGTTCAACATCGAGTGCATCACATCTTGAGCTAGCCCGAAGCAAATAAGTTCGGGCCAACCATACGTTTTTCGGAGCCCGACCGTGTACGCGAACCATTCGTCGGGATCGTCCGAACCAACGCTCGGGCTTATCTGGAAAACCGTCCAGCCGAACTTCTGGACCTTCTCAACGACATCCTGCTCGTCCTGGTCCATCCATCACATCCTGAAAACGCCGAACTTGGCGTCGGGTATCGGGGCGTTCAGCGATGCGGCGATGGAGAGGCCCAAGACGTCGCGGGTCTGGGCCGGGTCGATGACGCCGTCGTCCCAAAGCCGCGCTGTGGCGAAATAGGGCGAGCCCTCGTCCTCATAGCGGTCGCGGATGGGCGCCTTGAAGGCCGCTTCCTCCTCCGCCGACCATTGGCCGCCCTTGCCCTCGATGCCCTCGCGACGGACGGTGGCCAGGACGGCGGCGGCCTGCTCGCCCCCCATGACGGATATGCGGCTGTTGGGCCAGGTGAAGAGGAAGCGGGGGCTATAGGCCCGCCCGCACATGCCGTAGTTGCCGGCCCCGAAAGAGCCGCCGATCAGCACGGTGAACTTGGGCACATTGGCGGTGGCCACGGCGGTGACCAGCTTGGCCCCGTCCTTGGCGATGCCGCCCGCCTCGTACTTGCCGCCGACCATGAAGCCGGAAATATTCTGCAGGAAAACGAGCGGGATCTTCCGCTGGCAGGCCAGCTCGATGAAGTGGGCGCCCTTCAAGGCGCTTTCGGAGAAGAGCACGCCGTTGTTGGCGAGGATCGCCACCGGATAGCCCCAGATGTGGGCGAAGCCGGTGACCAGGGTGGTTCCGTAAAGCGCCTTGAACTCGTCGAAGTCCGAGCCGTCGACGATGCGGCCGATCACTTCGCGGACGTCATAGGGCGCGCGCACATCGGTGGGGATGACCCCGGCCAGCTCCGCCGGATCGAGCTTGGGCGGGCGGGGCTCGCGCCGGTCGATGGGGGCGGTGTGCTTGACTCCCAGCCGATCGACGATGGAGCGGACGATCTCCAGGGCGTGCTCGTCGTTGGCGGCCATATGGTCGACGACGCCGGATTTGCGGGCGTGGACTTCGGCGCCGCCGAGGTCGGTGGCGGAGATCACCTCGCCGGTGGCGGCCTTTACGAGCGGCGGGCCGGCTAGGAAGATGGTCCCCTGGCTCTCCTCCCCCGCCCCGCGCACGATGACAGTCTCGTCGGACATGGCCGGCACATAGGCGCCCCCGGCGGTGCAGCTGCCCATGACGCAGGCGATCTGAGGAATGCCCTCCGCCGACATCTGCGCCTGGTTGTAGAAGATGCGGCCGAAGTGGTCGCGGTCGGGAAACACCTCCGCCTGGTGGGGCAGGTTGGCGCCGCCGGAATCCACCAGATAGATGCACGGCAGGCGGTTCTGCAGGGCGATCTCTTGCGCGCGCAGGTGCTTTTTCACCGTCATGGGGAAGTAGGCGCCGCCCTTCACCGTCGGGTCGTTGCAGACGATCACCACCTCGCGCCCGGACACCCGCCCGACGCCGCAGATCACCCCGGCGCCCGGCGCCTCGCCCCCGTAAAGGCCGAAGGCAGCCAGCTGGCCGAGTTCCAGGAAGGGCGCGCCGGGATCCAGCAGGCGCTCCACCCGCTCGCGTGGCAAGAGCTTGCCGCGGGCCACATGCCGGGCGCGGGAGGCTTCGGGCCCGCCCAGGGCCGCGCCGGCCACGCGCGAGCGCAACTCGTCCGAGAGGCGCCGGTTGTGCGCGCCGTTGGCGGCAAAGGTCTCCCCGGTTGGGAGAATCGCGGAGGAAAGTTTCGGCATAGATGGACTTTTAAGGAGGGATTGTTGCAAGCGCCAGGGCCAGAGCGGCGGCGGCGCTGCGCCGTCGATAAGGCGCGGCCTAAGGTCGCCGCCCAGGCTTGACGTCTGCTTGGGGTCGAAGCGACTCGCGCTTGCCCCTAAGGTGGGGCCATGACCAAGCCCACCGGTTCTCACAACAACGTCTTCTACGATCCCCAGGCCGAAAGCGCCATCGTGCGGCTGTTCCTGGGCGACCACGCCTCGCCTGACGTGGCGTGGTTCTCGCTTCCCGGCGGGCGCACCCTCTATTCGTCCGGAGAGCCGGCGGACACCCTCTATCTGCTGCGCGCCGGGCGCCTGGGCGTGATCCGCCGAGAGGAGGGCCAGCCCCAGCAGTTCCTAGGGGTGATCAAGCCCGGCGAGCCGGCGGGGGAGATGGCGCTGATCGCCGGCACGCCGCACACCGCCACGGTGCTGGCCATGCGGGATTCCGAGGTTCTGTCCCTGCCCCGGCGCACCTTTTTCGCCGCCGCGCGCAAGGATCCGGCCCTGATGGCCGAAATGGCGCGCCTGACCATCACTCGCACCCGTCAGGCCGCGCCCCGCACCGGCTCCAGCGCCCCGACGGTCTTCGCCATGATCGGCGTCTCCGAGGGGCCGCCCATCCGCCCCCTGGTGGAGAAGATCGAACGCTACATCATGGAGTTGGGCTTCACCGTGGCGGTGCTGGGCTCGGAAACCCATTCGGCGCCCACCGAGTGGTTCTCCACCGTGGAGCAGCGCCACGACATCGTCATCTTCGTCGCCGAGCGGGGAGAGGATAACTGGACCCATCTGGCCTCGCGGCAGGTGGATCGGGTGATCTTGGTCGGCCGGGGCGACCAGGCGCCGCCCTTCGACCCCTCCGCCTTCGCTGGACGGGCGATCCACGAACACCACCTGATGGATCTGATTCTCCTGCAGTCCGGCCAGAATACGCCGATAGGCTCGGCCGCCTGGCGCGACGCGGCGCCCGCCACGCGCCTCTTCCATGTGCGCGAGGGCCGCAATGAGGATCTGCGCCGGATGGCGCGGGTGCTATCGGGCACCTCCGTGGGCCTGGTGCTCTCGGGGGGCGGCGCCCGCGCCTATGCCCACATCGGCGTGATCCGGGCCCTGCGCGAGGCGAACGAGCCGATCGACTTTGTCGGCGGCGCCTCCATGGGGGCGATCATCGCCGCCGGCGCCGCAATGGAGTGGGAGGACGAGGAGATCGTCCGCCGCATCCGCCACGCCTTCGTGGATTCCAGCCCCCTGTCGGACATGGCCCTGCCGATCATCGCCATGACCCGGGGCAGCGTGGTGAAGCAGCGATTGCGGGACAATTTCGGCGATGTGGAGATCGAGGACCTGTGGCTGCCCTTCTTCTGCGTCTCCTCCAACCTGACCAGTGGCGACTACCATCTGCATCAGCGGGGGCGCCTGCGCCGGGCGCTGCAGGCGTCGAGCTCCCTGCCCGGGGTGATGCCGCCGGTGATCTGGGACAACAATGTGCTGGTGGACGGGGCGGTGACCAACAACCTGCCCACCGATGTGATGCGCCGCTGGCATCGCGGCCCGGTGATCGGCGTGGACGTGGCCGTGGCCAAGGCCCTGACGCCAGAGGATGTGAAGGCGCCCGCCTCGCTGCTGCGCTGGTTCCTATCGGGCGAGTGGCGCAAGGGCCCGCCCGTGGTCTCGGTGCTGATGCGCTCCGCCACGGTCTCCAGCGCGCGCGATCAAAGCTCCATCCGGGATGCCTGCGACCTCTTGGTGATTCCCAAGGTCGAGGGGGTGGAGTTGCGCGACTGGAAGGCCTTCGTCCCCGCCGTGGAGTCCGGCCATGCGGCGATGACGGCCACGCTGCGGGGCCTGGACCAGCCGCTGATCGATCTTTGCCGCCGCCGGGCCAATCCGGACGAGCTCAGCCGCCACCTCGGCGTCACCGCCGCCTCTGAAGAGGCGAGCGAGGTCGAGATCGATGCGGGTGTCAGCGACGGCGGGCGACGATGAACAGGCGCGGAAACGGAAACAGGGTGGTCCCGTCGGGCTGTTTGGGGAAGTCGGCATCGACCTTGGCGCGATAGGCGGCGAGGAAGGCTTCGCGCTCGACGTCGCTGCCGAGCCCTTGCAGATAGGGCCGAAGGCCTGTGCCCTTCATCCACTCCACCACCGGATCGTCGCCCTCCAGCACGTGCAGATAGGTGGTGCTCCAGATATCCACCTCGGCCAGGGGCGACAGCCAGTTGTGATATTGCGCCGTGGTCGCCAAGGGCTGCACCTTATCGACGTGGCCGATCCTATCGGCCCAGGGCCCATTGGCGGCCACCTCGCGCATCTGCACGTGCCAGGATTGGTCAAAGGTGATCGGCATCTGGCAGGCGAAGACGCCGCCGGGGGCCAGGACGGAGACCAGGCGCGGAAACAGGGCGGCGTGATCGGGCAGCCACTGCAGGGCGGCGTTGGTGAAGATCAGGTCCGGCGGCCTCGGCGGGTCGAAGGCGGCGATGTCCCCCTGCACCCAATCCACCGAACCGGGCCGCGCGCGGGCGGCGGCCAGCATCTCGGCGCTGGAATCCAGGCCGTGGGTGAGCGCGCCCGGATGGCGCAAGGCCAGCAAGGCCGCGTGCTCCCCCGTGCCGCAGCCAATGTCCCAGATCTCGCGAGGATCAAGATCGCCGGGGATCTGCACCATCAGATCCAGCGCCGGCCGATCCCGATAGCTCTTGAACCGCTCGTACTGCTGGGGGTCCCAAAGGGTGGTCATACGGGAATGATCTCCACGCCTTCGCGGCGGCAGGCTTCAAACAAGGGACAGTCAAAGCTTGCCATCGGCGCAAGCATCGCGGAACGCCGGCTGGATCCGCCTGCGCGCCACCATGTTGCGCAAAGCGTTCGCCACTTCCAGACGAATCAGAGACGGCTCCACAAGATCAGCCCCAGCGATCAGGGCCGCCAGGCTGAGGATGCATTAAAGGAAGCTTAGTAAGGGGCCCGCTGTCTTCGCCTAACTATAGCCGATCGCCCTCTAATCTTACTGAGTCAGAAAATCGGAGGCTCAGGGGGATTCGCGCTTGGCGCGGATTTGATAGCGTAGGCGATTCGTGGGTCAGCGAAGCGAGCCGCCATGGACACCTGGACAGAGGAGAG
>JAMFTA010000125.1 GCA_026225565.1 Caulobacter sp. | reverse complement strand
CGCGGCTATTCCGGCGGGGCGGCGGGAGCTGACTCTCCGTCGCTGGGTGCGAGGCGCCGCCTGATGCCCAAGTTCTGGTTACGTTCGACCTTAGCGTTGTTCAGCTAACAAATGTCGCGCTGCCCTCAATAGCGTCGCCCAGGACCTCAAGGCCGATGGGTTCGCACAGTCGGCGACAGTTCACTCCGAGCTTTTCCGCTTGAAGAACGGGCGCAGCCAATGGACGGCGCGCACGCTGGTGGTGGTGGACGAAGCGGCCATGCTCGATAGCCGGATGACCGGCGAGCTCTTGGCCGAGGCTAAGCGCTCCGGCGCCAAGCTGATCCTGGCCGGCGATGATCGCCAGCTGGCTTCGATCGAGCGGGGCGGCCTCTTCACCGAGCTGGGCCAGCGACATGGCTCGGCCGAAATCACCGAAGTCACCCGTCAGAAGGTGGACTGGCAGCGCCAGGCCGCCCGCGATCTGGCGGAGGGGAGGGTGGCCGAGGCGGTGGGAGCCTTCGCGCGTGAAGGCGCGATCAGCTGGAGCGAAACGCAAGACCAGGCGCGCGCGGCCCTGGTCGAGCGCTGGAAGGCGGATGGGGAGGGGGCTCCATCCTCGTCGCAGTTCGTGTTCGCCTACACCAATGTCGATGTGGATGCGCTCAACGCGGACCTGCGTGCGGTGCGACGTGAGCGCGGCGAGCTTGGCGAAGACGTCGCCTTGATGACCAAGCACGGTCAGGCCGAGTTTGCGGTTGGGGACCGGGTGCAGTTCACCGACACCCTGCGCGGGGCCAAGATCTATAACGGCAACGCCGGCGTGATCACCGGGATCGACGCGCAGACAGGCGTCCTGCGCGCCCAGCTGGACGATGTCGGCGGCAAGGGCCGCGAGGTGGTCTGGTCGGCTTCGGAGTTTGACGGGTTTAGGCACGGCTACGCCGGTACGATCTACAAGGGCCAGGGCAAGACGCTGGACCGGACCTATCTCTATCACTCGCACCACTGGCGGCAGTCGTCGTCCTATGTGGCGCTGACCCGCCAGCGCGAGAGCGCCCAGATCTTCGCCGCCACGGAGACGGCGCGGGACGTGGCTCACCTGGCCCGGCAGATGGGCCGCGGCGAGGTGCGCTCGGCCTCGGTGGCGTGGGCGACGCGGGAGGAGTTGGGGTTGTCACCCGTGGTCGAGCCACGCGTGGCCCAGCCACCCGTGGCGAAGCCACTCGTGGCGTCGCCAGGCGACGATCTCGCCCCCGCCGCCGCCAAACCGGCCCGGCGCAAGAGGCAGGTGCGAGCGGAGGGCGCAGAACCTCGCTGGCTGATCGCACCGAACACGGCGGTGGATCCGCCGACCGTGGCGGAGGTCGCCGCCGCAGTGTCTGGCGACGGCGACGTGCGGCGCGAGCGCGAGGCGCTGGGGCGCTATCTCGCCGGCGCCTATCGCGATCCCATGGCCGCCGGCGCGAGGCTGGAGGCTCTGGTCGCGCGCGACGGGCCGACCTCCGCCGCGCAGCGCATCGGCGCCGATCCGGGCCAGCTGGGCGAGCTGCAGGGTAAGGCCGGACTCTTCGTCAGCGCCAGCGGGCGGCAGGCGCGCGAGCAGGCCGAACGGGTGGCGCAAGCCGTGGGGCCAGCGGTGGCGCGGCGGGGTCAGGCAGAGTCCTTCGCGGCCAAGTCCTTCAGCGGCGCATTCGACGCGCGGCGTATCGCCGAGGCGACCGGCGTGCCGGTGCTTTCGGACCTGGCTAGGGCGGCGGTCAACCTGGTCGCGGGGGCGAGCGATGAGACAGGGCGGATTGCGGCTTGGCGAGCTCTGCAGGGTAACAAGCCGATCGCCGGCGAAGTGAGCGGCTTTATGGCGGCAGTCGAGACACGCTTCGGCGCCGACGGATTGCGATCGTTCGATCGTCTCGGGACGATCAAGGGCGACGGTCACGGACCGCCCGGCGCTCGGCTGTTCGGCGGCGAGGCCTTAAGTCAGATTGGCAAGATCGTTCAGGCCATCCGAGGCGCTGAGCGTTCCGTCGCTGGCGAGAGGATGCGGCTCAATCTCAGCCAAAAGCTCGGACTGGGCTCAAAGCTCAGGCCTTGAGTGTGATGGTGGCTCGCAAGTCTCCTAATCTCTGTCGTTCGGGCTTATATTCATGCTCAGTGTCCGCGCTCATCCGGATGAGACATGATCAAGATCGACCGCCCGCAATTCGATCCGAATTGGGAAGCTCGCCATGAGTTGGCGCGCGAGCGGTTCGATGGCCTTGCGCCAACCGCCTCCGAGCCAGAGCGGCAGGCGGCGCTGGAGGCCCTGTACCAGGCCTACGACGCGCAATTTCCGACCGTCGCCGCCCTCGCTGAATTTCGGCTCGCTCACTTAAGGCGTTCGGCGCGCCGTGACGGATTTATGCTCGCAGTGAAGCCGCTCGACCCGCAGGCCAGCGAGGTCGATGTCGAGGATGCGTGGCGGGCGGCCGGTCGACAGATCGAAGCCGCAAAGCGCTCCCGCGCGCGACGCACCCTCGCACAGCCTGACGGGTTGGCGGCCTTCAGCGCCACGCCGCCGGCCGGCGCGCGCCGCCAAGTCTTGCGCTTCGAGGCGCCAACACCGAGCGGAGGACGACAGACCTGGGCCGCCGTTCTTGAACGCGCCGGGCGCAAGATTGATGTCTGCATCGTTCAGCTTGAGCCTGGGTGCGGGGTCTATGGCGACTTCGCCGGGCTAGCCACTTGGACGGCCCGTCGCTTCTTTGCGGCGCCATGGTGGCGAGCGTGGGCATGGCGGCCGCCTCGCCAGCTTCAGTTCTACAGCTACGTCCCTTGGGGACTGCACAGCGCCGGGAGCGAGAGCTTTTGCGCTCGCGCGCTGGACTGGTCGCAGGGGCGACTTGTAGAGGATTGGGATCGCCGTCAGCACTTCGCCTGCGTTCCGCCGGTGTTGGCGGGCCTTGATCCTAAGCCGACCGGCCCGCACCTGCTGATGCCGTTTGACGGCTCAGGGACGTAGCGCCCGACTTCGCCGCCGTTCGTCGCCGGTCGTGAGAAACCTCAGGCAGGGGAGCGCCTGCGAGGGGTGATGGTGTTCAACACGGGGACGGTTTGCTCTTGCTGATGAAAGCGCAGAGGCCAGGTCGCACGCCGGGGCGGGTATCAGGATTGGCCTCTATCGCTGGCAAGGGAGCTGGCGATCCCTGCGGCCCAAGCAGCTTCGATGCGGACGGCGACTTCGGTGAAGGCGGTATGATCCCGTGCGTAGGCCCGCAATTCCACAAGGGTGTCCGCTAGGCCGTCGGCGATGCGCTCGAGGATGGCGCGAACCTGTTTGGGGGCCCCAATGCCGCGGGTTTCGCCAAAGGTCCGCAGGCGCTTGGCGTCTGGCCAACGGGTGGAGCCGTCGAGAGTCAGGGCCATGCTGTCGGCGGGAATATAGGCTGTGGTGGTGACTAGATCGTAGGCCGGCGCCAGGGCCACGGTGGCGTCCATGTCATCGTAGACGACGCCGAAATTCTTGAGGTGGGCGTCGCCGTTGCGGATGGCGCAGTTGAGCGCGATCAAGGTGAACAGCCGCTCGGCGTCGCGCGTCGCGACATCGGCGGAAACGAACTGGCTGAATCGGCGCAACACGGCGGTCTCGTAAGACCCTCTGTATTTCTCAGCGGTCCCTCGACCGTTCAGAACGCAGAAGTCCTCGAACCCGCGATAGGACCCATCGGGGCGCAGGTCGAACCGGTCGATGACCAGCGCCTGGCCATCCTCGGCAAGGCGAAATCGAGGGACCTCAAGGCCGCAACGCTCGGCGGCGCGCAGGCAGAAATATTCGTTGGCCGCCAGCTGCGGATATTCGGCTTCCCAGAACTTCACGATGTGGGTGGCGCCTCGGAAACTCGTATGATCGCCAGGCGCGGCGCTGGCGAAGGCCGTTTCGTCTCGAACCATGAATTTGGGCTGTACGCCGCTGACGCCGGAGAAGGTCGCGAACTGATCGAGGAGATAGGCGAACAGGCCGCCATCGCGTCGGCTGGCCAGAATCTCGTCGACTGACTGGAAAGGGACCGCCTCGTCCAGGGCGTCATCGACGCCCGTATAACGCAGTCGACCTACTTGGGAGCGGCCGACGATGGCCAGCATATCGAGATCGTCAAAGGATCCCGTGGCCTTGGCGAAAGCCAATCGGAGGCGCTCGCGCAGCGCGCCTTCCGGAAGGTTCATCTCGAAGATGGGAGCCAAGCCGAATTGAGTGTCCCATGACGCCAGGCGTACAGGCATGGTCAAGGAGACGGCGCGTCCGGCGTCCGCATCTGGGCTGTACGCGAACACCGATCCGCGCTGTCCGAAGCGATCGAGTCGGCCGGCCTCAGCGCCGCTCGTCCAGACCTTGATCATCGTCTTCCTTCAAAAGGTCTTCGAGCGTGGGGCGGCCGCGGGCGGCTTCGGTCAGTTGAATGTCCAGCTTGAGCGCCGACAGGATGCGCGCGATCTTAGTGAACCCAAGTTCCGTCATACGGCCGTTCTCAAGGGCGTCGATGGTGGAGCGACCAACCTTGGCGCGGTTCGCCAGCGCGGTTTGAGTGAGCTTCAGCGCCTTTCGCTGCTGTGCGATGCGTTCGCCGAGGGTGGGAAGGTCTAGCATTGCCTTATATAAGAGGCAAAATACGAATAAATCAACAAAATACCCAATATGTAGGGCACAAACCGTTGCAGGAGCGATTTCGGTGGCCGTCTCGCGGGTCTATATGGAACTCTAAGATCGGGATCGACCGCGGGACTACGCCGTCTCCGCCAGCTCGTAGCGAGCCGCGAGCTCAATGTCTGGCTGCTGGGTGAAGGTCCGAGCAAGGCCGTCCAGGGTCGCGTTGGGCTGAACGGCGTCTTCCGGGACCAGCAGGTAGCGCCAGGGCTTCTCGCCTTGGGTCGCGGCGTGCTTGCTGGCGATCATGCACCACAGCACGGCGGCCTTGGCCTTGCGGCGAACATCGACATCATCGATCTCGCTCTTGCGCTTGGTCTCGATGATGAGCTTTTCGCGGGCGGTCTCGACCACAAAGTCGGGTTGATAGGCGCCGCCATCGGCGTCGTAGATCTTGAACTGGCCTGGACCCGGCTTCATCCAAAGTTGCACGTCGGCGTCCCGCTCCAGCAGAACGGCCATCTGCCGCTCGGTGTCGGAATCGAACTTGGCCTGCCAGTAGCAGCCGCGCTTGAAGCCGTTGAAGACGTAACGCTTGATCTCCGCCAGCTTGGGCGGCGGCTGGCGGTAGTCGCGCAGGGCGTCGGCGCCGGACACGTCAAAGGCCTGGGGTCGAAGGGTGGTGAACGGCGCGCTGAGGGTCACCCGATAGTTCGTGTCCGTGTGCCACATGTGCTGACGCATCTGGATGAAGATGGCCTGGGCCATGTCCTTACCCCGACTGGCCAGCACGTTGCGGACATCCTCATCGCCGCCGAGGCGGCCGCGGAAGTGGGCCACAACCTGCCCGGCGAGGCTGTACAGCAGTTCTGCATGTTCCTGGTAGTCGACTTCGTCCAGGTCGATGAGGCGTTTGATGAGGTAGTCTTCCAGGCGCTCTTCTCGCTCGCCGCTGTCGTCGCCCGAAATGCGCGTCTGCTTCTCGGTGCGCAGCTGCTGGAGCAGGAGCTCACGGCTGACCGGCTGATAGTTCCACGTCTCCAGCCCCTCCAGGCTGAACGGCCGGAAGCCGAACGAGACCTCAACGCGGGGCTTCACGATCAATTCCGGTATGGCGATGGTTCGCTCGACCAGGGCGGCATGGAGCTCTTTCACCACGGCAACGGCCTGATCCTCCGTCATGGTCGGGAAGAGGCCTTCCTTCTCGCTCTGAATGGCCAGCGCCTCGGCGGCCACAGCGCGGATGACCGTCTCCGAGTTCAGGTCGGTGAATTTGGTGATGCGCCGTTGGAAGGCTGGGAGCACCTTCGCCAGCGCGGTCTGCGCCAAGGCCATCTCTTCCGGTTTGGTGAAGGTGAAGCGAGGCGCATCCGGTTCGGCCACACCGCTGGCTGCGGCCTCGTCGCCCTGGCGGACCATGGCCTCGATCACGGAAGGAGCCTCAACCATGCGCGGCGCCGTGGCGGGGATGTCGCCGCCTTCGCCGATGCGGACCTGTTTGAGTTGATGAATGACGCCGTCGGCCTCGCGGGCCTTCTCGATCAGGTCATTGAAGCGATCGTGGGCGATGACGGTCAGGGTATCGACGGCCTCGACGCCCGTGCGCTTGCCATAGGGCAGGCGGAGGCCGCGGCCCAAGGTTTGCTCAGTCAGGATGTCCGACGCCGACGCTCGCAAGGGCACGATGGTGAAGAGATTGGCGACGTCCCAGCCTTCCTTCAGCTTGTTGACGTGGACCACGATGTCGGTGTCGGCGGTGCGCTCGATGTTCAACAATCGCTGGGCGTTGTCGTCGCTT
>JAMFTA010000124.1 GCA_026225565.1 Caulobacter sp. | reverse complement strand
GCCGCTGGTGACCACCAAAGCCGCCGAGGTGTCCCGCAGCGCCGTAGCGTTGGGGAAGGTCGCCACGATGGAGTCGGTCTCATAGAGCGACCCGTCCATGAAGGGTGAGCCGTCACTGTGCGGCACGCCGGGCATGCCGTTGGGATACCGGGCCGGAAACGGCTGAAACCAATCCAGGCAAGGGACCTGCATCGCCACCGAACCATTTCGCAAGCGCGCCGCTAGCGCCCGCCACGCCTTGATGTCGTTGGGGCGCCAGAGCTTGCCGACGGAGAATTCCGCCACCCACCATCCCCCGACCGACAGGTCAGAGGTGGAGGGTGGGCCGGAGATCGGCTGGCCGCCCGTCGTCGGCGAGCCGGCGATCTTCCACCGCAGCTTTGACGGCGGAAACAGACCAGAGGGAAAGACGTCCATTCATCAGCCGCGTTCAAGCTGGTCTTGCGCCACCACGGACGGGCCGCCGGCGCGCGACGCCTTCACCGCGGCTTCCGCCGCCACGCGCGCGTGACGGGCGGAATTGTTGTTCGCCTGCGCCATGAACTCTTGCGTCGTCATAGCGCCCCTCGCATCGAAATAGGCCGGGGCGATCACGGTGACAGCCGCCGGCCGGGTGGCCGTCCTCATCATCGCCAGGGAGTCGGACGCCGAGTGAATCTGCGCCCCGCGCGGGACGTTCATCAGCTCCTTGCCGTTCTCGCCCACCCACGCCAGGCCGCCGGGCGCGGAGTCCGTGCCGCTGGCAAAGCCGGGGATGAACTTCAGCGCCTGCGCGACCCAGCTGGCCCCTGCGGACATCATGCCGCCGAACAGCGATCCACCGCCCGCGCCTCCGCCCTTGGAAAACAGCGTCGGCAAGGTATCGCCAAACAGCATGTTCTTCAGTGGATTGAGCAGGGCCAGCTTTTCAAATTCGGCGCCAATATCATTGGCCGCCGCCGTTCCCGCTTCGCGCCACTTGCCCCATGCCTCTGGAGTGAGCGCGCGATTGAGACTGTCCACCGCGCTTTCGCCGGCGCCCTTCAGTTCGCCGTAAAGCGCCAGTTGCCGGGTTATGGCGGCCGTCTTCAGGTCCGTCGCCAACCGATCCTGCAGAGCGGACTTAGCCTTATCACTATCGAGATCAACGCCGCGCGCCCTCAGCTCCAGGATCACCTTCTCTTGGCCAAGCGCGATCTGATAGGCGTCATTGCTCTTGAACAGAAACGAGAGCTTGAGCTGCGTCAGCACCAAGTCTTCTTGATCAGCCTTCAAAATTCCGGCGATGTAGTCCGCTTGGCCTTTGGTCTGCTCGGCATTCGCCACCCGTGCAGCGTCGCCCAGGCGCTTCACCCGATCTTCGGGGCTATCGTTGTTCTTGTCGGCCTCAGCATTCGCCGACTGCAACGCCTGCGCCATCGCCCCGGCGCCCGTCTGATCACCTGCGAACCGTGTTTGCAGGCGAAGGGCGGCTATCGTCCGATCAGAGGCGGCCGACGACTGCAGGAAGTTCGAATGCGACTCTTCGGTGTGAGCCTGCGCCAACGTCTCGCGATACTTGGCTATAATGTCCGTCAGCAGAGTATATTGCTCGCCATGCGCCTTGAGCTGCAAGGTCAGCAGCGGGCGCAGCGCGCTTTCGTCCGACATCGACGCCATCATCATTTCAACAGCCAGACGGCCGCCTGAAATCTTCTCGTTCACGGCCTGGCGAATAATCGTCTCATCCATCATCGCGCGGATCGATTTGGCGCTGGCCGCAGCGCCTTCACCGATATCCAGGTTGAGCTGGCGACGCGTCTGCGCCTCGGTATCGATCCCCTTCTTGGTTGCGTCGGTCGCGCCCTTGCGCCGGGCCTCCGCCTCCAACGCGGCGCCGTCACCCTGCAGGTAAGCCGCCGCCAGCGCCATGGCGCCGCGCGCGTTGACGTCCATCGCCGCAGCGTCGCGGCCTAAGGCGGCGGCGTGGCGGTCGATGTGCTCCGACCGCTTCTGCAGCTGAACGATTTCACGCTCGCCATCCGCGATCGCCGCCTTTGCTTGCGCCGCGCTCAATCCGGCGCTCGCAAGATCAGCGGGCTTGGTCAGTGAATCCCGCAGCTGCTTTATTCGCCCTTGGACAGCTGTGATTTGCTCCGCCTGAGGATCGAGCCCGGTAAAGGCGGACTTTAGATCGGTAGACCGCAGGCTCTTTTGCGCCAGCGCAGTGCGAGCGGCGCTCGCAGCTTGTTCAGCTTGAGCCGCCTTGATCTGAGCATCATCGTCTTGAAGGGCATTTCTATAGGCCCCGGGGAAGCGACCGGGACCTGTGGAAATGAGCGCCGATCGCTGAATCTGCAAATCACGCAGCCGCTGCGTGACGTCGGTTGATGGCAAATGCATGAGTTCAGCGATGAACTTCGACAGGTTGTCAGCAGCATTGGAAAAGCCCCTGCCGACTGCATCACCCAAAGCCGCAAAACCCGCCAAGTGTTTGGACTGCGCTTCCACCGCTATGCCGAGATTGCCGAAGATGATGCGGAGCGCTTCAGAGCGATTGCCCTGTTCCTCAAGAGACCTAATGTTCTCCAGCTGCGCCGCCGTGAGGAAGTGCAGCTTGTTATTCAAATCCTCAGCACCCTTAGCCGGATCGGCGAATACCTTGGCGAGGTCGCCCGTCCCAGCCTTGATATCCTGGCCGGTAGCAAGCGAGTAGTTCTTCACCAAACCCGTTGCTGTGGCGAGATTGCCGGGATCAGCGCGACCCGTGGACGCCAGCGACAGCTCCACCTGGCGCGCCGTTGCCGCCGATATCTGCCCGCGGCGCGCCTCAGCGTCTGCCATGGCGTTGATTTGCGCCGTCGTCAGGCCAGTCGCGGCGCCCATGCCCAGCAAGGTCGAGTTGATTTTTTCCTGCGTGCCGATCCATCGCTCTTCAATCGCGATCGCCAGGCCGATCGTGGCCACGAACGCGATGGTCGCCAACCCAGCCGGCTTCAGCGCCAGTTCCAACAGCCCGATCCGCTGCGCTTCAATCGTCGCCGACCCGGCTAGCCGGCTCATATCGCCGCGGGCGGCTTCGCGCACGATCACAAGGCCCTCGCGCACGATCCCGGCCATGCCGGCATGCGCCTGCCCCATGGAATGGATCGCCACGGAGGCGTCCTTATAAGTCTTCTCCGCCAGCTTCACGGCCGCCGTGTGCTCGGCTTGGGTGATCGTCCCCTTGCCCAGCAGCATGCTCGCTTCCGCGACGGTCGCGTTCATCTTGGATTGCGCGCCGGCAAGCGGATCGATGGCCAGCCGCAGGGAGAGCGCCTTTTTCTCCAGCGCGTCTTGCTCCAGCAACAGCTGGCGCAGCGAAGCGGCCGACGCCTTGGCGGACTTGCCGCCGTCGCCGGAAGAGACCGTGTCCATGATCTGGCGCTGTTGCGGGGTGATGACCCGCGCGGCCTCCAGCCTGTCCATGGCCGCTTTCTGGCGCGCCGTGGCGCGTTCCAAATCGGTGGACGCCGTGTCCGCAGCGCGGCTGGCGCGCTGGAAATTGCGCTCCGCGTCGTCGCCGAACTCATTCCAGGTGCGTTTGGCGTCGGCGCCGCCATCGACGCCGATCCGGTAGCTATAGATTTTCGTCGCCATCGGAGGCCTCGTCTCTCAGTGCGTCGATGATCAGGGGCTCAATGCGGGGCAAGAGGTCGGCCACCAGGCCGACATCCGCGCCCCATGCCCCGGCGAAGTTCAGGATCGCTTGGAAGTCGAGCCCGAACGCCCCGCCGAACGCGGCCCGGACTTGGCGGCCGCAGGCTTGGATGACGTCCCATGCGAGCGCACCGGCTTCTGTTTGGGGGGCGTGGACTTCGTAGGGGCACTCTTCGCAGACGGCCGGGCAGTTTTTGCAGAAGGCTTGCCCGCTATCGCCCCCGCCGAAGTTCCATTCCGCGAGAGCGCATAGCCGTTTTTTTCCGCTTCCTTCTCCACGTAGGGGCCCACGTAGACTTCGTCGGCCCAATCCATCAGCACCGGGTCGGAAAGGAAGCATTCGATCCCTTCCGGCGTCGCCTGCAGCGCCTCGCCATCCGGGCCGGCGATCCCCTCGAACTCGATAATGCCGCGGGCGATCAGGGAGGCGGCGAAGTCCGATCCGGCGGATTCCATGACCTCGGTCGACTCGCGCGCGTCATCTTCAACGCCCAGGAAGGTCTCGCGCACGGCGCGCCGTGCGGCGCGGACTGACGTTCGCGAGACGGGGCGAAAGCGGACGCGCACGCCCTCGGCAAAATCGAGCCAGAAGGGTTCTGGGGGAGCGATTTGATACATGGGGTTTCCGATCAGTAGCCGGCCACATCGTTCGTCAAAGCGAACGTGGCCGAGTTGCCGGCGACGGCGTCGATCGCCGCTTGCCAGGGGAAGGTCGCCTGCACGCCGCCGGGCCCGGTCACGGGCCGCTTGGCCTTGGGCAGGAAGACGCGCGGGACGTTGACCAAGAGCGACTTGCCCGCCGACTTCGACCAGCCAAACGATAGGGCGCTGGCCTGTTGCGCCTGCGCCATGTCCAGGAGGGACGTGTCGCGGAACCGGGCCGTGATCGTGCCCGTCATCGCCACCATGCCGGGGTCGGCGTCTTCGATCCGGCTATCGGGGCGGATCACCTCGACCTTGTCGAGATTGTTGGCATAGGTGAAGTCGCTGGAGACGATGCTGGCCAGCTGCACCCCGTTCTGGCTGATCTGGCCGATGGCCTGCGCCAGGCGCTCCACCGCCAACTCATCGACGGGATCTTCGCCCGTCGCCGTGGCGGCGGAAACGGCCTCGCCCTGACAGATCAGGCTCAAGGTGGCGTTGAGCAGACCCTTGCGGGTCATGGACACCTTCAAACTATCCGCGCGGCCGCCGAACTGCATCCCGTAGCTGGGCACCTCCGGCATGCCGATCTCCATGGACATGGAGGGCAAGGCGACGGCGCCGGAGGTGAAGGTGTGGGTGTTCGCGCCATTGGTCAGGGTGGCGGAGGGAAGCTTGGCGCCCGACGTCGCGGCCGCCGCCAGGGTATAGGCGTTGCCGACAGGGCCTAGCGCATCATTGGTGATCGTCAAGGCGGTCGCGCCGGCGACATAGGTGGCCTGGGCGACGCCGCCGACGGCGCTGGCGTTCAGCGCCACGGCCAGATTGGCGATGGTCGCGGCCAGGTTCGCGCCGATCAGCACCTGGTTGCCAACCGGGCCGGCGGCGACAAAGGTGAAGGCCGTGCCGTTGGGCGTGAAGGTGCTGTTCGCCGCCGGCTGCGCTGTCCAAGGGATCACTGCCGAGGCGGCCACGGTCGCGACCGTGACGGGCGCGCCTAGCAAGAGCTTCAGCCAATAGCCGAAATTGCGCACGTCCATGGGCACGACGACATCGCCGACGTTGTCAGCCGCGTCTTCGGACGGGTCCTGCGGTTCGCGGCCATAGCCGAGCAGATCGCTGGCCAGCAGCCCTTGCTCCTCGCCCAGGGCGGACGAGACGAAAGGCAGCTTGATGTAGCCATTGGCGGGGGGAACGCCGTAAGCCCCTTCGAACGCCGCGTTGAAAAGCGCGTTCGCACCGCGTGCGCGAGCCATGGAAGTCTCCGTTCTTCAGGTCAGGGGGGTTGGGGTGGAGTAGCTCGCCACGATCGCGGCGTCGGCCCAACGACCGCTTTGCGAGCCGAGGGTCTGCAGATCGTCCGTGGTGGGCGCTTCGAGGTCGAGATAGTCGCAGAGGCCGCCAAGGGTCCGATCGGCCTCGACGGCTTGGCCGATGGCTAAGAGCAGGCCGTC
>JAMFTA010000123.1 GCA_026225565.1 Caulobacter sp. | reverse complement strand
CTGGGGCCAGTTGGGCGGCGCGGGCGATGGATCGCTGCGCCCCATAGGCGTCCCCCGCCGCCAGCTGAGCCCGGCCGAGGAAGCGCCATACTTCGGGATCGTTCGGGCGGTCGGCGGCCATGGTCTTCAGCACCGCCGCCATGCGCGGGGCGTCCAGGCTGGCGGGGTCGGAGCCCTTCCAGGCGGCGACCCGGGCCCTATAGGGCTGGTCCGGATCGCCGGGGGCGCCGATCAATAGGTAGAGGACCAGGGCGCCGGTCGCCGCCCCCACCGCGCAGCCGGCGGCGATCAGGCGCGACAACCGTGTGCCCCCACGCTCCGGCGCCTCAGCCAATGCAGCGCTGGACAAGAGCCGGCGGCCCGCCTCGGCGCGCACGGCGGCCTGATCGGCCTCGCCGATCAGCCCCCGCTCGGCCAGGGCGTCGATCTCGAGCAGCTGACGGCGATGCAGGGCCACGGTGGGGTTTTGCGCTCCCGGCGCGGCGCGGCTGGCGAACAGCATCACCAAGAGCGCCGCTCCGCCCGCCAAAGCCGCCGCCGCCATCCAGAACAAGATCATGCCGCATCACCCATGGCGCGACCTGTAGCGGCGCCGGGCGGGATGGGGAAGCCGGCCGTTCGCCGCCTGGAGAGGCCCTAGGGCGCGGCCACCCGGCGGCGGACGATCTGGGCGGCCTTGGGGCCGCGCAGCAGGCCGAGAAAATCGGCCGCCACATTCACATAGGCGCGCGCCTCGTCCCGGTGCTCGCAGTCTGGGGTGCGCAGATGCTCCACCAGGTCCTCTACATAGAGATCCAGGCGGATCTCCAGCACCTCGATCACCTTGGCGCGGAGCGCCCCGAAACCGGCGTTGCCCGCCGAGGTGCGGGTGTCGTCCACAAAGGCCAATAGCCCCATGGCCCGCCGCACCGGGACCTCATGGGGAAATTCGTCCACCCGGGGCAAGGGGCGCATCAACACCCCGCCCGCCACCCTCTGCGCCTGCATCGGCAGGGCCAGGGTCACCGCCCGGTCGGCCTCGCGCATACGCGCTTCGACGGCCAACGCCAGGGCCAGCTTCTGGGCGGCGACGCGCGAGCCCCAGGGTCCGTCCTTAGCCAGGGCCAGCCACTGTTCGAACTCCTTCATGGTGGTGGCGGCGCTGAGCACCGACGCCGCCTCCGCCGCGCCGCCTTCGAGCCCCCGGTTGGAGTCGAAGCTCTTCACCCCGTGCACGCGCCGTTCCACGTCTTCGAGCAGCCGCTGTCCGATTCCCGCCAGTTCAGAGCCGGCCAGATAGCGGTCGCTCGGCCGATCCATCACCGCCGAGATCAGGCGCAGCACCTGGCTTGGCTCCTCCAGGTAGATCTGCAGCGCCTCGATGAACAGGGGTCCGACATCCTCGGCGGTGGCGATGGCGTCCTTATAGGCCAGGCGGACGGCGGTCATGTTTTCGCTGGAGAGGTTGCGCATCCAGCTGGAGAGCCTGGGCAGGGCGGCGCGCAGGATGGGCGCCAGCATCATCAGCTTGGCCAGCCGCTCGCGCTCCACCTCCGACCAGTGGGGGGCGATCCGCGCCGCGTCCGGCCCACGCAGGGCCGTGGCCGCCTGGATGCAGAGGGTGTCATAGACCGGCGGCGGCGGGTCGTTGTTGGCGGGGCCCAGGGCATAGCGGATGGCCGCCTCAACCATATTGGGCGAGACCCCCTTCATCAGCCGCCAGAACCGGCCCAGATCCGCGGTGGCGAGCAAAGGGCGCTTGGGGAGGACCAGGGCGGCGCTGGCCAGGGGCTTTAGCGGCTCCAGCACGATGTCACGCGCCCGGCGGTTCTCCGCCTCGGCGCGGGCGATGTCGGAAACGGGGGCGAACACGGGGTCGCTGTAGCGGGCCGCCGACAGGGCCGCATTCAGGCGCGCCAAGAGAGCGTCGGGCGCGGTCCGCACCAGGCCTTCCACGGCGCCTAACTGGGCTGTCGATAGGCCCATGAACAGCTTGCACCCTGCATTTCGCGCCCCACTGCGCACCCGCAACATGGGGCCGCAGGGTTAACCCTTTGCGAAAGGCCGTCAACGCCCCGCGCGCGGCAGGGTGAGGACGATCTTCAGCCCCCCCAGGGGCGAATCCGACAGCTCCAGCGACCCGCCATAGGCCCGCGCCAGCTCGTCGACGATGGCCAGGCCCAGGCCCGATCCCGGCGCGCTTTCATCGAGCCTCGCGCCGCGCTTCAGAACCTCCGCCCGCTGCTCGGGCCTCAGCCCCGAACCGTCGTCCTCCACCACCAGGATCAGCCGCGCCTCGCCGTCGGCGCGGGCCTCGGCGGTGACCAGCTCGCGGCACCATTTGCAGGCGTTCTCCAGCACATTGCCGGCCAGCTCCTGCAGATCCTGCCGCTCGCCCAGGAAAGCCAGCCCCTCGTCCGCCTCCCATTCCACCAGGACCCCCTTGTCCTGGAAGATGCGCTCTAAGGTGCGCGACAGCTCGGCCAGCACAGGCTCGACCGGGGTGCTCTCGCCCGAGCCCTGCAGCCGCGCCGCCGCCCGCGCGCGCCGCAGGTGATGCTCCACATGGCCGCGCATGGCCTCCGCCTGGCGGGTGACCACCGCGCTGAGGGGGCCAGGGGCGCTCTCCGCCTCGGCCAGCATCACCGAGATGGGGGTCTTCAGGGCGTGGGCCAGATTGCCCACATGGGTGCGCTGGCGCTCCACCACCTCCTGATTGTGGTCCAGTAGGGCGTTCATCTCGACAGCCAGGGGCGAAAGTTCGGAGGGATAACGGCCGGTCAGGCGCTGGGCCTTGCCCCGCCGCACGTCGCCGATCTCGCGCCCCATGGCGAACACCGGGTGCAGCCCCACCCGCACCTGGATCACAACGGCGGCGACCAGGCCCACGCCGAGCGCGAGGAGGAAGATGGCGGTGGTGATCTCGAACTTCCGAATGTCGCGGTCGATCGGCCCCCGATCCTCGGCCACCACAAAGACCACCGGCCCCGGCCGCCCCGGCAGACCGATCATCCGCGCGGCGGCGTGGAGGGGCTGCTTTAAGGGCCCGACGGTGTTGTAGAAAAGGGTCTGGTTGCGCGCGCCGGCCAGCCGGTCCACCACCGTCGGGGGGGTGGACAGGGACTGGTCCCAGAGGGAGCGGGAGCGCACCGCCTCAGCCATGCCCGGACCCTTCTTGGGGTCGAACACCTGCCAATATTTGCCCGAATAGGCGCGGGTGGCGCGGGCGTCGGTGAGGAAGGGGGCCACCACCTCTCCGTCGTCCGCCACCGTGGAGCCGGCGAGCAGCGAGGCGATGTCCTCCACCAGCCCCCGCTCCTGCTCGGCATAGGCGTGGTTGCGGAAGGAGAGCGACAGCCCCACCCCGGCCCCGATCAACAGCATCACGCTCCACACCGCCGCCAGCCACACCAGCCGCCCGACAAGAGAGCTGCCGGCCAGGGGATCGCGGGTGAGAGGCCCGGGGATCAGGGGGCCAGACTTCAGGGGATTGCGGATGGGAGCCTCAGAAAAACGCCTTGATGACGAGGCCGGCGACACCGGCCAGGACGAAGGCGATCATCCATTTCAGCAGCTTCAGGTCCCCGTCGATACGGGACAAGCGGGTTTCGGAAATGGTCGTCATGACGATCCTCATCGCGTCCGGACCTCACCATAGCACGACCCCGCCAGCGGGCGAGGGGCGGCGCGCCATAGCCCCAAAGCCACGCTGCGCCTCGAAATGGCCGCTTTGTGTCGGCCAGTCTGTGGTTGCGGAAGCCTATGGGGGGCTGCCGCGTGTCGGCAGCCTCGCCTCTTCCGCTCGGATGAACAGAGAGCGATGAGGTCTCGATGAGTTTGAAAACCAGCGCCTTTATGGTGGGCGCGATCATGATCGGCGCCGTCAGCATGAGCGGCTGCGCCACCAAGGGCTTCGTGCGCGAAAACATCGCCGCCGAAGATCAGAAGGTCACCACCGTCCAGGGGCGGGTCGACCAGCACGATCAGCAGCTGGCGGGCCTTGACCGCACCTCCCGCGAGGCGCTGGAGCGGGCCACCGCCGCCGGCAAGCTGGCCGAGGGCAAGTTTCTCTACGCCGTGGTGCTGTCCGACGATTCGGTGAAGTTCCCGGTCGACCGGGCCAGCCTTTCGCCTGAGGCCCAGGCCCGGCTGATGGACCTGGTGGCCAAGCTGAAGGCGGAAAACCGCAACGTCTATCTGGAGGTCCAGGGCCATACCGACGCCAGCGGCCCGCCGGCCGTCAATGAAAAGCTCGGCGAAGAGCGAGCCGAGGCGGTGCGGCTGTTCATGAACAAGCAGGGCGTGGCCCTGAACCGCATCTCCACCATCTCCTACGGCGAGACCGCCCCCGTCGCCCCCAACAACACCCGCACCGGCCGAGCCCAGAACCGCCGTGTGATGGTGATGGTGCTGGCTTAACTACCGGAGAGGAAGCGCCCCTCGGGGAAGGGGTCCAGCGGACGATGCTCTCGGAGGGTCGGGATGAGCTCTGGCCGCGCCAGCTTCCGCCGACGGCGCGACCTGCGGCCGGATCCGCCCTTAAGTCCATGGAGGCAAATTGTCGGCGAGCGTCTGAGGTTGTCAAGGACGGCCCCTTCGGGGCCGCGGCGGAGCGGCGCTTCGCGTCCTTGACAGTCTCAGACGCCCTCGCCGTATCGTTCCACCATGGGCCTTAGGGGCTATTGGAACTGCGGCTTCAGAACCTTTCATTCGCAACCGGCTCTAAGGCGCACCTCACCGCCCCTGCACCCCCGGACCCAGCAGGTTCGACCACCGCCAGTCCCCCGTCCCCAGGGCCAACCGCACCGACCCCGGCCCGTCGTTCAGGGACATCAGCACCAGCCCATGCACCGGCGCGGCGCGGCAGGCGGCCGGGGCGAAGGCCACCGCCCACATGATGGCTTCGCGCACGGCGGCCAGGCCCTTGCCGTCTTCGGCCCCGCTGCGCACCCAGTCGCCGTTCCACACCAGATAGGCCTTGCCGGACGACCGGGCCGGATCGTGGGCGCCCGCCACCGCCGCCCGCACCAGGGGGTCCTTGCGCAAGGCCGTTTGCAGCAAGCGGCCCATGTCGCAGCCGCCGCCTCCCCCGCCCGCGCCGCCGCCAGATCCTCCGCCTGAGGCGGCGCCCTCCCCCACCGTCATCGCCCCGGCGAGCTGGGCCGTGCTGAGTTCCGCCGACGGCGCGGGGGCGTCTTCGACCTCCACCGCCTGTATCGCCGCCGCCCGGTGCAAGGGCCGCACCACGCTGGGCGCGGTCTTGATCAGCTGAGGTTTGATCGCCGCCGGATTGGCCGCCGCGACCTTGGCGGCATGAGCCGCAGGGGCCTTGGCGGCGGGCGCCTTGGCGGGCGCGGACGCAGCCGGAGCGTCCGGCGTGGGCGCCGCCAAGGTGACGGTGACCGGAACGCTGACCAAGGGCGCCGGCGCTCGCGCCGACAGGAAGAGCGCCAGCCCGAGCAGGTGGGCCAGAAGGCTCACCCCCACCGCCGCCGCCCGGCCCCGCCGCTCTCCCGAGCGCCGCGCCGCCATCGGATCGCCCGGCGGCGGCTTTATCGATGAAGGAGGTCTCGCCAAATGCCTAAATCCGCCGCGCCCCGAGCCTCATTGGGGAGCACGCTCGCGTCAGCATGATGGCGGGCTTGGGGCGAAACCTTCGCCTATTCGCCCATCGTCACGGGCGCCCGGCTCACCGCCCGACCAGGCTCTGCAGCTGGGGCGGATAGCGACCGCCCTGCACCGGGAGGCTCGCCAGGGCGTCGCCGATCTCGCCAAGGTCGCCATCCGTCAGCACCGTGGTCGCTCCGCCCAGATTCTCCTCAAGGCGGTGCAGCTTGGTGGTGCCGGGAATGGGTACGATCCAGGGCTTTTGCGCCAAGAGCCAGGCGAGGGCCAGCTGCGCCGGCGTCACGTTCTTGCGCGCGGCGATCTTGCCGATCCGTTCCACAAAGCCCTGGTTGGCCTTTCGCGCCTCGGGGCTGAAACGGGGCACAATGTTGCGAAAGTCGCTGCTGTCGAACTGGGTCGACTCGTCGATCTTGCCAGTGAGGAAGCCCTTGCCGAGCGGGCTGAAGGGGACAAAGCCAATGCCGAGCTCCTCAAGCACGGGCAAGACGGTCGTCTCCGGATCGCGCCACCAGAGGGAGTATTCGCTTTGCAGCGCCGTCACCGGCTGCACGGCGTGCGCCCTCCTGATGCTGTCGACGCCAGCTTCCGACAGGCCGAAGTGCTTCACCTTGCCGGCGGCGATCAGCTCCTTCACCGCGCCGGCGACGTCTTCCATCGGCACGTTCGGATCGACCCGGTGCTGATAGAGCAGGTCGATCCGATCGGTCTTCAAGCGCTTCAGGGAAGCCTCGGTGACCGCCCGAATGTTCTCGGGACGGCTGTCCACGCCCTCGAAGGGCAGGCCGCGGAGGAAGCCGAACTTGGTGGCGATCACCACCTGGTCGCGGAAGGGCGCAACCGCTTCGCCGAGCAGTTCTTCGTTCACGCCCGGGCCATAGGCCTCCGCCGTGTCGAAGAAGGTCACGCCGCGCTCGAACGCCGCACGGATCAGGGCGACGCCGGCGGCGGCGCCCGTCGCCAGACCATAGCCGAAGCTGAGGCCCATGCAGCCGAAGCCGAGGGCGGAGACCTCAAGGCCATTGGTTCCAAGGATGCGCTTTTCCATCGTTCGTCTCTCTCTATCGCCTCGACCGCGGCTGTCAGCCTGTCGATGGAGTTAATATAGCGCCTGTCGAACTGGCGATAATCCGTTATATTCGGCATGAAGCCATACTTTAGGATCATGAATGCTGCGGGAAGAAGCGGGCGACCTTCTGGCCTTCATAGCAGTGGCGCGTGAAGGCGGCTTCACCCGGGCGGCGACCAAGCTGGCCACCTCGCAATCGGCGCTCAGCCATACGGTGCGGCGGCTGGAGACTCGCCTGGGGCTGCGTCTCTTGGCCCGCACCACCCGCAGCGTCGCCCTGACGGAGGCGGGAGAGCGGCTGCTCGGCGCCATCGGTCCGGCCTTCGCGGACATCGACGCTGGCGTCGCCGCCTTGAGCGAATTGCGCGACAAGCCGGCCGGCACGATCCGGATGACCACCTCCGAGCACGCCGCTCACGCCGTGCTGTGGCCGGTGCTCAGCCCCTTGCTGCACAGCTATCCCGATCTCCACGTGGAGTTGGTCATCGACTCCGGCCTGACGGACATCGTGGCGGAAAGGTTCGACGCCGGGGTGCGCCTGGGCGAGTCGATCGCCAAGGATATGGTGGCGGTGCGTATCGGACCCGATTTGAGGATGGCGGTGGTGGGCGCCCCGTCCTATTTCGCCGAGCGCCCAAAGCCTCGGACGCCCCAGGATCTGGCGGAGCACCGCTGCATCAATCTTCGCCTACCCACCGCGGGCGGGCTCTATGCCTGGGAGCTGGAGAAGGGCGCGCGCGAGCTGCGGGTGCGGGTGGACGGCCAGCTCGTCTTCAACACCTCCCGTATGACCGTCCGCGCAGCGACCGATGGGCTGGGCCTGGCCTGCGTGCTTGAAGACCTGGCGGCCGATCAACTGGCCGCCGGAAGCCTGGTGCGGGTGCTGGCCGACTGGTGTCCGCCCTTCGCCGGCTATCACCTCTACTATCCGAGCCGACGCCAGCCCTCGGCGGCCTTCTCACTCCTGGTCGAGGCGTTGCGCTATCGCGGCTGACCGCGCGCCGCGAACGGGGCGTCAGCCGCCTTGGTTTCGCAAGACGGCGGCGCGGACCAGGGCCTTCAACGCCGCCTCATCGATGGGCGCGTCCTTGCCGATATCGATCGCCCGTCTGACATTGCCGTCGAGACTGGAGTTGAACAGGCCTGACGGATCCTCAACCAGGGCGCCCTTGGCGAAGGTCAGCTTCACCTTGTCCTTATAGACCTCGCCGGTGAAGAGGATGCCCGCGTGCGACCAGACCGGCACGCCGGCGGGATTGGAGGGCTTGCGCCACTTGATCTCCTCCACCACCTCGGGGTCGGCCTCATGGATCAGGGCGCGGATGCGCGCGAGCGTCTCACCGCGCCAGTCGCCCAGCGCCTTGATCTTCGCCTCGATCTGCTGGGCGACCGTCCCTGCCCCGCTCTGCTCGTCAGCCATGGCCAAGCCCTGCCCGTGATCCTCGCGTCTGGATGCCAGCAAAGGCCGCCAGCGGCAACAGCAGCCCTTATGAGATCAGGGCTCCGATCAAGGCCGATCGATAGCTGTCGCGGAAATCCTTCGCCACGGCGCTCTGACTGCAAATCAGATCGAAACCGTGAAAGGCGCCGGGCACGACCTTCAGCTTACACTCCACGCGGGCTTGACCCAATCGACCAGCGTAGGCGACGTCCTCATCGTGGAACAGATCGCAGGTGCCAACCCCAATCCACGTCGGCGGCAGTCCGGCCAGATTCTCGCGCCGCGCCGGTATGGCGTAGTCGGGCATGTCGCCCGCGCCCGGTTTTGCGCCCAGGTAAGCGGTCCAGCCGAAGAGGTTGCTGCGGTTGTTCCAAAGGCGCAGGGACGATGGATCGATTTCGGTGCGCAGGGCGGTCCTGTCGTCGAGCATGGGATAGACCAGGAGCTGGAACGCCACCTCGATCTCCCCGCGGTCATGGGCCAGGAGCACCAGCCCCGCCGCCAAGCCGCCGCCAGCGCTATGGCCGCCGATGGCGATACGGTCTGGCGCAACGCCGTCATGGCCCGCCAGCCATTTCAGCGCCGCGTAGCAATCCTCCATCGGCGCCGGGTAAGAGTGCTGAGGCGCCAGCCGATAGGCGACGGCGGCGACCACGATCCCCAGATCCCGACACAGGGCGATATGGTGAGCTTCGTCCTGCTCTGGGGTTCCGATGATGAACCCGCCCCCATGCACCCACAGGATCGCCGGACAGGGACCGCTCGCCGCCTTGGGGCGATAGACCCGCACGCGCACTGGGGACTCCCCTGCGGGAATCCAAAAATCATCGATGGCGACGTCGTCGACCACGGGCGGCTTGACCAGGCCGCGCCACCTCTGAAGGGACCGGGCTAGGCGGGTCAAGGTCGGCGTGAAGGTCAGGCGCGGCAAGAATCGGGCTGCGCGCTGCAGGTCTGGATGGAAGGGGTTGGTCACATTGCCTCTCCCGACAGCTGGACCAGGCTGCACCCTAGCCGGCGCGCGGTCTCATGCGGCCTGGCCGATCTTCTTGACGCTGGCGCCGGCGCAGTCAAGTGCGGTCGGGAAGCGCTGATTGCATATGGCCTTGACGTCTCCCCAAGGTACAGCAGAGATAGCGGCGCATCTTGTAGGCGTCGCAGCCGCCTAGAGCCGTTTTTGATGGATGGCGGTATGGTCTTACGCTTCGTCAAGTCGGTGGGCGCCGGCGTCATGGTCGCCGCCGCGCTGTTATTGTTTCCGCAATCGGCCAACGCCAATTGCCAGTTAAATAAGGTGGCGGACCTGCCTTTGGATCTGCAGGACGGTCGTCCGCGCGTTCCTGTGACCATAAACGAACAACACGGCTGGTTCACATTTTCCAACCGATCGAACGCGACCACGTTGTTGAAGGATGCCGCGCAAACATTGGGGCTAAAACCCTACTCAACCGACTTCTTTATAAACACGGGGGGCAAGAAAGAACCGGTCTTTCGTGCCCATATCAAAAATTTTCAGATCGGCGATATGGCGCCTATCCAGGTCGATCTATTTGTCGTCGATAATGACCACGTCAAATCGGGCAGTTGGGGCGCTTTATCGACGGCCACCTTTCCGGGCGTCGACATTGATTTCGACTATGCGAACAAGAGGGTGGGCCTTTACAGCGAGCACGGCTGCGCGGGCGGATTACATGCCTATTGGGATGCGACGCTACCCCCGCTGGACGTCAGCCGGCATGATGTGGCCACTTTTCAGGGCGCAATCAACGGGGTCCCTATTGCCGTCGAGATTAATTCTGGTCAAAAACTATCGACCATCAACCGGAGCGGAGCCAGGCTCGCCAAGCTCCCGTTGAGCGACCTGCCCGCGCCGATGGCCTGGATCAACAGCATGAATGCGACATCCAGTGTGCATTTATATTCGGGTAAGGTGGCGATCATCAACAAGATGGTTGTCGCGGGGGAATCGTTCGAAAATATAGCGCTCGTGATGACAGAGAGCTTAAAGAGCCTATCGATTCCAGGTCGTCCGATCAACGATTCGGTCAACTATGACGACACTCCACCCCAAGTTGTTCTGGGTGTGGACTATCTTCTGACTCACCACGTCCTGATCTCCCCTAACCAGCGTTTGGCCTTCATATCGTCAACCGGAGCAAACCGCTTTCAGACCAGCGAAGGATTGGCCGCCGACACCGCCCCCTAGGCCGCCTCCCCTTCCAGCGGCGCCAGCCGATAGCCCAGGCCGCGCACGGTCTCTATCCGGTCCGGGCCGATCTTCTTCCTCAGGCGCCCGACGAAGACCTCGATGGTGTTGCTATCCCGGTCGAAGTCCTGGTCGTAGAGGTGCTCCACCAGTTCGGTGCGGCTGATCACCTTGTCCTGGTGCATCATCAGATAGTGGAGCAGGCGGTATTCTAAGGAGGTGAGGCGGATCGGCTCGCCGTTCACCGTGGCGCGGGCGGCGCGGGGGTCGAGCCTGAGGTCGCCGCAGGCCAGGGCCGGCTGGGCGTGCCCGGCGGCGCGGCGCAGCAAGGCCCGCAGGCGCGCCAAAAGCTCCTCGGTGTGGAAGGGCTTGGTCAGATAGTCGTCGGCGCCGGCGTCGAAGCCCGCCACCTTCTCGTTCCAGGAGCCTCGGGCGGTGAGGATCAGCACCGGGGCGGCCATGCCGGCCTTGCGCCACTTCTCCAGCACCGAGACCCCGTCGAGCTTGGGCAAACCGAGGTCCAGGATCACCGCGTCGTGGGGCTCGGTCTCGCCCAGAAACAGCGCCTCTTCCCCGTCGGGGGCGTGGTCCACGGCGTAGCCGGCGTCGGCGAGCGCGCCCTTCAGCTGGCGGGCGATGTCGGGGTCGTCTTCAACGAGGAGGATTCGCATGGAAGGACCCTAGCGCGCCCAGACGATGCGCTAAAGGGGGCCACACGCTAAAGGGGGCGATGCGCTAATGGGGCGATGCGCTAAAGGGGCGGCGACTAAAGCGGTGAGCCGCTAAACCCCCTCCACGAAGATCACCCGGTATTCGGCGCCGGCGTGGCGGTGCTTCGCCGCCGCCCGATAAGCGTCGCTGTCATACCAGGCCTTGGCCGCCGCCATGCTCGGGAACTGGATCAGCACCACCCCTTCCACCGGCGGTCCCTCGATCACTTCGAAGGCGCCGTAGAAGGCCAGGGCCTTCATATCCTCGGTGCGCGCCGCCCGGGCCATCTCGGCATAGGTGGCGAACTCTTGCGGATCGGTCATCCGCTCGCGGATCATCACGGCGAAGGCGGGCATGGGGACCTCCTGAGCTTACGCGGTCGGCGGCCGCCAGGCTAGTCCGCAAAGGGCGGCTTGGGGAGCCGCCCACGCAAACTCGGTGCGTTTTCTGAATACACAATTTATAGTTGTTATTGTCGCAGATCGCCCGTATGAATCACACGTTGAAGTGGAAATATGCGACCTCAATCGCCCCGCGTCAACTCACCCATCCGTCTTTCGACCATCACAGGAGAATAGAATGGCGACCGGCACACCAACCGTCTTCATCCAGATCTGGGTGGACATCAACGCCATCCAGAACGGCTCTACCGCCGGGCTTTATCTGGTCGACAACCGCGTCGGCAACGGCAGCCAGAACGAAGGCTCCACCAACCTGTCGACCAATGTCACCAACGGTACCACCATCCAGTGGAACGTCTACAACATCGATCCGACCAGCACCGCGGTGCTCTCCCTGACCGCCATCGGCAACGCCAGCGTCTGGGGCGCGGGCGGACAGCCCCAGGCCGACGGCAAGGGCGGTTTTGTCGGCCAGGTCCAGGTGACCGGCTCGGCCTCCTATCAGATCACCCTGAACGCTCAAAAGCAGCCGGGCTCAGCCGCCATCACCCTGAAGGTGAACCCGGGCATCACCGTCCAATAGACCGCTCCATCGAACGTCGCGCCCAATGCGGCAAACACAAAACTCAAGAGGATTGTCATGACGAGCACATCGCGCCTCGTATTGGTGAGGCAGGCGCTTCTGGCGCCCCAGGCATCGGTCACCATCGCCGTGGATACGGCCTACGTCGCTTCCCAACAAGGCAACAATATCTCGGCCGGCGTCTATATGATGGACAATATGGTCAACAACGGCAGCAGCAA
This sequence comes from Caulobacter sp., assembly GCA_026225565.1. Lineage (GTDB taxonomy): Bacteria > Pseudomonadota > Alphaproteobacteria > Caulobacterales > Caulobacteraceae > CAIOYC01. Next base: position 1,292 of record JAMFTA010000123.1, on the reverse strand, counting down.
CGAAGGCCAGATGGAGCTGTCCACCGTGGTCCCGGTGGGCTCGCTGATCGGGTTCAACACCGTGCCCATCTATCCCACCAGCGGCGACACGGTGATCATCACCGGCTTCACCGTCTCCCAAGGCAATGTCTTCGGCAGCCAGGGCTATCCGCAGCAACAGCCGCCCTTGGGCAATGAGCCGCCCGGCGCCTATTGGATCGGCCAGGCCATGAACGCCGGCAGGCAGATCTATCAGATCCAGATCGCCGTCACCGTCGGCCAGATCCGGCCGATCACCTACTATGTGAACTGGGACCCCTATATCACTGCGCAGTGACGGCGATCGGGGCGATCATCCCGATCGGATAAGGCTCTAGCGGGCGGCGATCCTCAAGGACCGCCGCCTATCGCCCTTGGCTGGAGAGGATGGCGCCCGACTGGGCGTCCACCAATATGTCCAGCCGGCGGCCGTTGGCGGCGGCCCAGCGCACCCGATAGACGCTGCGGCCGTCGGGCCCCTGTTCGATGCCGGTGTCCAAGAGGCGCCCCGGCGTCTGGCGGCGGATGGACTCGATCACCCTGTCCAAGGGCACATGGCGGCCCTCCCTGACCTTCTGACGGGCTTCGTTCTGTTGTTCGCGCCAGTCGGCGCCCAGGCTGTCGCCCGGCTGAGCGCCCGGCGGGAACGGTTGGGCCAGGGCGGCGCCGGATGTCGCCACGGCCATGAGCGCGGCGAGGATCAGCACCGGCCGGCCGACGAAGAGCGCTTTTCTCGGCATTCTCATGCTCTAGCCTCAAGGCGCTGAACGGGGGCTGAACGGCCGCCCGAAATTATGGCTCAAGTCCCTGCCCATTTACGGACGGGACTCAACCTTTGCGCTTAGGGGTATAGGGTCTGTCTTTCCGCCAGATTTCAGCGAATGTTTCCAGCGCCTTGTCCGGCGGTTCGGGCAGGGTGACGATCAGCCGGGCGAAAAGGTCGCCGCGCTTGCCCATGGGGTTGACCGCGCCCCGCCCCTTCAGCCGCAGGGTGACTCCGGAGTTGGAGCCCTTGGCGACGGTCAGGGTCACCGGCCCGTCAGGCGTCGGCGCCTCCACCTTGGCCCCCAGGACCGCGTCGGGCACCGAGATGGGCAGGTCCATATAGAGGTCCGCCTCGTCGCGCCGATAGAGCGGGTGCGGCCTGATGGAAAGCTCGATCAGGGCGTCGCCCGAAGCCCCCCCCCCCCCCCCCCGCGGGCCCGGGGCGCGCCGGGGCCACCACCGGGCCCCGGCGGCGCCCCGGGGGGGGGGGCCCGCCCCCGCCATTGCCG
>JAMFTA010000122.1 GCA_026225565.1 Caulobacter sp. | reverse complement strand
GCCAAGAAGGCCTTCATCGTCAACCGGGTCGGCGACATCGGCCTGTCGGTCGCGGTGATGCTGATGTTCACCACCTTCGGCTCCTTCGACTTCACCACCGTGTTCAACCACGCGGCCGGCGCCGACTCCAAGACGGTGACCGCCATCGGCCTGGTGCTGCTGCTCGCCGCCTGCGGCAAGTCGGCCCAGTTCCCGCTGCAGAGCTGGCTCGGCGACGCGATGGAGGGCCCGACCCCGGTCTCGGCCCTGATCCACGCGGCCACCATGGTCACCGCCGGCGTCTACATGGTCTGCCTGCTGTCGCCGATGTTCGAGTATGCCCCCGTGGCCCGCAACATGGTGATCGTCGTCGGCGCCATCACCTCCTTGTTCGCCGCCACCGTCGGCATGGCTCAGAACGATATCAAGCGGGTGATCGCCTATTCCACCTGCTCACAGCTCGGCTACATGTTCTTCGCCGCGGGCGTCGGCGCCTACCAATCGGCCATGTTCCACCTCTTCACCCACGCCTTCTTCAAGGCGCTGCTGTTCCTGGGCGCCGGCTCGGTCATCGCCGGGATGCACCACGAGCAGGACATGCGGAAGATGGGCGGTATCTGGAAGCTGATGCCCATCACCTTCAGCGTCATGATGATCGGCACCATCGCCATTACCGGCCTGGGCATCCCCGGCCTGGAGCTGGGTTTCGCCGGCTTCTACTCCAAGGATTCCATCCTCGGCGCGGCCTTCGCGGCCGGCGCGCACAACGGCTTCGGTTACTTCGCCTGGGTGGTCGGGGTGTTCGTGGCGGGGCTGACCTCCTATTATTCCTGGCGCCTGATCTTCATGACCTTCAACGGCCACGCCCGCTGGGGTCACGACGCCCACGCAGATCACGGGCACGCGGCCCATGGGCACGACGACCACGCCTCTTCGGCGCAGATCGAAACCGAATCCGAGCCAGGCACCGGCCACCATGATGATCATGGCCACAAACCCCATGAGAGCCCCTGGGTGATGATCGTGCCGCTGTTGGTGCTGGCGATCGGCGCCGCCGGGTCCGGCTTCTTCTTCTTCAGGGACTTCGTCGGCCCGTTCCGCGACGCCTTCTGGCAGGGGGCCATCTTCGTCGGCCCGAGCAATCATGTGCTTGATGCGGTGGAAGAACTGCCCATGTGGATCGGCCTGATGCCGCTGGCGGCCGCCATCATCGGCCTCTTGATCGCCGTCTACGTCTACATTCTGAAGGAAGGGCTGGGTGCGCGCCTGTTCGCCAAGGCGGGGCCTCTCTACACCTTCTTCTACAACAAGTGGTATTTCGACGAGATCTACGACTTCATCTTCGTGCGGGGCACCCGGGGTTTGGGCGACCTCTTCTGGAAGGTTGGGGATCAGAAGATCATCGACGGCCTCGGTCCCAACGGCGTTTCCGCCCTGGTGGCTCGGGCGGGGCGCGGGCTCGGCAGGCTGCAGACCGGATACCTCTATCACTACGCCTTTGTCATGCTTCTCGGGGTGGCCGGCCTTTTGACCTATTTCCTGGTTTGGATTCGCGGCGGGGGGAGCTGAACCATGGTCGGCATTCTCACCCTCACCACCTTCGCACCGCTGATCGGCGTCGCGGCCATCCTTCTTCTGAAGGCCTTCGCCAAGCCAGAGCAGGCCGAAAGCGTAAAGCGTAATTCGCGCTGGATCGCGCTGGCGACCACGATCGCCACCCTGGCTCTGTCGATCCTCCTGGTCGCCAACTTCGACTCCAAGGAGCCGGGCTTCCAGTTCGTGGAGCATCTGCCCTGGTTCGCCGGCGCCGACTACCGCATGGGCGTGGACGGCATCAGCGTCTTGTTCGTGCTGCTCACCGCCTTCTTGATGCCCCTGTGCATCGCCGCCTCCTGGAAGTCCATCGACGACCGGGTGGCGGAATATTTCATCGCCTTCCTCCTGCTCGAGACGTTGATGATCGGGGTGTTCTGCGCCCTGGATCTCATCCTCTTCTACATTTTCTTCGAGGGCGGCCTGATCCCGATGTTCCTGATCATCGGCATCTGGGGTGGGAAGAACCGGGTCTACGCGGCCTATAAGTTCTTCCTCTACACCCTCTTGGGCTCCATCCTGATGCTGGGCGCGATCCTGGTGATGGCCGCCACGGCCCACACAACCTCCATCCCCGAGCTGATGGCCTATAAGTTCGCGCCCCAGTTGCAGACCTGGCTCTGGCTGGCCTTCTTCGCTTCGTTTGCGGTGAAGATGCCCATGTGGCCGGTGCACACCTGGTTGCCCGACGCCCACGTGGAGGCGCCGACGGCCGGGTCGGTGATCCTGGCCGGGATCATGCTGAAGATGGGCGGGTACGGGTTCCTCCGCTTCAGCCTGCCCATGTTCCCCAATGCGTCGGTGATGTTCACGCCGCTGATCTTCGCCATGAGCGTGATCGCCATCGTCTACACCTCGCTCGTCGCCTTCCGTCAGACCGACATCAAGAAGCTGATCGCCTACTCCTCGGTGGCCCACATGGGCTTTGTCACCATGGGCATTTTCTCTGGCAACGTCATCGGCGTGCAGGGGGCGGTGTTCCAGATGATCAGCCACGGCATCATTTCCGGCGCGCTCTTCCTCTGCGTCGGGGTGGTCTACGATCGGATGCACACCCGCGAGATCGCCTTCTACGGCGGGTTGGTCACGCGGATGCCCTGGTACGCGGCCACCTTCATGCTGTTCACCATGGGCAATGTCGGCCTGCCGGGCACCTCGGGCTTTGTCGGGGAGATCCTGACCATGACCGGCGCCTATGGCGCGACCTGGGGCTCGGGCACCTGGACGGCGCTATTCGCGGCCACCGGCGTGATCCTCTCGGCCGTCTACGCCCTGACCCTCTATCGCCGGGTGATCTTCGGCCAGATCGTCAATCCCAAGCTCGCCGCCATCACCGACATGGATGTGCGTGAAGTGGCGATCTTCATCCCCCTCATCGTCGGCGCCCTGGTTCTGGGCGTCTATCCCCACTTCGTCCTCGGCGTGACCGAAGCCTCGGTGACCCGCCTGGTGGACACCTGGCGCCTCGCGGCGGGCGGTTAGGAGCATGACCCTGCCTTTCGAGCTGCAAATCTCATCCCCTGAGCTGATCGTCGGCGTCGGCGCGCTCGTTCTCCTCTTGGTCGGCGCCTTTCGCGGCGACAAGGGCGCGGGGCTGGTCTCGGTTCTCGCCGGCCTGGTGCTGATCGCTGCAGGCGCCCCCGCAGCCGTCGGACCCCTGGGCGCCGCCTTCCACGGCGGCTTTGTCGAGGATCAGGCCTCGGTCTACGCCAAGGTGGCCATCTATCTGATGAGCGCCGTGGCCGTCGTGCTCGGCAACGGCTGGCTGGCTCGGCTAAAGAGCGGCAAGTTCGAATATCCGGTGCTGATCCTCTTGGCCGCGCTCGGCATGGGCATGATGGTCTCCGCCGGCGACCTGATCTCCCTCTATGTGGGCGTCGAGCTGCAGTCCCTGGCCCTCTACGTGCTCGCCGCCTTCCGCCGCGACGACGCCAAGTCCTCCGAAGCTGGACTGAAGTATTTCGTCCTGGGCGCGCTCTCTTCGGGCCTCCTCCTCTACGGCGCCTCCTTGATCTACGGTTTCGCCGGCTCAACGCGCTTTCCAGACATCGCCCACGCGGTGGCCGCGACGCCGAGCACCGGCGTGATCTTCGGCATCGTCTTCCTGATTTGCGGCCTGGCCTTCAAGGTCTCCGCCGCCCCCTTCCACATGTGGACGCCCGACGTCTATGAGGGCGCCCCGACGCCGGTGGTGGCCTTCATCGCCGCGGCGCCCAAGCTGGCCGCCATGGTCCTCTTCGCCCGCGCCATGGTGCTGGGCTTCCCCGACGCCATCGAGCAGTGGCGCCAGGTGATCGTCGCCGTCGCCGGCATCTCCATGGCCGTGGGCGCCTTCGCGGGGCTCGCCCAGAAGAACCTGAAGCGCCTCCTCGCCTATTCCTCGATCCTGAACATCGGCTACGCCCTGATGGCGCTCAGCGCCGGCGCCCCTGGCGGGGTGCAGGCCATGCTGGTCTTCATGGTGCTCTACATGATCGACGTGACGGGCGTCTTCGCCTGCCTGACGGCGCTGAGCCGCAATGGCAAGCCGATGGAGAGCTTCGCCGACATGGCGGGGCTTTCCAAGGAGAACCCGGCCATGGCCATGGCCCTGACGGTGTTCAGCTTCTCCCTGATGGGGATACCGCCGTTTTCGGGCTTTTGGGCCAAGTTCTTCGCCTTCAAGGCGGCGCTGGCGGCCGGCGAGTGGCAGATCGCCGTCTTCGGCCTCGTCACCAGCGTGGTTGCGGCCTTCTATTACCTGCGCCTGGTCAAGACCATGTGGTTCGATCCCGCGCCGGGCCAGGTGGATCGCACGCCCTGGGACGCCAAGGCCATCGGCTTGGCGGCGGCCCTCTTCTCCTTCCCGGTGGTCATGCCGTTCCTGGCCCTGCTCGATCCCTGGGCGCGCGCGGCGGCCCAGGCCTTCGGCTTCGTGTGAGCCTGGCCGGCCCCGCGATCCCGGTCTCAGCCTTCCAGGTCTTAGCGTTCGAAGAGATCGACTCCACCAACGCCGAAGCCCGCCGCCGGGCCGAGGTAGGGGAGCCTGGGCCCCTATGGATCACAGCCGCGCGCCAGACGGCCGGGCGGGGCAGGCGAGGGCGGTCCTGGGAGACGGGCGCCGGCAACCTCGCCGCCACCCTTCTGATCACCCTCGACAAGTCCCCCAGCGACGCCTCCCTCAGCGCCTTCGTCACCGCCCTGGCCGTTTCGGACCTCGCCATCGACTACGTGCCCGAGGCCCTGGTCAAGCTGAAGTGGCCCAACGATGTGATGATCGACGGCCGCAAGGTGTCGGGCGTCCTGATCGAATCGGGCAAGGCGGCGGACGGGCGCCTTTGGCTGGCCATCGGCGTCGGGGTGAACCTTCGCACGCCGCCAGTGGAATCGGAGCGACCCGCCACCGCCCTCTTCGGCCACCTGAATCCCGCCCTGACCGAGCCGCCGACCCCGGCGCAGGCGTTGGTCCGGCTCAGCCTGCACTTCCAGCACTGGCTGGCCGTGTGGGATGGGCAGGGGACCGCCGCCGTCCTTGCCGCTTGGACGGCTCGCGCGGAGGGCCTGGGCGGCCCCTGCACGGCGCGGTTGGATCAGGAAACCCTCGAAGGCGTGGCCGAAGGCCTGGACCCCGACGGCGCCTTGCGCCTGCGCTTGCAGGACGGTTCGCTGCGGCGCATCACCGCAGGCGACGTCTTCTTTCCCCACTAAGGACCATCCCCGATGCTGCTGGCGATCGAGCAGGGCAACACCAACACCCTCTTCGCGATTCACGACGGGCGGGGCTGGATCAACCAGTGGCGCGCCGCCACCGACTCCAGCCGCACGGCGGACGAATACGGGGTTTGGCTGAATCAGCTGCTGACCATGCACGCCTTGACCCTGGCCGACATCGATTCCTGCATCGTCTCCAGCGTGGTGCCCCAGTCGCTGTTTAACCTTCGCAACCTCGCCCGCCGCTATCTGAAGGTCGAGCCCCTGGTGGTTGGCGAGAACGCCATCCTCGGCATCGACGTGCGGATCGAGAAGCCGTCCGAAGCCGGCGCGGACCGGCTGGTCAACGCCATCGGCGCCTATATCGACCATGGGGGTGACCTGATCGTCATCGACTCGGGCACCGCCACCACCTTTGACATCGTGGGGGCGGACGGAGCCTTTGAGGGCGGCGTGATCGCCCCGGGCATCAACCTCTCCATGCAGGCCCTGCACGAGGCGGCGGCGCGGCTGCCACGGGTGGCGATCAAGCGTCCGCAGCACGTGATTGGCCTGGATACCGTCGGAGCCATGCAGTCGGGCGTCTTCTGGGGCTATGTCGGATTGATCGAAGGGCTGGTGGATCGCATCAAGGCGCAGTACGACCGCCCCATGACAGTCATCGCCACCGGCGGCGTCGCCTCCCTCTTCGAGGGCGCGACCAGCAAAATCGACCTTTTCGACCACGACCTGACCTTGAAGGGCCTGCTCGAGATCCACAGGCGCAACGCGGCATGAGCGCCGTGATGCAAAAGGCCAAACCTGACGACGAACTCGTCTTCCTGCCGCTCGGCGGGTCGAACGAGATCGGCATGAACTTCAATCTCTATGGTTTCGGCGCGCCCCACGCCCGCAAGTGGATCGTGGTGGACCTGGGCGTCACCTTCGGCGACCAGACCACGCCTGGGGTGGAGATCATCATGCCCGATCCCACCTTCATCGAGGAATATGCCGACGACATCCTTGGCATCGTGCTCACCCACGCCCATGAGGACCACATCGGCGCGGTGGCTTGGCTGTGGCCGCGCCTACGGGCGCCCTGCTACGCCACCCCCTTCACCGCCTTCCTCTTGCGCGAAAAGCTGCGTGACGCCGGCATCCTGGACGACGTGCCCCTGACCGAAATCCCCCTCAGCGGCACGCTGACGCTGGGGCCGTTCGAGATGGAACTGATCACCCTCACCCACTCGATCCCCGAGCCCAACGGCGTGGCCATCAGGACGCCGCTGGGCGTTATCCTGCACACCGGCGACTGGAAGATCGATCCCGATCCTCTGCTGGGCGCCCCCACCGACATCGACGCCATTCGCCGCCTCGGCGACGAAGGCGTCCTGGCCATGGTGTGCGATTCGACCAACGTCTTCGTCGACGGCCACGCCGGCTCGGAAGCCGAGGTGCGCGTGGCCATGAACCGGCTGATCGGCTCGCTGACGGGCAAGGTGGCGGTGGCCTGCTTCGCCTCCAACGTGGCGCGTATGGATACGGTGATCCGAGCCGCCGACGCCTGCGGGCGGCGGGTCTGCCTGGTGGGCCGCTCCATGCACCGCATGGCGGCGGCGGCCCAGTCGGTGGGCATGTTGAAGGGGCTGAAGCCCTTCATCCCCGACACCGAAGCCAAGAACCACCCCGACGACCAGATCCTCTTCCTCTGCACCGGCAGCCAGGGGGAGGCCCGCGCCGCCCTCTCGCGCATCGCCGAGGGAACCCACCCGCACGTGAAGCTCAGCCGGGGGGATCACTGCATCTTCTCCAGCCGGGTGATCCCGGGCAACGACATCCCGATCCGAAACCTGCAGAATAAGCTCTCCGACCGGGGCGTGCGCCTCTATACCGAGCGCGACCATCCGGGCATCCACGTCTCTGGCCACCCTTGCCGGGACGAGTTGAAGGAGATGTACGCCTGGGCCCGGCCGCGCATTTCCGTGCCGACCCATGGCGAGCGCCGCCACCTGATCGAACACACCGCCCTGGCCCGAGATCTCCAGGTCCCCGAGCAGATCGCGCCCAGGAACGGCGACATGGTGCGGCTCGCGCCGGGCCGCGCGGAGATCATCGACGAGGTGAAGGCCGGGCGCCTCTTCCTCGACGGCGGGGTGATGACGCCGGAGAATTCCGACCCCCTGCGCGAACGCCGCCACGCCGCCGCCAATGGCGTGCTGGTCGTGGCCGTGGCCCTGGACGGCAAGGGGCGCCTCGCGGGCGACGTGCAGGTGCGCGGCATCGGCCTGCCGGGGGACGAGGAATACAGCATTGAGGACGCCCTGGACGACCTGGCCAAGGACGCCGCCCAGGCCATCAAACGCCTGGAGCCGGGCGCCCGCGACGTGGACGCCACCGTGCAGCAGGCCGTCGCCCGCGTGCTGAAGAAATCCGCCCAACGGATTTGGGAGCGCCGGCCGGTGGTGGAGACGGTGATCGTAAGGGTCTGACCATGGCTTCACGGACGATCCGGGCAAGTGGGCTGGCGATCACGACGCTGGCTTTTTGCGGGGTCGTCCGGGCCGCCCCGCCGGCTTCAGCGCATCCCCCCGCCGCGTTCAAGACGCCGCGGGAAGCCATCGTCGCCCTTTACCGCCTGCCGTCCATCCCCATCACGGCGGCGGGCAAGCAGCGCTTTTTCGCCGGCGACATGGCGGCGGCGCTGATCAAGGACAGCGACCGGGACGACGAGGTCGGCGTCGCCAACGACGGCGACTACCGCTACGATGCGCAGGACATGGAGATCACCGGCCTGCATATCGACAGCGTGTCTATCCGCGGCGGCGGCGCAACCGCCCGCGTCGTCTTCAACAACTTCAGAAAGCCGCAGATGGTGAGCTACGCGCTCTGCCAGCGGCTGCCGGGGGACTGGCGGATCAGCGATGTCATCACGTTGTCCGGCGGAAGTTTGCGCAAGCTGCTAGGACTTCCGCCAGTCGCACAATTAAAGGGCTGTTGAGTATGATCGGCAAATTGAACCACGTGGGCGTTGCGACGCCCTCCATCGAAGCCAGCGCGGCCATGTATCGCGACCTGATGGGCTGCACCGATATCACGCCGAAGTTCGCCCTGCCCGAACAAGGGGTGTGGGTCTCATTCGTCAACCTGCCCAACGCCCAGATCGAGCTGATCGAGCCCTATGGCGAAGCTTCCCCCATCCACGCCTTCCTGGCCAAGAACCCCAAGGGCGGCCAGCATCACGTCTGTTTCGAGGTGCAAGATATCCTAGTGGCCCGCGACGAGATGCGGGCCAAGGGCGCCACGGTCTTGGGCACGGGCGAGCCGCGCATCGGCGCCCACGGCGTGCCGGTGATCTTCCTGCACCCCAAGGACATGGGCGGGGTGCTGGTGGAGCTGATGCAGACGCCCCACCACTAACTCCTCTCCCCGCCGGGGAGAGGAGGGGCCCGCGCGCAGCGTGGGAGGTGAGGGGCTACGCCGCGCAGACGGTGGCGGAAGCTGAACCCCTCACCCTCCCAACCCGCTCCGCGGCTTGGGCCCCGCCCTCTCCCCGGAGGGAGAGGGGTTTTTAGGCTCTACGCGGCGGTGGCTTCGAAGCCCTTGCGCAGGGCCGCTTCGTCTAAATTGCGGCCGATGAAGACCATGCGGCTATAGCGGCGCTCCTCGGGCTTCCACTCGCGCTGCAGGTCGCCGTCGAGGATCATGTGCACGGCCTGGAACACCAGGCGCTTGTCCTCGCCCTTGACGTCGATGATGCCTTTTGCACGCAGGATGTCGGGGCCTTGCGCCTGCAGCACCTCGTTCAGCCAGCGGGTGATCCGCGTGCCGTCCACCGGACGGTCCAGGGTGAGGG
>JAMFTA010000121.1 GCA_026225565.1 Caulobacter sp. | reverse complement strand
TCGAAGGAGGCGTAGCCCTTGGAGACCGATTTCAGCCGGTCGTAGAAGTCGAACACCACCTCGTTGAGCGGCAGGTCATAGACCACCATGGCTCTAGAGCCCACGTAGGAAAGCTCGCGCTGTTCGCCGCGCCGGTCTTGGCAGAGCTTGATCACGGCGCCGAGGTAGTCGTCCGGGGTGAAGATGGTGGCCTTGATCCAGGGCTCGCTGATGGTGTCGATGCGGATGGGATCGGGCATGTCGGCCGGATTGTGCAGCTCGACCACCTCGCCGGTGTGCAGGAGCTTGATGTGGTAGACGACGCTGGGCGCGGTGGCGATCAGGTCGAGGTTGAACTCGCGGGATAGGCGCTCCTGGATGATTTCAAGGTGAAGGAGCCCCAGGAAGCCGCAGCGGAAGCCGAACCCTAGAGCCGCTGAGGTCTCCATCTCGAAGGTGAAGGAGGCGTCGTTGAGTCTGAGGCGCCCGACGGCGGCGCGCAGGTCCTCGAAATCGGCGGCGTCGACCGGGAAGAGGCCGCAGAAGACCACCGGCTGCACGGCGCGAAAGCCGGTGAGGGCGTGGGCGGTGGGCTTTTTCTCGTCGGTGATGGTGTCGCCGACGGCGGCGTCGGAGACCTGTTTGATCTGGGCGGTGAAGAAGCCGATTTCGCCGGGGCCGAGGCTATCGACGTTGACGGGCTTGGGCTTGAAGACGCCGATGTTGTCGATGCCGTAGACGGCGCCGGCGTTCATCAGCTTGACGCGCTGGCCGGGCTTCATGCGGCCGTCGATGATGCGGACGAGGACCACCACGCCGAGGTAGGCGTCGTACCAGGCGTCGACCAGGAGGGCTTTGAGGGGCGCGGCCTCGTCGCCCTTGGGGGCGGGCAGGCGGTGGACGATGGCTTCCAGGGTCTCGTGGATGCCAAGGCCGGTCTTGGCGGAGGTGAGGATGGCGTCGGAGGCGTCGAGACCGATGACGTCCTCGATCTGGGTCTTCACCCGCTCCACGTCGGCGGCGGGCAGGTCGACCTTGTTGAGCACGGGGACGATCTCGTGGCCGTTGTCCAGCGCCTGGTAGACGTTGGCCAGGGTCTGGGCCTCCACGCCCTGGGAGGCGTCGACCACCAGCAAGCTTCCTTCGCAGGCGGCCAGCGACCGGGAAACCTCATAGGCGAAGTCCACATGGCCGGGAGTGTCGATGAGGTTCAGGATATAGGTCTCGCCGTCGTCGGCCCTATAGGTCAGGCGCACGGTCTGGGCCTTGATGGTGATGCCGCGCTCGCGCTCGATATCCATGGAGTCGAGCACCTGGGCGGTCATCTCCCGGGCGGTCAGCCCGCCGGTCTCCTGGATCAGCCGGTCCGAAAGCGTGGACTTGCCATGGTCGATGTGCGCCACGATGGCGAAATTACGAATATGCGAAAGCGGGGTGGTCATGGCCTGCCTCTAGCACATCTTGCGGCGCCCGCGAGATGTGGCGCGCTATGTGTCGCGAGATCGCCGTGATCGTCGCCCATGGTTCACGCGCCGTTAAGCATAGGTCGGCCAATCGTTGCGTTGGATAAGCGGAGAGATTCCCATGGACAGGCGCAGCCTTCTTTTGACCGGCGCGGGCCTTGTGGTCGGCGCGGGCGCGCTGGCCGAACAAGCCGTGGCGCAAACCGAGCTGCCGCCGGCGCGCGCCTATCCCCAGGATGCGCCGCCGCCGGGGGATGCGCCGCGAGCCATGCCATCGCCCTCCGCCGCGCAACCGGAATACGCCACCGATACGGCGGCGGCTCAGACCTATTCGCGCGAGGACATCGTCCGCAGCGCCTCGGACTTTCTGGGCGTCACCGCCGAGGCGGCCGGTTCGGCGATCGAGCGGGTGTTCCGCGATAACGGCCGCCCCACCGGCTATATCGCCGGGGAAGAGGCGTCGGGCGCCTTCATCGCCGGGCTGCGCTACGGCAAGGGCCTGCTCTATATGAAGAACCGGCCCACCCATCAGTTGTTTTGGCAGGGACCGACGGTGGGATTCGACTGGGGCGGCAACGCCTCGCGGGTCTTCACCCTCTGCTACAATCTGCAGTATCCGGATGCGATCTTCCAGCGCTTCCCGGGGGTGCAGGGATCGGCCTATCTGGTGGGGGGGCTTGGGGTCACCTATCAGCGCGCCAACGACATCGTCCTCGCCCCGATTCACGCCGGGGTGGGTCTGCGCCTGGGCGCGAATGTCGGCTATCTGTCCTACAGCCGCCGGCGCAACTGGGTCCCGTTCTGATCCAGAGGCGCCAGTCGGAGCCTAGTCGGCGTCCTTGCCGCAGGCGCCTTGGCCGGGGGCCAAAGGCGCGCCGCGTAAATTCGATACCCACAGGGGCTCGACATTCTGATTGTTGACCCGAAGGCTGCGCCCGCAGCCGGGGTTGGGACCGGCCTGACCGCCGAGGCTCAGGCTGACAGCGACGGACTGGTTCTTCAGGGTCGGTCCGTTCTTCAGCTTGATCTGGGATTGGGCCACGCCCAGACCCAGGGTGGAATCGGCGCCGATGGGAATTTCCGTGGTCACATAGCCGGAACGATAGCCGTTGCTGCCTATTGAGACGCCGGCCTCGCCGTGGATTTGGCGCGGACCCAGGGTGTCGACGCCGCCCTTGGCCAACGCGTCGGCGGGCTGCGGCGGGGCGGCGGTCCAGGCGGCGATCTGGGCGTCGGTGGAATCGGTCTGGGCGGCTGCGGCCGGCGAGGGCGTGACCAGGCCGGAAGCGGGATCGGTCTGGGCCATGGCCAAGCCCCCGCTGGACAGGGTGAGGACGCAGAGGGCAAGGGCGGTTTTCAACATCGTCATTCCATCACCTCCACACCCTACACGTCTGAACGCGGTTTGCGGCGAGGATGTTTCCAGCCCGCCGCAATCGCGCCCTAGCTCACGCCTTCGGCCAAATCCCATAGGGATCGACGAAGGGCTTGCTGAGGGCCGCCGCCACCGCCGGGTGGGCGATCGCCCCCTTCAACACATTCAAGCCGCGGGCCAGGTGAGGATCCTTGGCCAGGGCCTCAAGCCCGTGATCGGCAAGGGCCAGTCCAAACGGCAGGGTGGCGTTGCCGAGCGCTTCGGACGAAGTGCGGGGCGCCGCGCCCGGCATATTGGCGACGCAATAGTGCACCACCCCATCGACAGTGAAGGTCGGATCGGCATGGGTGGTGGGGCGAGAGGTCTCGAAACAACCGCCCTGATCGATGGAGACGTCCACCAAGACGCTGCCGGGCTTCATGCGAGACAGGTGCTCGCGCTTGACCAGCTTGGGCGCCGCCGCCCCAACGGTCAGCACCGCGCCGATCACCACATCGGCCTTCAGGATCTCCTCTTCGATCGCGGCCAGCGACGAATAGCGGGTGAGCACCCTGCCGAGAAAGATATCGTCGATCTCGCGCATTCGGGGGATGGAGCGCTCCATCACCACCACCTCGGCGTTCAGCCCCATGGCCATGCGAGCGGCGTTGATCCCCACCACACCGCCGCCCAGAACCACAACCCGAGCCGGCGCCACGCCCGGCACGCCGCAGAGGAGCAATCCCATACCGCCATTGTGCTTCAGCAAGGTCTCGGCGGCGGAGAAGACGGCGATCCGGCCGGCCACCTCGGACATGGGCGCCAGCAGAGGAAGGCCGCCCCGCGCGTCGGTCACCGTCTCATAGGCGATGGCGGCGCAACCGGATTTGATCAGCCCCTCGGTCTGGGCGGGATCGGGGGCCAGATGCAGGTAGGTGAAGAGGATATGCTCTGGGGTCAGCCGCGCCCACTCCACCGCTTGCGGCTCCTTCACCTTGACGATCATCTGGGCCCCAGCGAACACCGCCGCTGCGTCAGGCGCGACCTTAGCGCCGGCGCGCTCATAGAGATCGTCGCCAAAGCCCGCGCCTTCGCCCGCGCCGGTCTGCACCAGCACCTCGTGCCCGTGAGCCACGTATTCGCGCGCGGCTGTGGGAGTGAGGCCGACCCGGTATTCGTCGGGCTTGATCTCTTTGGGAACGCCGACGCGCATGGTGATCTCCTTGGCCGCGGTGGGGATTATCGCATTGGTGCGGCTAATCCGGCGAATGTGCCGTTGAAAGCTTAGATGCAGCCATATCCTGCCTGCACACCGGGGCTCAATGGAAAAGCGTTGCGCGCCGTTGCGGCGGTTTCCCTCGGTGCTCTATGGTCGCGCCAGTTCAAAGGAGCCTGTATGCGCCGGTTGATGACCTTCACCCTCCTCGCGGCGGCCCTGGCGGGTCCGGCGGTGGCGCAGGGGCGTGGCGACGACCCCATCTTCCCCGAGCTTGCCGCCATCGCTAAGGCGGTGAAGCCCGACCCCCTCGGCGCCACCATCCACACCCTAGTCGGCTTTGGCACCCGCCATACGCTCTCGGACACTGTGTCGGATGTGCGCGGCATCGGCGCGGCGCGGCGATGGGCGGCCGGGCGCTTCACCGCCCTATCTGAAGCGTGCGGCGGCTGCCTCGTGGTGGAGACGCCGGGGCAGACGGTCACTGGCGCACGCGTCCCCAACCCGACCCTGATCCAGGACGTGCTGGCCATCCAGAAGGGCGAGGGCGATCCGAACCGGGTGGTGATCATCAGCGCTCACATAGACAGCCGGGTCACCGACGTCCTGAACGCGACCAGCGATGCGCCCGGCGCCAACGACGACGGATCGGGGGTCGCCGCCGTGCTGGAGGCGGCGCGGGTGCTCTCCCAGCGCAAATTTCCCGCCACCATCGTCTATGCGGTGCTGTCGGGCGAGGAGCAGGGCCTCTATGGCGGCAAGGTGCTGGCCGACTACGCGAAGGCGCAAGGGTGGCGAGTGGAGGCCGATTTGAACAATGACATCGTCGGCAACATCCACGGCCAAGACGGCCGAGTGGAAAACACCATCGTGCGAGTGTTTTCCGAAGGCACGCGCCCCGGCGAGATAGAGAAGGACGCGGCCGCCCGTCGTCACAGCGGCGGGGAGTTGGACGCCCCGTCCCGCAACCTCTCCCGCTATCTGGCGGGGATCGCCGAGACGTACTTGAGGGACTTCAAGGTGCGGATGATCTATCGCGCCGATCGATTCAGCCGCGGCGGGGATCAGGAACCGATGCAAGAGTCCGGCTATCCCGCCGTGCGTCTGACCGAGGCGGACGAGAACTACACCCGCCAGCATCAGGACCTGCACAGCGAAGGCGGCGTCGCTTACGGCGACGTGGCCGCAGGCGTGGACCTGCCCTATCTGGCCCAGGTGACTCGCCTGAACGCCGTCGCCCTGGCCAGTCTCGCCTCAGCACCGCCGTCGCCTGCTGAGGTGAAGATCAGCGGCGCGGTGACCCCCGACACCACCCTTGCCTGGACCGCCGCGCCGGGGGCCGTCGCCTATCGGGTGTGGTGGCGCGAGACCACCGCCCCCCGCTGGGAGCACAGCCAGACGGTGACGGGCGGAGTAACGGCGACCCTGAAGGGGGTCAACATCGACGACTTCTTCTTCGGCGTCTCGTCGGTGGGCGCTGAAGGCCTGCAAAGCCCGGTTGAATTTCCGGGGGCGGCCGGGGCCTTCTGATCCGCCCGAACGCTCAGATCGAACCCACCGCCGCCTTCTGCATTTCGCAGAGCTCCCCGATGCCCTTGCGGGCCAGGCCGAATAGGGCGTCGAACTCCCCTTGGCTGAATCCGCGCTTTTCGCCCGTCGCCTGAATTTCCACAATCGTCCCCGAACCCGTCAGCACGAAGTTGGCGTCGGCTTCGGCGGTGGAATCCTCCTCGTAATCCAGGTCCAGCACCGGGGTGTCCTGGTGGATGCCGCAGGAGATGGCGGCGATCTGGTCCAGGATCGGGTCGGTCTTGATCACTCCCTCGGCGCGCAAGTAGTCGCAGCATTGCTTCAGGGCGATCCAGGCGCCGGTGATGGAGGCGGTGCGGGTGCCGCCGTCGGCCTGGATCACGTCGCAGTCGACGCTGATCTGCCGCTCGCCCAGAGCCTTCAGATCGACCACGGCGCGGAGCGACCGGCCGATCAAGCGCTGGATCTCCTGCGTGCGGCCCGACTGCTTGCCAGAGGCGGCCTCCCGTCGGCCGCGGGTGTGGGTGGCGCGGGGCAACATGCCGTATTCAGCGGTGACCCAGCCGGCCCCCTTGTTGCGCATCCAGCCCGGCACGCTCTCCTCCAGGCTGGCGGTGACCAGAACCTTGGTGTGGCCGAAACTGATCAGGCAGGAGCCTTCGGCGTAGCGATTGACGGCGGTTTCGATGGTGACGGTGCGAAGTTGGTCGGCCAGGCGTTCAGAGGGGCGCATAGGAGGTGCTTTCAAACGGGGCGCTTGCGCCAAGGTCCGGGGGGCTTATCCTAAGGCCATGTCTCAATTCAATGCCTCGTTCGGCGACGGCTTCGCCCTGGAGCGGATGGCGAGCCTCGGCGCGCTGGACGAGCGGGCCCGCGACATCTTCCGCCGCATCGTCGAGACCTACCTGGAGACCGGCGAGCCCGTGGGCTCGCGCACGGTGTCGCGCGGCGGGGTGCAGCTGTCCCCGGCCTCGATTCGCAACACCATGCAGGATCTGACCTACATGGGACTCTTGGCCGCGCCCCACACCTCGGCCGGGCGCCTGCCCACCCACGCGGGACTGCGCCTCTTCGTCGATGGCCTGATGGAGATCGGCGATATCGGCGAGGATGAGAAACGCGCCATCGAAACGCGCCTGACCGGCAGGGGTCAAAGCTTTCAGGACGCGCTGGACGAGGCATCCTCCCTGCTCTCCGGTCTCGCCGGCGGGGCGGGCATGGTGGTGACGCCGGTGCGCGACGGGGGCGTCAAGCACGTGGAGTTCGTGGCCCTGGGCGGCGAGCAGACCCTGGCGGTGATGGTGTTCGAGGACGGGGGGGTGGAGAACCGCCTGATGCGCACCCCGCCGGGCTTGACCCCCTCGGCCCTGCAGGAAGCGTCGAACTTCCTCAACGCCCGGCTGAAGGGCCGCACGCTGGTGGAGACCAAGGCGGAAGTGGGGGTGGAGCTGGATATCGCCCGAAGCGATCTCGACAAGACCGCCGCGCGGCTGGTTGAGGAGGGGCTGGCGGCCTGGAGCGGCGGCGGCGGGGTGGATCGCTCGCTGATCGTGCGCGGCCGCGCCAACCTGTTACACGACGCCCAGGCGGCGGATCTGGAGCGGGTACGCTCCCTGTTCGATGACCTGGAACAGAAGGAGCGGTTGATCGGTTTGCTCGATGATGTGCGCGCCGCCGAGGGGGTTCGTATTTTCATTGGCGCGGAGACGCGACTATTCTCCCTTTCGGGTTCCGCTGTGATCGCGGCGCCCTATATGACGGGCCGACAGAAGGTCGTGGGCGCCATCGGCGTGATCGGCCCCGCAAGGCTCAACTATGCCCGCGTGATCCCCTTGGTGGACTATACCGCCAAGGTGCTCGGGCGAATGCTCGACGGCTAAGGCCGCAAAAGGAAGATTATGGTCGACGACGCTTTTGAAGACGCCGCTGAAGAACACGCCGCCGAGGCCGAAGACGCGGCCCAGGACGAGGTGCTGAAGCTCCTGG
This sequence comes from Caulobacter sp., assembly GCA_026225565.1. Taxonomy (GTDB): domain Bacteria; phylum Pseudomonadota; class Alphaproteobacteria; order Caulobacterales; family Caulobacteraceae; genus CAIOYC01. The sequence continues at coordinate 37,423 of JAMFTA010000121.1, read as the reverse complement.
CCGAAAACGCCGCCCTGAAGGAACAGGCCCTGCGCTACGCCGCAGACGCCGAGAACACCAAGCGCCGGGCCGAGCGGGACGCCAATGACGCCCGCGCCTACGCCATTCAGAAGTTCGCCCGCGACTTGCTGGACGCCGCCGACAGCCTAGCCCGCGCCGTCGAGCATTCGCCCAAGGATTCCGCCGACGCCTCGGTCAACAATATGGTGATGGGCGTGGAAATGACCGAGAAGTCGCTGCAGAGCGCCTTCGAGCGCAATGGGCTGAAGCGTATCGCCCCGGAAAAGGGCGCCAAATTCGACCCCAACCTGCACCAGGCGATGATGGAGCAGCCGGTGGACGACGTGGCGCCCGGCTCGGTGGTGCAGGTGATGCAGGCCGGCTATGAACTCCTGGGCCGCCTGGTGCGCCCCGCCATGGTGGTGGTGACGCCGAAGGCCACCGCCGCCCAGGCCGCCGCGATGCAGGCGGCGGAAACCAAGGCCTACGCCGCCAGCGAAGCGGACGCCGGCGCGTCGGTGGATCGCAAGGCCTAGCCGGCCTGTCGGCCAGCCTCTCCAATCCCATTTCTCCCTCGGGGAGAGGAGGGGCGAGGGGTCACAGCCGCCCCTTCCGGAAGCGCTCCGCCGCCTCCGCCCGCGCCTCTTTGCGCAGGCGGGCGGGTTCGGCCTTGTCCACGGTTTCGCCGACGCCGGTCATGACGTCGTTGGCGAATTCCAGGTCCAGCAGTTTCAGGCGCTTGATCTCGTCGCGGATGCGGCCGGCGACTTCAAATTCGAGGTTCGAGGCCGCCTCGCGCATCTTGCTTTCGAGGTCCCGCAACGTGGCCTGGAAGTTGGAGCCCAGGAAGGGCTTGGCGGCCTCAGCCACCCCGGCGTCCACCTGCACCCTTCCTTGCTTCTCATAGGGGCTGTCGAGGATGTCCTTGATGTTGCTCTTGATGCTTTCCGGGGTGATGCCGTTAGCAAGATTGAATTCGTGCTGCTTTTCCCGGCGGCGCTGGGTCTCCGCCATGGACCGCTCCATGGAGCCGGTGATGCGGTCGGCGTAGAGGATCACCTTGCCGTCGACGTTTCTGGCGGCTCGGCCGATGGTTTGAATGAGCGAGGTTTCCGAGCGCAGGAACCCCTCCTTGTCCGCGTCCAGGATGGCGACTAGGCCGCACTCGGGAATGTCCAGACCCTCGCGCAGCAGGTTGATGCCGATCAAGACGTCGAAGGCGCCCAGGCGCAGATCGCGGATGATCTCGATCCGCTCGACCGTATCCACATCGGAGTGCATGTAGCGCACCCGCACCCCCTGCTCGTGCATATATTCGGTGAGGTCTTCGGCCATCTTCTTGGTCAGAACGGTGACCAGGGTGCGGTAGCCTATGAGGGCGGTTTGCTTCACCTCAGCGATCACGTCGTCCACCTGGCTGAAGGGGCGGCCGTCGGGGGTCTTGGAGACCGGACGCACCTCCACGGGCGGGTCGATCAGGCCAGTGGGGCGGATCACCTGTTCGGCAAAGACGCCGCCGGTCTTGTCCAGCTCCCACGGACCGGGGGTGGCGGAGACGTGCACCGTCTGCGGCCGCATGGCGTCCCACTCCTCGAACTTCAAAGGGCGGTTGTCCATGCAGGAGGGCAGGCGGAAGCCGTATTCGGCCAGGGTGGTCTTGCGGCTGCGGTCGCCTTTGTACATGGCGCCGATCTGCGGCACGGTCTGGTGGCTCTCGTCGGTGAAGAGGAGGGCGTTTTCCGGCACATATTCGAACAGGGTCGGCGGCGGCTCGCCCGGCAGGCGGCCGGTGAGGTAGCGGCTATAGTTCTCGATGCCGGCGCAGGAGCCAGTGGTCTCCATCATCTCAAGATCGAAGCGCGTGCGTTGCTCCAGCCGTTGGGCCTCCAGGAGCTTGCCGGTGTCGTTCATCCAGGCCAGGCGCTCGATCATCTCCACGCGGATGTGGTCGATGGCCTGTTTCAGGGTCGGGCGGGGCGTCACATAGTGGCTGTTGGCGTAGATCTTCACTGACGGCAGGTCGGCGGTCTTCTTGCCGGTCAGGGGGTCGAATTCGGTGATCGACTCCACCTCCTCCCCGAACAGGGAGATGCGCCAGGCGCGATCCTCATAGTGGGCGGGGAAGATCTCGATCACGTCGCCGCGCCGGCGGAAGGAGCCGCGCACGAAGGACGCGTCGTTGCGCTTATATTGCAGGGCCACCAGATCGGCCATCAGCCGCCGCTCGTCGACGATCTCGCCGATTTCTAGGCTGAAGGTCATGGCCGTATAGGTCTCCACCGACCCGATGCCGTAGATGCAGGAAACCGAGGCGACGATGATCACATCGTCCCGCTCCAATATCGCGCGGGTGGCCGAGTGCCGCATCCGGTCGATCTGCTCGTTGATGGATGAATCCTTCTCAATATAGGTGTCGGTGCGCGGGACATAGGCTTCGGGCTGGTAGTAGTCGTAGTAGCTGACGAAGTATTCCACTGCATTGTCGGGGAAGAAGCTCTTGAACTCCCCATAGAGCTGGGCCGCCAGGGTCTTGTTGGGGGCGAGGATCAGGGCGGGCCGCTGGGTCTCGGCGATGATGGACGCCATGGTGAAGGTCTTGCCCGAGCCAGTGACGCCCAAGAGCACCTGATCGCCCTCCTGCGCCTTGATGCCCTCGACCAGCTCCTTGATGGCGGTCGGCTGGTCGCCTGCGGGGGAATAGGGAGCGACCAGGTTGAATTTTCGTCCGCCTTCGGACTTTTCCGGGCGGGCAGGGCGGTGGGGCCTCCAGGTGGCGGCGACCGAAGGAGCCACGTCCATGATGAAGCGCGCCGACGCCTCCTCAACTCCGGGAGGGCCGACGGCGGCGTCGAGCTGCGCGGAAACGTCGGGGCTCCGGTCGGGAGCGGTCGGCTTGGAAACGGTGGTCCCCCTGGGGGTGCGGGTCGCGGAACGGGCCATGAACGGAAGGTAGGGGGTCGGGATGGGATTGGCTAGGGCCGGCCCACCCCCGTCCACGCGCCGTCAGTTGTTTCCCCGGTGAAATACACGCACGTCGCGTTTGCATTAGGGTTCGCCACGCCTTTTGATGTGTTCACGCCTGGGGATCGCTGTATGCGTTTGTCTGTCTCTCTGGCGGTCCTGGCGCTGACGGCCCTGCCAACCCTGGCGTCCTCCCAAGAGGCTGTCCCGGCGCCGGCCCTGCAGATGGGCGACGCTTGGGTGTTCGACCGGGCCCATGAAAAGGGCAACACCGGGTTTTCCCAGCAACGGGTGGACCTGAAGGTCGATCGGGTTGCGGCCGAGACTGTGCTGGTCGGAATCAAGCTCGATGGGGCGCCCACCGCATTCATGGATCACATGGTCGGACCGGACTGGAGCCAGACGCGGCTGGTGGATGGCAAACAGACCCTCAGCGGCCGGCCCCTCGCCTTCCCTCTGGTCGTCGGCAAGAGCTGGGTGGTGGACTTTTTCGACACCAATCCGCACGGCCTGCAGAAAACCACCCGCGAACACACCCTCTATAAGGTGGTGGGATGGGAGAGCGTCACCGTTCCGGCCGGGACGTTCCGTGCCTTGAAGATCGAGGGCGACGGCACGATCCAGGCGGAGATGGCGCCCTCGGCGACGGTGGTGAACGCGGCCGACGTCAATCCTTCGGTCGGCACGGCGGTCACCCAGGTGAACCGGTTGCCGGCCCGCACCGTCACTGTCAGCCGCCACGAGGAGATCTATTACGCGCCCCAAGTGAAATACTGGGTGAAGCGGACGGAGGAGCAGTACAATACCGAAAACGTGCGCACCAAGCGCGACACGGACAGTCTGGTGTCGTTCACCCCCGGGGGCTGATCACCGCTGCTTCCGCGCCCTCGGGGGCGTCCGCCGACCCTGCCTCCACCGCCCCCCGCGGAAAATGCGCCTCCCCAAAAGCCTGCAGCGCCTGCAGCACCGGCAGGAAGTCCCGCCCCCGCCCCGTCAGCACATACTCGTCCCGGGGCGGATGCTCGCTGTAACGGCGGCGCTCCAGCAGGCCGCCGTCCACCAGGGCGTTCAGGCGGCGGGTCAGCATGTTGGGCGCTATGCCGAGGCTGGTCTGGAACTGATCGAAACGGGTCAGCCCGAAGAAGGAGTCCCGCAGGATCAACATGCTCCACCACTCGCCCACCTTGTCGAGGGTGCGAGCTACGGGACACGGCATGTCAGAAAAACTCGTGCGTTGCATGGCGAAGAGATGGCCTAGCTACTATCATTATGCAAGTGACGGAGCGGCACGCTCCGAGCCGGCGACAAAGCGACAATATCGGAGATTGAAATGAGCGGATCGAACAAAGGCGCGGCCCTGGTCACCGGGGCCTCCACCGGCATCGGCGCGGTCTATGCCGACCGACTGGCCAAGCGCGGCTATGACCTGATCCTGGTGGCGCGAGACGTGGACCGCCTGAACGCCCTGGCCGATCGCCTGCGCACCGAGACCGGCGTGACGGTCGCCGTGATCAAGGCCGACCTGACCGACAAGACCGACCTGCGCGCCATCGAGCAGCGACTGCGGAGCGACCCATCGATCACCCTTCTGGTCAATAACGCTGGCATGGGCAGCCAGGGCGGCTTCGCCGACGCCGACCTGGACAAGCAGGAAGCGCTGATCGATCTGAACGTCACCGCGGTGACGCGGCTGGCGGGCGCGGCGATCCCCGGCTTCCTGGCGCGCGGCGGCGGGTCGATCGTCAACCTAGCCTCGGTGCTGGGCTTTATCCCGGAGATGATGCCAGGGCTCTACAGCGCCACCAAGGCCTTTGTCATCACCTTCTCCCAGGCCTTGCAGGCCGAACTGGGCTCAAAGGGACTCTATGTGCAAGCGGTGCTGCCCGCAGCCACCGCCACCGAGATCTGGGAGCGGGGCGGGCGCAAGCTTTCTGACCTGCCCGCCGGCACGGTGATGGGGGTGGACGATCTGGTGGACGCCGCCCTGGTCGGCTTCGACAAGCATGAGCTGATCACCCTGCCCTCCCTGCCCGACGCCGCCCAGTGGGACGCCTATGCCGCGGCCCGCCTGGCCATGGCCGCGAACGTCGGCCGGGATAAGCCGGCGGCTCGCTATCGCGAGAAGGCGGCCGCCTGACCGTCATCGAGGGGTCGCGCCGCACGATCTTGCCGCGGCAGGCCTCTCATGTCAGCCTCCGACTCACGCTCCCGGAGAGACTGTCATGCGCAACGCCCTCGCCTTCGCCGCCGTTCTGGCGTTCAGCCTCACCGCCCTGGGCGCCGCCCCGGCGATAGCTGCGCCGTGCAAGGACGCCAAGGGTAAGTTCGTTAAGTGCCCGCCCCCGGCCAAGCCGGTGGTGGTCCGCTGCAAGGACGCCAAGGGCAAGTTCGCCAAGTGCGGCGCCCCAGGCGCCAAGCCGGTCTGAGCCTGACGCCGCCCGCTTGCTTGCGGCGACGGTCTTGCAGTCGCCTTGCTTGGAATTTGGGTTGCGATCCATTGCTCGCCATAGTGAATGCATCAATTGAACGCATGGCTCGCCTTCTCCAGCTGGGGGTTTTCCAGTCTGGCGGCGGCGAAGGTTCTGGATGCGGCAATGTAACATCCAACCCAAAATCCCAGGCAAAACAGAACGACGCCAAGAATCACCAAAGGTCGGGGGTAGGGGCGATCTGTAGGCGCCTCCGCATCCCTGACCGCAGCGGCGGGAGGGCTTCGGCCAGACTGCGGCTTGCTCGGTGGATGGTTCATCGCTCACCGCCGCTTGAGCAGTGGCGGCAGCGCCTGGGGCCAACCATCTGGGCCGAATGGCGGCCCAGTGAGGAGGTTGAGGAAATTCAGATGATCGGCTTGTGAAAAGGCCATGGTCTCACGTGCGATTTACCGCCGGACGCCTACGTTGTGAGGTGTAGACCCAATTTTAACACCCGTTAAGCGTGCAATTGTAAAAGGTTGTATCCGCCGCTCGTCCACCGCCTCGCCGATCTCCAGTGGGAAGGTCATGGGTCTGGCGCGCTGAGATCGGCGAACGGGACAAGGCGCTCGTCCGGCGATCGGTCCGGGGCCGGCATCAAAAAGAGCTTGCGGCGTAGAGAATTAGACTAGCCAAAGTCGCGTCGCCCTGCGCTTGCACGGAACGCCCCTCAGGCCCGCGAAAGACCATCGATGACCAAACCGTCAAAGACCGCCGACGACTTCGTGCTGGTGGTCAAGTGCCCAGACCGCAAGGGCGTGGTGGCGGCCGTCTCCAGCTTCCTGTCTGACAACGACGCCTCGATCGTGGAGTCCAACCACTTCAACGACGCCATCGCCGACGAGTTCTACATGCGCACGGTGTTTCGCGCCGACGGCGCCGCCATGCCCGACAAGGCTGACCTGGAGCGCGGCTTTGCGCTGATCGCCCGCCGCTTCGACATGCAGTGGAGCCTGCACGCGGCGGCCATCAAACCGCGGGTGCTGATCGCCGTCTCCAGGTTCGGCCATTGCCTCTATGACCTCTTGCACCGCTGGCGTTCAGGCCAGCTGCCGGTGGAGATCGTCGGAGTGGTCTCCAACCACGACGCCATGCGCTCCTTCGTGGAGTGGAATGGCCTGCCCTTCCACCTCCTGCCGGTGACCAAGGAGACCAAGGCGGCCCAGGAAGACCAATTCCTGGCCCTGGTGAACGCGCTTGCCGTCGATCTGGTGGTGCTGGCCCGCTACATGCAGATCCTGTCGCCGCAGATGTGCGAACGGCTGGCCGGGCGCTGCATCAACATCCACCACTCGTTCCTGCCGAGCTTCAAGGGCGCCAAGCCCTATCACCAGGCGTTCGAGCGGGGGGTGAAGATTATCGGCGCCACCGCCCACTACGTCACCACCGATCTCGACGAGGGTCCGATCATCGAGCAGGGGGTGCAGCGGGTGGACCACGGCCATACCCCCGACGATCTGGTCAAGATCGGCCAGGACATTGAATGCTCCGTGCTGGCGCGGGCGGTGGTCTGGCACGCCGAGCACCGCATCCTGATCAACGGGGTGAAGACAGTGGTCTTTGGCCGATAAAGCGTTTCAGCGGCCCTTTAATTCACATCCCTTGATCGGGATCAAGGTCGAGGGATCTGGGTTGCGGTCGAGTGTCCTTATCGTAGGAGGACGCCATGACGCTATCTGAACTGATCCTAGTTTTCGCCATCTTCTTCATCTTCGTCGTCGGCTATCCGTCACTTTTGATGTTCATGGTTTGGTTCACCCAGCCTCCGGTGCAGCGATCGACTTGGCGCAAGCATGGCCTCGATGACCCGGCGGCCAGCGGACATCCGGTCCATAGCCATACGGGCTAAGACGCCCGGCTGACCGGCTCCGACACCGCAACCAGATGCAGGCCGTCCGCCGCGGCGCTGACCCGTACCGTGGAGATATGGACAATCGCGCGGACCCCCGCGGCGCTCTCAACGCTGCTGTGGTTATTCCTTGGCGGCGGTGAAGTCGCCCTTGCGCCCCATGACGGTGATCGCGCCGCTCATGCGGTCGCCAGCCTGGGTTCCCTCGAAGGTGACGTTGAACGTCGCCAGTAGAAAGCTTGTGCGATAGGTCCAGCTCACCTGGTCGCCGGTGACACCGCCGGCGGTCAGGGGATGGGCGCGCCCGGACTTGACCTTGGGATCGTTGCTGGACGCCTCCGTGCAGACGCCGCCAAGATGCGCCCCATCCGGCTTGAACACACAGTTCAGCGTGAAGACGGAGGCGCCGATCTTGCCTGCCACGTGCCAGGGCCCCGAGACCTCCGCGGCGGCCGGAGACGCCAGCGCGCCCATGCAGATCAGTCCGAGGACAGGGACGGCGAGCAGGCGCTTCATCGGCGGTCCTCAACAGAGCAAGGCCGCGACCTGAATTTGGCGACCGTCGCCAATCCCTCTAGCGGGCCAAATGGCCGATGACCAGGGCGACGATCGACAGCACCGCTGCGGCCCGCCGCACAGGCCATCATGGTCAGGGTCGTGGGCTTCACCAATGAGGTGCGACGCTCAATCGCGATTGGACGCAGGCAGTCTGAAGGTTCGTGATTTTGAAGATCGAGGGCGTTCGTGCGGTATCCCCAGCGACGTTCTGAAAGGCGGCAATGACATCTCGGCCCCGCGGCTCAATCGGCGTAGAGCGCGCGCCCTGGCGGGCAGACGAACTGCGCCGCCAGTTGCCCATCGCGCAGCCAGATCTCAATCTTGGCCGAACGTCCACTGTCGGCCAGCATCCGCGCGAGTGACCTGGCCGCCGCCTCGGCCTTGGCGCCGCTCAAAAACAGCATGTCGTTGTCGGCGCCGTCGGATGCGACGGCCCACCCGGCGTCGAACGGCTTAACGCAAATTGTGTGAACCATGGCGTTGCTCCAACACTGTCCCCCGCCGCTGCTCTAGCGACGGTTCAAGTCCACAAGAAGGTCGTTATATGACAAACACTTAACGCCCGCCATGATGCGAAGCGCCCCTATAGGATTGCGGCGAAAACCGCCTTGCAAATCTCCAACGTGACACCAAAGGCAAGGTGCGAGCACTGGGCGTTGGGGGCGATCCCTGGGCGCGACCTCGTCGGGCGACGGCGAAAGTTTCAGCGCCGGGACAGGGCCATTGTCAAGTCCGGTCCAGACCGCCAAGGCGTATCTCGTCCCACAGATGGCCTCAATGCCGGACGAGATTTCAGCGGCTCCATAGCGGCCCCTCAGGGCCGCGCCGGCGGCGAATTACACCCATTGGACGCCGCGCCCTGGGCCAGATCCGCGCTCGGCGGTCGTCGCCATGCCGATCCGGGTTAATCCGCTCATTGATCCACGCACGAACAATGATATGTCGACTACCAGACATTCTTTGGACGCGATCTCGATGCCCGTTCCCGATCCGTCAGCCATGCGTTCGCAATCTCTGCGCCCCGTTGAAACGGTGGAGGCCGATGTGAAATGGCTGATCGATCTGGCCAGTACTCTCGATGGCGATCAGAGGCTCGCCGTCCTGGAAAAGGCAGCCCAATTCGCCGCCGAGGCGGAACACCTCAGGGAGGCGTAGGGATTGGCTGGCCCGCCTCCCCTCGATCTTCGCTCCAGCCTTGATTCAAGGCGTCGCAAGCCTGCTGCGCGATCCCTTGCTCCACCGGTTGCCTGAACACCGCTGTCCCATCGGGCTTACGGACGTTGTGCCCGCCGGGGGTGGCTGCATTGTCGGGAAACACCACCGCATAGGGCCAGGTCTGGCGAAAACTGACCTGCCCCACCCGCGATAGAGCATCGGCCGCCTCATGCAGGGTTGCGGCGTCGCGGCGATGATTGCCGGCGTCCTGTCGACTTTGGTTCGCCCGCTTCCCTGCGCCGAGCGCCAGAGCGTCGTAGCGTTCCGCCAGGACTTGAACGCGAACGTGCAACGGACGGGTGTCAGGCATGGCGCCTCCAGACTTTGACGATGATGGCGCGTGGTGGGCGCTGGTTCACCCTAACATGCTCACCGCCGCCAAGACCGTCAGCGTGCGTATCAAAGCCAGGGCGGATCGCTAGGGCGGCTTGCGACGACGTCGCCCGTCGTCTACTTGTATGCTTATTGTATGGATGGGTGCGGATGAGGCAGACCGACGACGTGGACCTGGCTTGGACCCCTTCGATCTCGAAAAAAGCCGGGCCGGTCTATCTGGCCATCGCCGATGCGCTTGAGGCCGACATCGCCTCTGGCCGCCTGGCCGTGGGCGCGCGATTACCGCCCCAGCGCACCCTGGCCGGCGCGCTCGGCATCGACTTCACCACCGTCACCCGCGCCTACGCCGAGGCCCGCCAGCGCGGATTGGTGGAGGGACGGGTTGGCCAGGGCACCTATGTGCGCGCCCGCTCCGCCCCGCCCGCCGGGGGCGATGACGGGATGCTGGACATGAGCATGAACATGCCGCCGCGCTTTCGGGACGCGCCCCTCAACACCCGCATGTGGCGAGACATCGCCGGTCTGGAAACTGCAGGCGGGCTCGATCTCATGTTGCGCTACCAAGAGGCGGGCGGAACCGCGACGGATCGACTGGCGGGGACCAAATGGCTTTCCGAGCGCCTAGCTGGGATCACCCCCGACCGGGTGCTGGTGGCGCCTGGCGCGCAAGGGGCGCTGCTCGCCGTCGCCGGCGCCCTGACCTCGCCGGGCGACGGAGTGCTGGCGGACCCCCTCACCTATCCGGGCTTTCTGGCCCTCGCCGCCCATCTGCGTCTGCGCCTTTTGGCGGCGCCCAACGACGACCAAGGCCCGATCCCCGAGGCGTTCGAGCGGCTGTGCGAGGCGGCGCGCCCCAAGGCCTACTATTGCAATCCGACGATCCAGAACCCTACCACCCTGACCATTCCCCTGGCCCGGCGAAAACAGATCGTCGCCATAGCGCGCAAACACGGGGTGATGCTGATCGAGGACGACGCCTATGGCGCCCTGCCCACCAACCCGGTTCCGCCGTTTGCAGCTATCGCGCCCGACATGGTCTATCACATCGCCGGCCTCGCCAAATGCATCGCCCCCGCCCTTCGTCTGGCCTATCTGGCGACGCCGGACGCCCGCGCCGCGGAGCGGCTGGCGGGGATCATCCGGGCCACCGCCTCGATGGCCTCGCCCCTGACCGCCGCCATCGCCACCCGATGGATCGAGGACGGGACAGCCGGCGCCATCCGTGACGCCATCCGCGCAGAGGCCAAGGCCCGTCAGGCCATCGCCGCGTGCATCCTGCCTCGCGAATGCATGAGAACCGATCCGGAGGGATTTCATATCTGGCTGAACTTACCGACGCCGTGGAAGCGGGCCGACTTCGTTTCTCGCCTGCGCTCGATCGGGGTGAGCGTGGTGGCCGCCGACGCCTTCGCCCTCGGCGACGCCCCTGAAGCCGTGCGCCTGGGCCTGGGCGCCGCGGGCGGGCGGGAACTCCTGGCTCAAAGCCTACAAAGGGTGGGAGATCTCCTAGTTCAGCCAGCTAAGGGCGCCGCCATGGTGGTCTGACACCGCTCGGCGACGCATCACCGATCATCGTAGCCGTGGGTAGCGGAATAGAAGGCCAGCCAGATCAGCCCGCCGGTCAAGACGGCGGTGGCGACCACGGCGATGCTGAGGGCGGTCCAGCCATGGACGGTGATCTTGCTGAAGCCGCCGATCTTGAAGGCGAGAAACACCCCATAGCCCGACAAGGCTACCAGCAAGCTGAGGCCCGCGATGGAGAGTTTCAACGTGGTGGGAGACGGTTTTTCGGCCATGGCAGCACCTCGCAGCAAGGTGCATATATATGCATATAGGGTGGAACTATCAATAGATCAAAACCATACAATTCTCGGTGAGGTTCGCCGATCCGCCTCGGGGACCGCTACAGCAACCGCGCCCGCAGCGCCTGGGACAAGAGGTCGATCAGCGACACCGCGACTACGATCACCACGATGATGGCGGCGACCTGGCCGTAGGCATAGGTGTTCAGGCTGTCAAACAGGAGCTGGCCGATGCCGCCGGCGCCGATCAGGCCGAGCACGGTGGCCGAGCGGGCGTTGCTCTCGAACCGATAGAGGGCGTAGGAGGTCCACAGGGGCCCGACTTGCGGCAGGATTCCCCACACCACCTCGTGGATCGGCGCGGCGCCCACGGCCCGCACCCCCTCCACTGGCTGGGGATCGATGGATTCCACAGCTTCTGAGAAGAGCTTGGCCAGGACGCCGCCGGTGTTGATGGCCAGGGCCATGACGCCCGCGAACGGCCCCAGCCCCACCGCCACGATGAAGATATAGCCGATCACTAGGTCCGGCACGGCTCGCATCAGATCCAAGAGGCGCCGCACCGGCTGCTGCACCCAGATCGGGCTGACGTTCTTGGCGGCCAAAAGGCCGAGCGGAATGGCGATGACGATGGCCAAGACCGTGCCCCAAAGGGCAATCTGCAGGGTCAGCACCATGGCCCCGACGAACAGCGGCCACTGAGAGAAGTCGGGGTGCAGGAAGCCTGCCGCGAAATTGCCGATGCGCGTGGAGTTGCTGAAGATCAGCGGCAGGTGCCGCATCTCCACCGCCGAAAAGCTCCAGGCGAGCAGGATAACCAGGCCGCCGAACAGAGCGAGGTCGATCAATCGGCCGGCGAGCGGCCGTGTGGGCGGAGCCAGATCGCTCATCGGCGACGCCGCGGGCGTCTGGCTCATGGCGTGGGCTTGGCGCCAGTCGGCGCCTTGGCGGCCTCCATCTGGCGCACCGGATCCAAATAGCTGTCGTCGGCGGCATGAAACACAGAATAGTGCAGCTTGGTCATGATGGCGCGTTGGCGGTCGGCGTCGGGCCCGGTCCCCACGCCATAGTGCAGGAAGAAGGCGGCGATCTTGGCCTGTAGTGCCGGATCGATGTCCTTGCGATAGACCAGGGCCGATTCCGGCAGGGGCGGCGAGGTCCACACCACCTGCAGGTCGTCATAGGCCGCCTTGGCCGCCGGATTGCCGACCCGGGCGAAGTCCAGGCCCACTGAATTGTTGGTGGAGGCGTCCAGCGCCCCATTGGCCACGGCGAACAGATTGGCCGAGTGGGCGGCGGATCTCACCGTCTTGAAGCAGCTGTTGGGGTCGATCCCCTTGGGCTTGAACAGATAGGTCATGGGCGCCAACGTCCCCGAGGTGGATTTCGGATCGCCCATGCCGAAGTTCAGGCTGTGGTCGCAGGCCAGGATTCGGTCGAGCGTCAGGCCCGAGCCCTTCTTGACGATGACCACCGAGGTATAGGTGTCGCGCCCCTCCAGATCGACGGTGCGGGCGAACACCCGAGCATTGGCGCGCTCGATGGCGTCCAGCGCCGGCTCGGCCGAGAACCAGCCGATCTGCGACTGATTGGCGGCCATGGCCTCCACCAAAAGGGAGTAGCTGGAGGAGAAGCGCGGCTGCACCCTGCGCCCGATGGCGGTGGAGAGGTCGTCCAGCATTGGCTGCCACAGGGGTCCGAACGAGGCCTGATCCTCCGCCGAGAGGATGGAGAAGGTCAGGGGCTGGTCCGCTGGCGCGATTTTACTACAGCCGGCGAGGCTGACCAGCGCCGCGGCGGCGAGACTGAGGAAGGTGCGGCGCGTGCTCATGAGGGATCCTCTGGCATGATGTCGTCGATTTCCGGACCATAGATGTCGATCAGGCGCTTGCGGTCGAGGCCCTTGGCCGGGCCGTCGTAGACAATCTGGCCCGCCTTCAACGCCACAATGCGCGGGCAATAGCGGATGGCGTATTCCACATGGTGCAGGGTGACGATCACCGTCAGCCTGTCGTTGCGGTTCAGCTCCTGCAGGGCGCCCATCACCTTCCTCGCCGCGACGGGATCGAGGGAGGCGACCGGCTCGTCGGCCAGGATCACCTCGGCGCCCTGGACCAGGGTGCGGGCAATGGCGCCCCGCTGCTGCTGCCCCCCCGAAAGGGTGTTGGCGCGCTGGCCTGCGTAGTCGGCGACCCCGACCCGGGCTAGGGCCTGCATGGCGCGAGCCTTGTCCTCGGCGGGCCACAGCCCCAGCATCCCTCGCCAGACCGGCAGCTTGGCCAGGGCCCCGACCATGACGTTGGAAAACAGGCTGAGCCGGCCCACCAGGTTGAAGGACTGGAAGATAAAGCCGATGCGAGCGCGCACCGCCTGCACCTTGTCGATCACCCGGCCATGGGTCTGCAAGGGCGCGTCGAAGGCTGAGATGGTCCCGGCATCGGCGTCGATACGCACCAGGCCCGTCAGCGCTCGCAAAAGGGTGGACTTGCCGGAGCCCGAAGGACCGATCAGGCCGATCATCTCCCCCTTGGCCACCGACAGCGTCACGTGATTCAGCGCCTGGCGCCCGCCGTAGGTCTTGGAGACGCCGCAAACGGCGAAGGCGATGTCGGCGGCCATGTCTCGCGGATCGCCTTTTTAGTCGGACAGGTTTGCGTTCCTAGGCCGCCGCCCACAACGCTTTTATGACATGCCGCCGCGGCCGTGAAGGGGCGACGCACGCCCCCGATATCGACGCCTCAGCTGGCCTGTTGTTGCGCCAGGGCGGGAAGGTGCTGAGAGATCAGAGCCAGGATCTGATCCGGGTTGACACCCAGGGATTGGGCCATTTGCTGCACGTGATCGCCGTCGAGCACATCCTTCAGCTGATCGGGGCTGGGGGCGGCGCTGGCGTCTCCCTGCTGCATCGCCGCCACCTGAGGGCCGAGGCCGCCTTGGATCAGCTGGTCGATCAGGCCCGATGCGCCGGCCAGCGGGGTATTGGCTAAAGCCTGGTTGAGCAGACCGGGGCCCTGGCTGCGCAGTTCCTGCATCGCCATGCCTTCGAGGGAATCAAACAGGCCCATAGCGCATCTCCGGCCGCGGCCGGCGTGGCCGCGTGATGGCCTATTAACACGTCAGCTCAGCCGTTTGTCGACCCCCAGATACGCGTGTCGGCCCGATCAGCCATGCAGGGAGGGATAGGTATGGATCAGCGCATCCAGCCGATGGTTCAGGTTTTCCCGCGCCCAGTCCAGAAGGTCGCCATGGCGGGCGATTTGCGATCTTTCCTCGCCCTTGATGCCGGCGAGGACGTGCATGGCCCGTTTCTGCTGCGCGCCGGAAAGATTGGCGCCGATGCGCTGCTCCACCCGACCGATACGGGCGTCCACATCGTAGAAGGCGTGGGCGGAATGGTTGGCGTAGGGGCCGGCGGCGCCGGGCGCGGGGTCCACCGATTGCGGTCCGGGCAGGCCCGGCGCCGGCGCTATGTCCGCCGCCGTGGTACCCGGCGCCACCGGCACGGGGCCAACCGGCGCCATGGGCTGGGCGAGGGCGGCCGACGCGACCAAGACGGTGGCGAGAAACGCAAGACGACCTCCCAGATGGGCGGCGATATGGCTGGGCGACATGCGGTCCTCCTCAGGACGCTTTACATTCACCCGACGTAACGCCGGCCCCGCTCTTTGGATGCGTGGCCGATAACTTGCCGCTCAGCCGTCGCAGAGGCGAAAGTCGAGCTGCATATTGGCCTTCTTCATCACCCGTTCGGCCGCGCCGTAGAACTGCTCGGCGGCCCGGTTGAGAGCGTAGCGCGCCACCACCTCCACCTTAACGAGGCCCCCCGCGTAACCCGGCCAGACGCCTCGGATCTGCCCGGTCTCCACAAAGGCGATCTGAGCGTTCAGCTTGTCGCGCAGGGCGTCCAGATGGGTCTCATCCTCGGGCGGCTTCCAGGTGAGGGGATCGGACACCACCAAGACCGGCGTCTGGGTCAGGTCATCCAGATAGACATAGTCGACAAGATCGGTTTCGAGCACGGACATGCCAATGATCCTTTTCATCCGGCGCCAGACAAGCTGATGGTCAGATCAACGAGTGCTTCGCGCCACGGATCAAGGAGGCGACTCGAGTTATGACGATTTCGTTGCAATCGCCCTTTGCTTGGGCACAACTGCGACACTGCTGCACATCTCGGACGGAACCAAGCACTCAACAGCATCGAGTGCTAATAAGAAAAATTGCGCGCGGTGGAGCTCACGAGGGGTCGCAGGGCGCTACTGCCCATCCAGGCACACCACCTGGGCGACGCTGAGGTCGCGGCGGAGGTCATCGGCCACGCGGCCGTAGTTCTCCACGCTCACCTGATCCCCCAGCTGCGTGGTCGGAAGAAGCGTTATCCGCGCCTGCTGTAGGGCCTGGTGGATGGCGTCGAAGGAGGCGGAGTAGATGCGGCCACGCCGAGGCGCCTCGGCCAGGGTGACGCCGACCACTCGGCCGCGCGCATCCAGCACCGGGGCGCCGGAAAGTCCCGCCAGGTCGCCATGCAGACCGCCGGTGCGCCCGGCCTCGGCCCAAGAGAGCACCGATTCCGAACGCACGGTGCGTTGGCCCGCCTTGCTGCGAGCGCGAAATTCCAGGGTTTGGCGGCCGAGCAGACGGGTGGTGACCTCCCCGGCGCGCGCCTGCGGAAAGCCAGGATGAAAGCCTCGCTCGCCCAGGCGCAGCCCGCCGCTCTGGGCCAGCGGCAGGGCCGGGGCGCCGCCCTCGGTGGTCAGCACCGCCACGTCGGTGGCCGGCGCGCCGGCCGGCTCGGAGGAGACCATGGCGGCGGCGGCCTTGCCGGGCGCCTCCATCAAAGCGACCTTGTGGCAGCCGGCGACCACGTGCCGGGCGGTCAGCCACACGCCCGTGGGGCTGATGGAAAAGGCGCTGCCGCTCATCGGCCCGCCCGGATCGGCGGAGACCTTGACGACCACCTGCGGGGCGAAGGTGGAGGCGGACGGCAGGAGCCGCCCCTCCTCGCTGGAGAGGGGCGGTGGGGCCGGTGGGGCGTCAGCGTTCTCGCGCCGACCGAGGGCCGCCAGGACCAGGGCGGCGACAATGACGGCGTAGATCAGCCAGTCAGGCAGTCTCGGAAAATGCCAGTGCTGATGAGCCCCCGCTCCGGTCATCAGCCCACTCGGATCATCCGGCCACCGCCGCGGCCAGCACCAGGGCAGCCCCGACCCGCGCGGCGGCGAGCAGTACGGCGGCGTCCGTCTCGCCCTCCCGCACCCTTTGCGGGATGCCGGTGAGGAGGAGGTCGATCAGGCGGAACACCAACAGCTGCACCACGATCAGGCTGACGCCCCAAAGGGCGATCTCGATTAGCGAGGCGGAGGCGGTGAGCGACACTGCCAGGGGAATGGCGAGGCCCAGGATGGCGCCTGCGAAGGCGATGGTCGCCGCCGTCGAACCTTCGCGGATCAGGATCACCTCCTTGATCGGCGACAGGAAGCCATAGGCGGCGCAGCCCAGAACCAGGATCGTCAGGCTGACCGCGGCGTGCAGAATAGTGACGGGGAAGCCCGACGCGAAGGCCTGAACCTCAGGACTCATCCGGCGATCGCGCCTTCAAGAGCGGCGCGTTCCGCCTGCCGGCGGGCGCTCGCCCTTAGCTTCTCACTCTCCGACTTCAGCTGGCCGCAGGCGGCCAGGATGTCTCGCCCGCGGGGGGTGCGGATGGGCGACGAATAGCCGGCCTTGTTGAGAATGGCGGCGAAGGTCTCAATCGTCCCCCAGGACGAGCATGCGTAGGGCGAGCCGGGCCAGGGGTTGAAGGGGATCAGATTGATCTTGGCGGGGATGCCCTGCATCAGCTGCACCAGGGCGCGGGCCTCGGCCGGGCTGTCGTTGATCCCCTTCAGCATCACATACTCGAAGGTGACGCGGCGGGCGTTGGAGAGGCCGGGATAGGCCCGGATGCCGGCTATCAGCTCGGCGATAGGATACTTCTTGTTCAGGGGCACCAGTTCGTCGCGCAGCGCATCGTTGGTGGCGTGCAGGGAGATGGCCAGCATGGCCTGGGTGGCGTTCCCGAGCTTGGTCAGCTCCGGAACGACGCCGGAGGTGGAGACGGTGATCCGCCGGCGCGACAGGGCGATGCCCTCGCCATCGGAGATCACATCGATGGCCTTGGCCACGTTGTCGATATTATAGAGCGGCTCGCCCATGCCCATGAAGACGACGTTGGACAGCTGCCGGTCGTCCTTGTCCGATGGCCATTCGCCGAGGTCATCCTTGGCCGCCAGCACCTGGGCTATGATCTCGGCGGCGGTGAGGTTCCTCACCAGGGCCTGGGTGCCGGTGTGGCAGAAGGTGCAGTTCAGGGTGCAGCCGACCTGGCTGGAGACGCACAGAGCCCCCGCCCGCCCGACGCCGGGGATGAACACCGTCTCCACCTCTATGCCCGGCGCCATGCGGATCAGCCATTTGCGGGCGCCATCGGTGGAGACCTGGCGCTCGACCACCTCGGGCCGCTCCAGGCTGAAGCGCTCGGCCAGCGTGGCCCGCAGATCCTTGGAGACATTGGTCATGGCGCCAAAATCGGTGGCGCCCGCATGGTGCATCCAGCCCCACAGCTGCCCGGCCCGCATCTTGGCCTTGGCCGGCTCCACCGCCCCGCCGGCGACCAGCGCCGCCGCCAGCTCCGGCCGGGTGAGGCCGGTGAGGTTCGGACGCACGGGCGCGCTCGGCGCCGGGGACGCGGGCGCTGTGGACGGTCGCGAAGGGCTAAGGATCAGGGTCGACATGGGCCGCTAAATAAGAGGTGAGAGGTGATTTAACAGATAAGGCCTCCGAGGCCAAAGGCCTCCCTCATTCGGCGAACGCGGCAGAGACGATGCGGCCGTCCGGATAGAGGGCGGCGCGCTTCATGCCGGCGGAGACATAGGGCATGGCGATGGAGCCGTCGGCGCTTACGGCGATGAGGCCACCCTCGCCGCCGAGACCCTTGATCTCGGCCAGCACCGCCGCTGTGGCGGTCTCCAGGCTCTCGCCGGCCAGCCGCATCCGCAGGACGACTTGCGAGGCGGCAGCGGTGCGGATGAAATATTCCCCCTGGCCGGTGCAGGAGATGGCGGCCGTGCGGTCGGCCCAGGCGCCGGCGCCGATCAGCGGCGTATCGCCCACCCGCCCCGGCAGCTTGTTGAACACCCCGCCGGTGGAGGTGCCGCCCGCCAGTCGCCCCTCCAGGTCCAGCACCACGCAGCCGACCGTGCCGTGGCCGAGCGCGGCCGAGTCGGAAGGAGACTGGCCGGGGGCGTGGTTGGATTCCGCCGCCCCCGCCCGGGTGAACCAGGCGTCGGGACCTGTGATCCGCGCCAGCCCTTGCGCGCCGGCGAAAGCCGCCGCCCCGTCGCCGGCCAGCATGACATGGGGTGTGTTTTCCATCACCGCGCGAGCGGCCGCGATCGGGCTCTGAAAGCCGCTCAGCGCCGCCACGGCCCCGGCCCGGCTGCTCGCCCCGTCCATCAGACTGGCGTCGAGCTCATAGGTCCCGTCGCGGTTGGGCGAGGCGCCGCGCCCGGCCACGTAAAGCCCCGAGGCCTCCAGCGCCGCCACGGTCTCCACCACTACGTCCAGGGCGGCGGCGCCGGCGAGCAGACGGTCGCGCGCCGCCTCCACTAGGCCCCGCATGTGGAGGATCTCGGCGGTATAGTCGCGGCCCGCCTTGGCTCCCGCGCCCCCGTGCAAAGCCAGCGCAATGGTTCTTGTCATACCCAAACCTCTAAATCGTCTTGGCGTCCTAGCCATGGGTGCGATAGCGTCCCGCACAAGAGGTCATAACAAGGAAACGTCATGAAGGCCGTACTCAGCAAATCCGTGGGCGGGCCCGACACCCTGGTCTTGGAGGAGGTGGCCGATCCGGCGCTGAAGCCCGGCGAAGTGCTGGTGGCGGTGAAGGCCTGCGGCGTCAACTACCCCGACGTGATCATCATCGAGGACAAGTACCAGTTCAAACCCGAACGCCCCTTCTCCCCCGGCGGCGAAGTGGCCGGGGTGGTGGAAGCTGTGGGCGAGGGCGCGAGCAGGATCAAAGTCGGCGACCGGGTGATCGGCCAGGCGGGCTGGGGCGGCATGGCGGAGAAGATCGCCCTCCCCGAAATACGCTGCATACCCATGCCGGACGGCATGTCGTTCGAGGAGGGTGCGGCCTTCGTCATGACCTACGGCACCTCCCACTATGCCTTAAAGCAGCGGGCGGACATCAAGGCCGGCGAGACCTTGCTAGTGCTGGGCGCCGCCGGGGGCGTCGGCCTGGCGGCGGTGGAGCTGGCCAAGGCGGCCGGAGCGCGGGTGATCGCCGCCTGCTCCAGCCAGGAGAAGGTGGACCTCTGTTTGAAGCACGGCGCCGACGCCGGGGTGGTCTATCCCCACGGCCCCTTCGACAAGGAGGGCCGAAAAGCGCTCGCGGACCTGTTCAAGGGCGCCTGCGGCAAGGAGGGCGCGAACGTCATTTACGACGCCGTCGGCGGCGATTATGCCGAGGCGGCCCTGCGCGCCATCGCCTGGGAGGGCCGCTTTCTGGTGATTGGTTTTCCGGCGGGCATTCCGTCCATTCCGCTGAACCTGACCCTGCTGAAGGGCTGCCAGATCGTCGGCGTCTTCTGGGGCGCCTTCACCGCTAAGGACCCCAAGGAGAATGCCGAGAACATCGAAGAGCTGATGGCCCTCTACGCCGCCGGCAAGATCAAGCCATACGTCTCGGCCACCTATCCGATGGCGCAGGCGGGGCAAGCCATCGCCGACCTGGCCGAGCGCCGCGCCCAGGGCAAGGTGGTGGTGACCATGGGGTGATCGTCGGCCGAGGCGCGCCTAAACTCACCGATAGCTTGGAACCTTCGCCTATCGCGGCTATCACCCCCGCCAAACTTGTTTCCGAGACCGACCATGACCGATGCGCCTCCCGACCGCCTGTCCGCCAATCCCGACAGCCCCTTCTACGATTCCGCCGCTCTGGATCGCGGCGTCGGCGTGCGCTTCAAGGGCGTGGATAAGACCAATGTGGACGAATATTGCGTCTCCGAAGGCTGGGTAAGGCTGACCGCTGGCGCGACGAAGGACCGCAAGGGCAACGCCATGACCGTCAAGCTGCAAGGCCCGGTCGAGCCCTATTTCCGCGACATCGCCCCCCTTCCGGATTCTTCAGAGGCGTAGAAAGGCGGCGGCGATGCCGACCTGGGCGGCGTAGTAGAGCCACCACACGAAAGGGTCGGCCACGCGATGGGGCCGACCTTCATGGCGGAACAGGCGCATGGCCAAGATGGCGTCCGAGGTCATGAAGGCCGCCGCACCGGCCATCGCTGGCCAGCGGCTCCACGGCAGGGTGAAGGCGGCGATGACCATCGCGGCGATGGTCAGCCCATAAACCACCACCGGCCCCTTCAGCGCCCCGCCCTCGATCTTGCCGAGATAGGGCCATAGGACCCGGATCATGAAGACGGCGGCGGAAATGGCCGCCAGCACCCCGGCCAGGCGGATGGGCTCGGCGCGAAACGCCAAGGCGCCCCCGCCCACATGCACGAAAACCACCAGATAGGCGGCGTGGGCCAGGAGGAAACAGGCCAAGCCGATGGGCAGGCTGCGCTTGCCGCCGGCTCCATCGATGGCCAAGGCGGCGTCGCCCACCGCCGATAGGCCCAGGCCGATGGCCAAGAGCCAGCCCAGGCCCGTCAGCGCAGCGATCACGGCGAGAGCGGCGACAGCCAGGGTCTTGGTCAGGGTCCGCACCAGTGACGGCGGCCGTTGCAGCAGCACAAAGCCATAGACCGCCGCGGCGATCAGCGACACCGCCGCCAGCCCGGCCAACGGCGTCAGCCCCATCGATGACGGCAGGGTCAACCGGCCAGCTGGTCCAGAGCGCGGCGGGCCAGCACCCGGTGGCGGGGCTGGATGGCGCGGTTGGCCATGGTGATGGCGGCGGCGATCACCGCCGCCTCATCCGCCAGGTTCAGCCCCGGAATCGGCACGCGGCGCGGACGAAAGGGCTTGGGGATGACGAAATAGGCCAGGGCGGCCAAAAGGATCGCCTTGGTCGTGGCAGGCGTCTCCTTATCGAGCGCACAGTACCATAGGGCCACGGCATCCTCGGCAAACGGGATATGGGCCGCCACCTTGCGAATTTTCGGCCAAAACCCACGCTTCACGACGGTTGCGTTGACGCGCACGGCATGGAGCACAACCGAGCGCGCGGCGGGGAGGTGGCCGGTCTCATAGGCGGGCTTGGCTTCCTCGTTCACGCGAAGACACCTTCAAAAAAAGCGCGGGCGCAGGCTCGCAACCTACCACGACAGCTGAGGAAAAGGCTCATGAAACTGGACAGCGCCGCCGTGGTCCCGGCGGGGCTTGGGCCTCGGGGATGTCGCCGCCGCTCTCCCTTGGACGCCGTGTTGGCAAGTTGATCGCCGTATGGCCTCAGTTCGCCAGTTCAACCGAACAGAGGCTTCCTCTTCTCGGTGAACGCATGAACGCCCTCGATACCGTCTATCGAAACCGCTGCGCGCGAAATCGCACGCCCCTCAAGCTCCATCTGTTCCTCAAGCCCGTTACCTAACGAGCATAAAAGCAGCTTCTTGACGGTGGCCTGGGCGTCAGCCGGCCCCGCAGCCAGCCGGCTGCAGATCGCGGCAGCCTCGTCCAGCAAGGCTTCGTCTGTCACAACTCGGGTAACGAGTCCCCATTCCATGGCGTCGTTCGCGTCGAGAGTCCGATTGGTGAACGCCAGTTCTTGCGCTCTTCGCAGCCCCACGAGACGGGGCAGGAAATAGGTGGAGCTCCCGTCGGGGCTGAGCCCCGCCGCTGTATAGGCCATGCTGAACGTCGCAGACTGCGCAGCCACCACGTAGTCGCCCACCAACGACAGGCTAAAGCCCGCGCCTGCCGCCGGCCCGTTGACGGCCACGACCAGGGGGGCGGACATCCTGGCGAAAATAGAAATAGCCTTATGAAGCTCGTCGGCGAGCGCCTTGACGCGGAGGTCCGCTTCATCGCCGAAGGTGGAAAAGGCCTTCAAGTCGCCCCCTACACAAAAGAAGCGGCCCTTGCCGGTCAGCAGGACAGTCTTGATGGTGGGGTCCCGATCGCAGATTTGTGCGGCCTGCCCGAGCTCGCGCGTGAGCGCAAGATTCATCGCGTTGCCCGCCTTAGGACGGTCAAGCGTTATTGTAGCAACGCGATCCCTCACCCCAAATTGGATGCATTCAAAATCCGGCATCTCTATTCGCTCCATCGACGAAATACGCCTGCGGAGCCGAGCGCCTCATCCCCGTCGGGTGAAGCGAACAGAACTTGTGGCCCAACGCCGCTCCCGACCGACACGGCGTTTTCGCACGGCTCGCCCCCGCGACGCCCTTTAGCCCAGAGCCGCCATCAGGTCCGGCACCAGGGTCTTGTAATCGCCCACCAGACCGAAGTCGGCGACCTGGAAGATCGGCGCGTCCGGGTCCTTGTTGATGGCGACGATGACCTTGGAGTCCTTCATCCCCGCCAGGTGCTGAATGGCGCCCGAAATGCCGACGGCGATATAGAGGCCGGGGGCCACCACCTTGCCGGTCTGACCCACCTGATAGTCGTTGGGGGCGTAGCCGGCGTCCACGGCGGCGCGAGAGGCGCCGACGGCGGCGCCAAGCTTGTCGGCCAAGGGCTCGATCACCTTATGGAACTCTTCCGCCGAGCCCAGCGCCCGGCCGCCGGAGACGACGATCTTGGCCCCGGCGAGCTCCGGCCGGTCAGACTTCACCACTTCGTCGGAGACCCACTTGGCTTCGTGAGCGTCAGCCGCGCCGGCGGCGATCTTCTCAACGGTGGCCGATCCACCTTCGCCCACAGGCTTGAACGCGGTGGGGCGCACGGTGATCACCTTCTTCGCATCCGACGACTGCACCGTCTCCAGGGCGTTGCCGGCGTAGATGGGGCGGACGAAGGTGTCGTTGGAGACCACGTCGATGATGTCGGTGATCTGGTTGACGTCGAGCTTGGCGGCGATGCGGGGGGCGTAGTTCTTGCCCGCCGAGGTGGCCGGGATCAGGATGGCGTCATAGCCGGGCGCGAGCGCGACCACGCAGTCGGTGATGGCTTCGGCCAGCAGGTGCCCGAGGGCTGGACTTTCCGCGAGGAGGACCTTGCGCACGCCTTCCAGCTTGGCGGCCGCTTCGGCCACGGCCCCCGCATTCTCGCCCGCCACCAGGATGTCGATGTCAGAGGAGAGCTTCTGCGCGGCGGCCACGGTCTTGGCGGTGCCGTCGCCCAGGGCTGTGTTGTTGTGATCGGCGATGACGAGGTCGGCCATCAGAGCGCTCCCACTTCTTTGAGTTTGGCGACGAGGGCCGCCGCTGAGTCCACCTTGATGCCGCCGCCGCGCTTGGGCGGCTCTGTGACCTTCAAGACCTTCAGGGCCGAGGCGAGATCGACGCCGTAGTCGGCCGGCGTCTTGGAGGCGATTTCCTTCTTCTTCGCCTTCATGATGTTGGGCAGGCTAGCGTAGCGCGGCTCGTTCAGGCGCAGGTCGGCGGTGACGATGGCGGGAAGGGCCACTTCGAGCGTCTGCAGGCCGCCGTCGATCTCGCGGGTGACGCTGGCCTTATCGCCGGTCACTTCCAGCTTGGAGGCGAAGGTGGCTTGCGGCCAGTCGAGCAGGGCGGCGAGCATCTGGCCGACGGCGTTGTTGTCGCCGTCGATGGACTGCTTGCCCATGATCACCAGATTGGGGCTCTCCTCGGCGATGACGGCTTTCAGGAGCTTGGCCACTGCGAGCGGATCGGCGTCCACGTCGGTGAGGATCAGGATGCCGCGGTCGGCGCCGATGGCCAGAGCCGTGCGGATAGTCTCCTGGCACTGCTGCACGCCGATGGAGACGACCACCACCTCGGTGGCGACGCCCTTTTCCTTCAGGCGCACCGCCTCTTCGACGGCGATCTCGTCAAAGGGGTTCATCGACATCTTAACGTTGGCGAGATCGACGCCGGTCTGGTCGGGTTTGACCCGCACCTTCACGTTATAATCGATCACCCGTTTGACCGGGACCAGGACCTTCATCGGCATTCGTCCTTAGTTTGGCTGCGGGCTGGAAGGGCGCCGCGGAAGAGAATGTGCGGTATTGACGCGCGTGGGCGCCTGTTCAAACGTCTGGACCCGCGTGCGTCAAGGGGTTGTGTATGCTTGATCGCCGAGGCGGAGGGCAGCATAGAGGCGCCATGAACCGCTTTCTCCAGCGCATAATGCTGTCCTTTCTCGCCGTCTTCGTCCTGGCGGCGATCGCCAGCCTCCTTTACGCCATCTATTGGCAGGCCCCGGCCCAGCGCTGCGGGCTGCACGGCAACTGGTGGGATCCCTATTCGCGGGTCTGCGCTAAGCCGATCTTCCTGCCCGACATCACCCATCGGCCGCTGGGATCGCCGAAGCTTAAACCGGGCGAACCGGTTCCCCTCACCCTACCCTCTCCCCGGAGGGGAGAGGGGTTCTAGCCTTCAACCTTCGCAGCAAGACCCCTCGCCCCTCCGGGGAGAGGGGGGCCCAGCCGCCGGCTGGGAGGGTGAGGGGAACCGACGCAAACCCCTAACGCGTCGCCCCCGGCCGCCACAAGACGTCGCCCGCGCCCCGCCCGTTAGCCCAGCGTGACATGACGAACAGCAGATCCGATAGCCGGTTCAGATATTTCAGCGCGGCGGGACTGACGATCTCCTCTGCCTCGCTAGCCAGTTGCACCGCCACCCGCTCGGCGCGGCGACAGACGGTGCGGGCCAGGTGCAGGTGCGTCGCCTCCGCCGTGCCGCCGGGCAGGATGAAGCTGGTCAGGGGGAGGAGCTCGGCGTTCAGTTGATCGATTTCCTGCTCCAGGCGGTCGACCTGGCTGTCGAGGATGCGCAGGGCCTCCCAGGCCAGGGGCTTTTCCGGACGGTCGGGGGTGGCCAGGTCCGCCCCCAGATCGAACAGCTCGTTCTGGATGCGGGCCAGCAAGGGATCGAGGCCGCTCGACGGCCCGCCCGCCAGCCGCACCAAGCCGATCACGGCGTTCAGTTCATCGACGGCGCCGTAAGCCTCCACCCGCAGGTCGAACTTCTGCACGCTCTCGCCGGTGGCCAGGCGCGTCTGTCCCTTATCGCCGGTGCGGGTATAGATACGGTTGAGGGTGACCACGCCTAGTGATGCGCCTTATAGATGAAGCCGATGGTCAGCATGACTACCGCGCAGGCCTGCGTGCCCACCCGCCAACGCATGAATTTGTTGGAGTTGGCCCGGCTATATTCCCCGCCTTTGGCGACCGAGAATAGCCCAAAGCCCAGGCTGACGACGACGGCGGCCATGGCCACCACGATCAGGGTATTGATGATCAGGTCCATGTATAAGAGATAATGCCGATTGGCGGAAGGCGCTACTGCTCTCTCCCATCGGGCTTCAGCTCTCGTCGATTACATCCGCCTTTTTCAACCGCGCCCGCAGGGCGGTGGAGGAGTTGAAGTTCAACGGGCCCCGAAAATAGGCCCAGGCCGGCGGCTTGGCGTAGGGCAGCAGCAGCCCCCGCGCCGAGGGCCAGCGAGAGGCGGCGAAGCGCCTGGCCGCCGGGGCGAAGCGGCTTTTCAGCCCCGCCCAAGGGCGCGAGACCACGGCCACGGGAACCTCGTTCATGATCTCTACCCAGCCCTTCCAGCGATGGAAGCTGGAGAGGTTGTCCGCCCCCATCAGCCAGACGAAGTGCACGCCGGGAAAGCGGGCTTTCAGCACCCTGAGGGTATCCAGCGTATAGCGGGCGCCGATACGGGTCTCGGCGTCGGAGACGATCATTCGGCGCCCCCCGCCCATGCGCCGGGCGCTGGCCATTCGGGTCTTGAGCGGTGCGGTCTCGCGGCTGCTTTTCAGGGGATTTTGCGGCGAAACCAGCCAGATCACCCGATCCAGCCCCAGGCGCGCCATGGCGGTTTCAGCCACATGGGCGTGGCCTTCATGCGCGGGATTGAAGGAGCCGCCCAGGAGCCCAACCTTCATTCCCGGCTCCAGGGTAAACCCCAGCCTCAGCGCCCCCGGCCTTCCGGCCTCAGGGACGCGTCTGGCCTGTCCCGCGAACCACATATTTGTACGTCGTCAGTTGCTGCGCGCCCACCGGGCCCCGCGCGTGAAGCCTGCCGGTGGCGATGCCGATCTCGCCGCCAAAGCCGAACTCGCCTCCATCGGCGAACTGGGTGGAGGCGTTGACCAGCACGATGGCGCTATCCACCCGCGCGGTGAAGGCGGCGGCTGTAGCGGCGTCCTCGGTGACGATGGCGTCGGTGTGGTGGGAGCCATAGGTCTCGATGTGGTGGATGGCCTCATTCAGCCCATCCACCACCCGCACGGCCAGGATCGGCTCCAGATATTCGGTGCGCCAATCTTCCTCGGTGGCGGCGACCATGGTGGGGACCAGGGCGCGGGCCCGGCCGTCGCCGCGCAGCTCGCAGCCTGCAGCGGTCAAATCGGCGGCGATCAGCGGCAGCAGCGGGCCGGCGGCGATGGCGTCGATCAACAGGGTCTCGGTAGCGCCGCAGACCGACACTCGCCGCATCTTGGCGTTCAGGGTGATGGCGCGCGCCTTGTCGGGGTCGGCGGCGGCGTGGATGTAGGTGTGGTTGAGGCCGTCCTCGTGGCTCAGCACCGGTACGCGGGCTTCGGCGTTGACGCGCGCCACCAGGGTCTTGCCGCCCCGGGGGATCAAAAGATCGATGGCTCCGTCGAGGCCGGTGAGGATCTGGCCGACCGCCTCCCGATCGGCGGTGCGGATGATCTGCACACAGGTTTCCGGCAGGCCAGCGGCTTGCAGCCCCTGGACCAGGGCCGCGTGGATGGCGAGCGACGAGCGCAAGCATTCCGAGCCGCCGCGCAGGATCACCCCGTTGCCCGAGCGGACGCACAGGGCCGCCGCATCGGCGGTGACGTTCGGGCGCGCCTCATAGATCATCGCGATCACCCCGATGGGCACGGCCACGCGGGAGATATCCAGGCCATTGGGCCGGGTCCAGCGCTCGCCCTCCACGCCGATGGGATCGGGAATGGCGGCGATCTCCTCCACCGCGCCGGCGACGCCCTCGATGCGGGCGGGGGTGAGGGCCAACCGGTCGAGCATGGCGGGGGAGATGTTGGCGGCGCGGGCGGCGGCCAGATCCTGCGCATTGGCGGCCAGGATCGGTTCGGCATGGGCGCGGATGGCGGCGGCCATGGCGGTCAGGGCCGCGGTGCGGGTCCCGGCGGACGCCAGGCGCAAAGCATCGGCGCCGGCGCGGGCGTTTCGGCCCATGTCCAGCAGCATCGATCGCAATCCTATGCCCGCGTCATCCATCGCCTCCCGATGTCGCGGGTCTGTCATGCAATTGCAAGCGATCTTGGCGACGGCCTCGCGCTGGAATCAGCCGAGAGCGGTGAGCAGCACCCCAGCCGCCACAGCGGCCCCAGCCACGAGTTGGATCAGGTGCAGCCTTTCCTTGAACAGGCGATGACCGGCGAAGGCCGCCATCGGCGCCTCGATCACCCCCACCGCCCGCACCGGCGCGGCGGGCGCCAAGGCCACGGCGATGAACCAGCCGATAGACGCCAGCGCGCCGCAAAAGCCCGCGCCCCACGATTGCTGAGCGCTGGCCAAAACCGCTGTGATCACCTTGGGCCGCCAGGTGAGCAAGATGGCGCCCAGCGCCAAGCTCTGCATCGCCTGCACGACGCACAGCGACACCACCGCTCCATAGATTGGATGGGCCGGCGCCAAGGCGTGGCTGGCGTAGCGAAAAGCGTTCAGGGAAAAGCCGAAGGCCAGTCCTGACGCCAGGCCGAACAGGGCGCCGGTGCGCGGCTTGGGCCCGGTCGCTTCCTTGGGCCAGGTGAGCAGACCCAGGGCTAGGGTGGTGAGAGCGACGCCGAGCCAGGCGAGGGGTCGCAAATGGTCGTGGAAGACCACAAGCCCCACCAGCGCCGCCAGGGGAATAGAACTTTGCTGCAAGGCCGTGCCGACGGCGAATCCGGCCCTCTGCATAGCCACCAGCAAGGCGGCGGTGGCCAGGAGCTGCGTCGCTCCGCCGAGAATCGCCATCGACCAGAAGGCGCAATTGAACTCGGGCTGGACTAGCGGTAGGGCGACAATGAACACCGCCGCGAGCGCGCTGGAGAATGGAAGCCCGAAAAGAAATCGCACCAGCGTCGCGCCCCAGGGGCCGGTCTGGGGCATCAGGCTGCGTTGCAAACCATTACGCGCCACCTGGAAGCCCGACGCGAACACTGTCGCGATAACCCAAACAAAGCTCACTGTACGCGCCGCCCTTTACACCGCGCCGTCGCCAAGCCGGACAGGGCTCAGCTTAGCGCTTTGCGGCTGTATAATGGGGATGAGCCGGCGCCGGAATAAAATCTTTGGCTGGCGCCGCCGGTGAATCGACTGGGCAAGGCCAGTCCGGCCGCGCTACTCCCCGCCACCCCATGAGCTTCATGGGGATGGTGCCACCGTAGGGATTCGAACCCTAGACCTCAGCCTTACCAAGGATGCGCTCTACCACTGAGCTACGGCGGCGGGGAGGTCGGGCCTATAGCGAATGCAATTGCGCAGGGAAAGCAGAATCGCGCTTGACCTCGCACTCTGTGCGCCGCACCCCTGAAGGGTGAAGGACGACAAGACCAATCCGCAGACGGGCCGACCGGCCAAGTCGATCAAGGCCGACACGCTGGCGGCGGCGCTACGCGCCAACCTGGCGCGGCGAAAACTGGCGGCGCGACAGACCGCTGCTGCACAGAAGGTCCCCAGCGTCACAGGCAACCATGAGGACGGTGAATAGGCATGCAGAATCGGCGGGCTGGGGTCTTGGCGTCGGGTTTGATCTTGGGGCTGGTTGGCGGTGGCGCTGTGTTGGCGCAATCGCCGGCCAATGAGCCGATGGAGGCGATTCACGCTGGCCATGTGGTCGATCCAGCCTCGGGCAAGGTGCTCCCTGATCAGATCATCCTGGTGCAGGGCGAGCGCATCCTGGCCATTGGCGCGCCCGCCGCCGTGCCGGTTCCGTCGGGGGCGGTGCTGATCGATCTATCCGGCGCCACCGTCCTGCCCGGACTGATCGACGTGCATGTGCACCTGACCGCCAATCCCACCGACTCGGGCCCAAAATCCCTGACCATCTCGACGCCCCGCGAGGCGATCAACGGGGTGGTCAATGCGCGAAAGACTCTCTTGGCCGGCTTCACCACCGTCCGCAATGTCGGCGCCGGCGGCTTCACCGACGTGGCTCTGCGCGACGCCATCAACGAGGGCGATATCGAGGGACCGCGAATGCAGGTCTCCGGCCCGCCGCTGGGCGCCACCGGCGGCCATGCGGACGAAAACATGCTGCCCTGGGAATTCCACTTCAAGGACGAGGGCATAGCCGACGGCCCCTGGGAGCTGCGCGCCAAGGTGCGGCAGAACTTCAAATACGGCGCCGACCTGATCAAGTTCATGGGTTCGGGCGGGGTGCTCTCCCACGGCGACAGCGTCGGCGGCCAGCAGCTGACCCAGGAGGAGATGAACGCCATCGTCGACGAGGCCCACATGTGGGGCCGAAAAGTCGCTGTTCATGACCACGGCACGGAAGCCATCAAGACCGCCATCCGCGCCGGCGCCGACACCATCGAGCACGCCTCCCTGATCGATGATGAGGGCATCCGCATGGCCAAGGCCAAGGGAACCTGGCTCGACATGGACATCTACGATGACGACTACATCCTGGCCGAGGGGGCCAAGAACGGGGTGGAGCCCGCCTCCATGGACAAGGAGCGGCAGATAGGCCGCCTGCAGCGGGAGAACTTCCGCAAAGCCTTCCAGGCCGGCGCCAAGATGGGCTTCGCCACCGACGCCGGCGTCTACCCCCACGGCTGGAACGCCAAGCAGCTGAACACCATGGTGGTCTGGGGCATGACGCCGATGCAGGCGATCACCGCCGCCACCGCCTCGGACGCCGAGATCATGGGCTGGGGCGACCGGGTGGGGCGTCTGGCCCCCGGCTACTACGCCGACATCATCGCGGTGAACGGGGATCCGATGGCCGATATCAAGCTCATGCAAAACGTCGCCTTCGTGATGAAGGGCGGGGTGGTTTATAAGAGCCAAGGCCAAGCGCGATAGGCGCTCACACTCGGGCGGATCGAGCCGGGGTTTGGGCCGCGTCTGAGCCGCCGAACTGCACAAGGCGGCTGCAAAGGCGTAGGGGCGCGGCGCGATGGGAGGCGATCAACAGGCCCTGGCCGGTGCGGTCCAGCCGTTGTTGCAGGCGATTGAGCACGAGCGTTTCGGTCGCTTCGTCCAGCCCCTCGGTGGGTTCGTCCAGGATCAGCCAGGGCGCGGGTCGCAGCAGGGCGCGCGCAAGGCAGAGCCTGCGTCGCTCACCGCCGGAAAGCCGCGCGCCGTTCTCGCCGACCCAGCTGTCCAGGCCTTCTGGCGCCTGCTGCACGCGGATATCCAAGGCGGCGTCGTGCAGGACGGCCCAGAGGGCGTCGTCGTCCGCTTGGGGGTCCGCCAGGGCCAGGTTCTCCCGCACCGTTCCCGCCAGCAGCGCTGCGTCCTGGGGCGCATAGGCGAAGCATCGGCGCGCCTCAGCCGCCGACAGGGCGGCGAGGTCGACTCCATCGATCTGCACAAATCCCGCTGGCGGCGCACGCAGTACTAACAGGCGTTCGAACAGGGTCGTCTTGCCGGCGCCCGACGGTCCGGCGATGGCGATCCGCTCTCCTGGCGCAAATAGCTGGCCGTCGAAAGCGATGGCCGGCTCCGCCCAAGAACCGGCGAGCACGCCCTGTGCGGCGCCATGGACGAGCAGAGGCTCCAGCCGGTCGGCGGCCTCGGCGACAGCGCCGTTCTGCTCCATCGCCTTCAAGACGCCGGCGAGGATCTCCAGCGTGCCCACCGTCGCCAACCCCGCTAGAGCGGCGAGGGACGTGGAGGCGCGGGCAGCCAAGGCGACCACGGTGGCGATGGCCAGGCCCAGGATCGCCGATTGCGCCAAGCTGGACCAGCCTTGCGCCCTGGCGCTCTGGAGCTTCAGGGCCCCAAACGCACGGCCCCTCGCGTCGATCTCATCGGCGGCCCAGGTCTCAAGCCCGTAGCATCTGAGTTCGGGGGCGGCGGCGGCGAAGGCGGCGACGGCATCCTTCAGGGCGCCGGCCGCCCGCTGCTGGTCCCGTCCCAGTCTTGCATGGCTGGGCGCCAGGTGGCGTGCATTGAATGTGGCGATCACGCAAAACGCCGCCAAGGCCAGGGCCGGAGCCCAGCCCGCGAGGCCCGTCAGCGCCACCCCGCTCGCCACCGCCGCGCCGGCCGCCCAGGGATTGGAAAGCCGCGCGAACAGGGTCTCGATGGCGTCCACATCCTGCACCAGGCGGGCCGACGCCTCCCCGCCGGAGAGGGCGAGGGCTTCCTTGGGCGGGGCGGCGGCGAGGCCGGCGAACAGGGCCGGGCGGATCCTGGCCAGCGCCTTCAAGGCCGCCTCGTGGCTGGCCACCCGCTCTGCATAGCGAAATCCGGTGCGCAGTATGGCCAAGAACCGAACGGCGGCGGCGGGGATCAGATAGTTGAACATCTGCGCGCTGGCCAACCCAGCGGCGCCTGCCAAGGCCGCGGCGGCGATGAACCAGCCCGACAGGCTCAGCAACGCCACCGAGGCGACGGAAAGCACGGCGGCCGACAGGCTGGCTAGGGCCAGCGCCCTCCCCTGGCGACGACGCTCCCCATCGACCAGCGCACGCAGGTTTTTGGTCTTGGCGAGGATCACAGGCGGATCACCTGGTCGGCCAGAGCGGCGACCCGATCGGAATGGGTGGCGATCAGGGTAGTCCGTCCCTTGGCCGCCTCAGTGATCACCGACAGCATCCGACGTTCGGATTCCACGTCGAGATTGGCGGTGGGCTCGTCCAGGAGCAGGATCGGCGCGGGCTTCAAAAGGGCGCGGGCAAAAGCCAGCCTGCGCCGTTCGCCGCCCGACAGCCCGCCGCCCCGCTCGTCGAGGCGGGCGTCCAAGCCCATGGTCCGTGCGCCAAGCGCGCCGCCAAGGCCGACCCGTTCGGCCGCCTCGGCGATCTCTTCATGGGTGGCGCCGCGTCGAGCTAAGGCGATATTGTCCGCCAAAGTGCCGGGGACGATCAGCGGCGCCTGACCCGCCCAAGCGATCAGCGGTGCGAATGAGCCCACCGCCGACAGTTGAAGCCCGTCGATCCAGACCTCGCCGGCGCTCAGGGGCGCAAGACCCAGAAGCAGGTGGAGAAGCGTGCTCTTGCCCGCCCCGCTCGGTCCCAAGACAACGGTGATCGAGTCCGGCGGAACGTCGAGATCAAAACGGTCGAACACGGGCCGATCCGTACCGGGATAGAGGACGGTCGCGCCGACGAAACGGATCGCGGGCGCCCGATCGAGCGACGGCGGCGGCGCCACAGTCAGAGGCTGGGTCGCCTGTGACAGAGGGGCCAACGAGGCGACCGCCGCCTCCGCCGCCTGGCGATCGTGATAGGCGGCGGCGAGCCGGCGCATGGGGGCGTAAACCTCCGGCGCCAGGGCGAGGACAAACAGGGCGCGGGTCAAGTCGAGGGTTTCCGGCACAGGAAACGGCAGCAGGCGCAAGAGGTTGAACCCGCAATAGACCGCTACCACCGCCACGGAGATCGCCGCGAAAAACTCCAGCACGCCCGATGAGATGAAGGCGATCCGCAGCACGCTGGCGGTGCGCCGCTGCAATTCGTCGGCTCGGAGGGTCAAGGCGCGAACCTGTACGGCCTCCCCTTGAAAGGCGAGAATGAGCGGCAAGGCGCGCACCCGGTCCAGGAACAGGCCCGACAGTCGCTCTAGCGCCTGGAACTGGCGACGGGACTCCTCGGCAGCCGACAAACCCGCCAGCACCATGCCGACAATGAAGGGGATCAGGGTCGCCGTCATGATGGCGGCCGAGATAGGACTGGCGAAGGCCGCCGCCGCAATGACCACAAGGGGGGCGGCGGCGCTGGCCAGGCGGGCGGGAATGAAACGGCTGAAATAGCCGTCTAGCGCCTCGACCCCTTCGACCACTGCGGCCATGCTTTCGCCGGCGGTGCGCGCGCCGCCCGGCGGCTGGGCCAAGACGGCCGCGAACGCGTGGCGGCGGGCGAAGGCCTTCACCGTCAAGGCCGCTCCGGCTCCGGCCTCGGCCGCCGCCTTGGCCAGAAGGCCGCGCAGAGCCGCTGAGGCGGCAAGCAGGGCGAGCCATGGCGCCGCCCGTAAAAGGCCGCTGGAAATCCCCGTCACCCCAAACGCCAGGCCAAGGGCGAAGCCGACGGCCGCGAAGGCGTCCAGGATAAGCAGGAGCCCCGACAGCTGCACGCCGCCTTCCCCCTTGCCGGCGGCGCGAAGCCAATCACGCGCCGCAAAGGGAGCTGCGACGGAAGCAGGAGCGACGGCCATGGGATACCGCTACCATCCACGCCTTGGCGGCGCATTGATTAAAATCAAGGTTGCAACCCCGAAAAGGTCTAAGATGGGGCGTGGCCGCGAGAGCGCGCGGCGTCGACTTGGAACATTCCATGGATCCCGCAGTCATCGATCTTTCGCGCCTGCAGTTCGCTCTGACGGCCCTCTACCATTTTCTGTTCGTGCCCCTGACCCTCGGCCTCTCCCTCCTGCTGGTGATCATGGAGAGCATCTATGTGATGACCGGCCGGCCGATCTGGCGGACCACCACGCGCTTCTGGGGGACCCTGTTCGGCATCAATTTCGTGCTCGGGGTGGCCACCGGCATCACCATGGAATTCCAGTTCGGCATGAACTGGTCCTACTACTCCCACTATGTCGGCGACATCTTCGGCGCGCCTCTGGCTATCGAGGGGCTGATGGCCTTCTTCCTGGAGGCCACCTTTGTCGGGCTGATGTTCTTTGGCTGGGGGAAGCTCAGTCGGGTTGGGCACCTCTTCGTCACCGGCATGGTGGCGCTGGGCACCAACCTCTCGGCCCTGTGGATCCTGATCGCCAACGGCTGGATGCAAAACCCCGTGGGCGCCGCCTTCAATCCCGCCACCATGCGGATGGAGGTGTCGAACTTCGAAGCGGTGCTGTTCAATCCCGTGGCCCAGGCCAAGTTCGTGCATACGGTCAGCGCGGGCTACGTGATCGCGTCGGTCTTCGTGATCGGAGTCTCGTCCTACTACCTTTTGAAGAGCAAGTGGGTCGGGGTGGCCAAGCGCTCCTTCACCGTGGCGGCGGCTTTTGGGCTGGCGGCGTCGTTGTCGGTGGTCGTGCTGGGAGACGAGAGCGGCTACACCCTCACCGACAATCAGAAGATGAAGCTCGCCGCCATCGAGGCCATGTGGCGCACCGAGCCGGCCCCCGCCAGCCTCACCGCCTTCGGTCTGCCCGACCTGAAGGCGCGGCAGACCAATTTCGCCGTCCAGATTCCCTACGTTCTCGGCCTCATCGCCACCCGGAGCCTCGATGGGAAGGTGAGCGGCATCTTCGACCTGGTGGCGATTTCCGAGACCCGCATCGAATCTGGCGTCCTTGCCTACGACGCGCTGCAGACCTTGAAGGCGCAACCCGACAACGCCGAAGCGCGCGGCCGTTTTGAATTGCACAGCCGCGATCTCGGCTATGGCCTGTTGTTGAAGCGCTATGTGGCGGATCCCCGGCAGGCGGACGCCGCGACGATCCGCAAGGCGTCATGGGACACCGTGCCCGATGTGCCGCTGATGTTCTGGTCGTTCCGGATCATGGCCGGGATCGGCTTTGGCATGATCGCCTTTTTCGCCACAGCCTTCCTGCTGGCGACGCGCAGGAAGTTTGAAGTTCGCTGGTTCCTGCGGATCGCCGTCCTGGCCATTCCTCTGCCTTGGATATCCACCGAGCTTGGATGGCTCATCTCGGAGATCGGCCGTCAGCCCTGGGCGGTGGAAGGGGTGTTGCCGACCTTCCTGGGCGCCTCCAGCCTCAGCGTGGCGCAGCTCCTGGCCAGCATCGTCGGCTTCACCCTGCTCTATGGCGGCCTAGCCGTGGTGGAGGTGGGGCTGATCCTGCACACCATAAAGAAGGGACCGTTCGCCCAACAGCAGGCCTTCGCCGCCATGCAGGCCGAAGGCGCTCCGGCGGCCGCCTGACCGCTCCTCTTTCAAGGATAAGACGATGATCCTTCCCCTCGACTATCCCACCCTCCGCGTTATCTGGTGGGGACTGATGGGCGTGCTTTTGATCGGTTTCGCCCTAACCGACGGGTTCGACATGGGGGTGTGCGCCCTGCTGCCCTTTGTCGCACGCACCGATGAGGAGCGCCGCGTGGTGATCAACACCGTCGGCGCCACGTGGGAAGGCAACCAGGTCTGGTTCATCCTCGGCGGCGGGGCCATTTTCGCTGCTTGGCCGCTGGTCTACGCCGCCAGCTTTTCGGGCTTCTACCTGGCCATGTTCCTGGTTTTGTCGGCCCTGATCTTGCGGCCGGTGGCGTTCAAGTATCGCTCCAAGCGGCCCAATGGCGCCTGGCGGACGTTTTGGGACTGGGCGCTGTTCGTCGGCGGCTTCGTGCCGGCCCTGGTGTTCGGGGTGGCGGTGGGCAATGTACTGCTAGGCGCCCCCTTCAAACTCGACGGCGACCTGCGCTCCACCTACAGCGGGTCGTTTTTAGGCCTGTTCACCCCCCTGTCCCTGATTTGCGGTCTGTTGTCGGTGGCCATGTTGCTGCTGCACGGCGCGGCTTGGCTGGGGGTGAAGGCGGAGCGCGGACCGATCCTCGACCGGGCGCGAACCTATGGGACCATCGCCGGCGGCTTCAGCCTCGTGCTCTTTGCGGTGGGCGGCTTGCTCATAGCTTTCGGTCCTTTCGGGTTCCGCATCGTCGGCGCCGCGGACCCGGGAGGCTTCTCCAACCCCTTGCGAGCCGTGGTGGCCGCGGCGCCGGGCGCGTGGCTCGGAAATTACGGTCGCTATCCCTGGATGCTCATAGCGCCGACGCTGGGCTTCGCAGGCGTGGCGGCGGCCTTGATCGGCCTTTGGAAACGGTCCGAGCCCCTGGCTCTGGCGGCCTCATCGATTTCGGCGATTGGCATTATCTCCACCGTCGGCCTGTCGATGTTTCCGTTCATCCTGCCAAGCTCCGCCGATCCTCAGTCGAGCCTTACGGTATGGAACGCCTCGTCCAGCCACTTGACGCTGTTCATCATGCTTCTTGTGACGGTGGTCTTCTTGCCGATCATCCTGATCTATACGGCCTGGGTCTATTCGGTGCTGTGGGGCAGGACCAGCGCCGCAGCGCTGCGAACCGATCCGGATCTCTATTAGCCACCCCATCAATCCTTAGGAGCTAAGAACATGTGGTACTTCGCCTGGATCCTTGGGGTCAGCCTGGCCATCGCCTTTGGCGTTTTGAACGGTGTCTGGCACGAGTTCAATCTGCTTGAGGCGGGTGACGAAGGGGCGTCGGAACCCTAGACAACCGTGCGGCCCGACAGCTGCGCCAGGGCCCTACAGCTTTTCAGAAAGTCGGATGGCGACGCGGCAGCCGGCCCCGATGACGGCAAAGAGGGCGCCATAGCCGGGAGCGTCCCTGGCCCCTCGGGCCACCGCCTGATCGCGATGCGACAGCTCATCGTCGCGAAATTGGCTGAGTTCGGCAGCGAGGTCCGGTTCGCGCTGGCCCAGTTCAGCGATCTGGCCGGCATAGTGGGCCTCGATCACGCTCTCCACCGCCTCAGTGCAGGCGTGAGCGGCCTTCTCGCCCATCAAGGCCGTGCCCGCGCCCAAGGCGAAGCCGGCGACCCGCCACACGGGCGCCAACAGGGTGGGTCGCACCTGCCGGCTATTGAGCAGGGCGTCGAAGGCCTCAAGATGCGCCGCCTCATGCCCTTCCATCTCGGCCAGCTGGCCGGCGATGGTCTCGCCGCCCTTGGCCGTATCGAACACCGCCCTCTGGCCGCGATAGATGTGCACGGCCGCCAACTCCCCCGCGTGATCCACCCGCAGGATCTCAGCCAGCCGGGCGCGGCCTGAACCTTGGCCAGGGCGGGGCAGTGGGATGGCGCGGGGATCAGGCATGGTCGGGAACGCCGCGCCAAGCGAAGAGGGCGCTGATCAGGGCCAGGCCCGCAGCGGCCACAGCATTCCATCCGGCCATCGATAGGCCGATCAGCCGCCAGGCCGCCACGTCGCACTGGATGATATGCTGGGGCTTGCCGGAGAGGAGGGCGCTCATATCCGCCGCCGTCACCGGGTGTGTCCCGGCGCCGGTACAGCTGGT
>JAMFTA010000120.1 GCA_026225565.1 Caulobacter sp. | reverse complement strand
GCCGAGATGGCTGACGAGGCTGTCGGTCGTCAGACCCGGATAGGCTTGGGTGACGCTGACGACTGCGTCCACGGTCGTGTCGCCCGGCGCGGCGGCGGGGGTGACGTTCGAGAAGGCGATCGTGATGGTGTTGCCTTCCGAACCCTTGTCGCGGGCGCTGATCGCCAGCGCCGGCGCGGCGGCCGGCGCATCCCCTGCGCGCAGCAACCCCTGCTGCACGAGCGAAGCGAGCCAGGGATCGACCAGCGCCGTATTCGCGGCATACCCAGGCCAGCCGGAAGCGTCGATTCCGCTGGCGCCGAAGGAAAGGAGATTCAGCGGTATTTCAAGTTGCTTACCCATGCCGTCAAGTATAGATACAGGGGATCCGCCCAGAACTGGTCTAGATGTCAACGTCCGTACTCCAGCTATAGCTGATGGCGTGAGGCTCACGAAGGCTAATGCGCCTTCAACTTGTGAAATTTGCTTGGCAAAAAAAGCAAACAAGACGGACTAAGCCAACTTGGTGACGCGGCGCCCGAACGAAACAACGTTAAGCAGCCGGAAAACTATCGCCATGAACGTATGTCATGTCAATACGTGTCAGGGTGGAAATTCTTGCGCCGTAATTCTCTTCCGATCTCTCGGCGCCCGCCTCGGTCGGTTCGAAGGGTCGGCCCGAGTTGAGGGTCCGGTCGGCGCGAAAAACCGCCTCCGCCGCCTCCGCTTCAGAAAGCCGAGGTTCGAGTCCCGCTGGAAGGATTTCAGTTCATGCCGAGGCGATGGGGGATGAGCCGGGGCTTGAACGACAGACCTCGCGCATAGCCGAACGCTCGCGGGGGCGCCGGCGGGCTTCCGATTGGAGCGCACAGCGAGGGCCAGGCCGGCGTTGGAGGCCTGGCGACGCGATCGCAATGAGCAGCGCTCCCACTCCCGGAGGGGGAGAAGGGCTAGGCGCGGCGCTAGACTTCCTGGTTATAGCTCCCCACCTCGGCGTGCTTGGCCAGGCGTGGCTTGACCTCCTCGCGGAAGAGGGCGCGCATGTCGTCTTCCGAGCGCATGGATTCCACCACCACCACCAGCTCGGGCTTGTTGGACGAGGCGCGCACCAGGACCCAGGAGCCGTCTTCCAAGGCCACCCGCACGCCGTTGACGGTGATCACCTCCTTGATCTTGCGACCGAGGATGGTCCCGCCGGCGGCGCCGAGGTCTGAGTATTCCTTCACGATCTTCTCCACCACGCCGTACTTCACCTCGTCGGCCGCGTGGGGCGACATGGTGAGGGAGGTGAAGGCGATGGGCAGGGCCTTTTTCAGCTCCGACAGCTTCTTGCCGGGGTTGCGGTCCATCATCGCCAGGATGTTGGCGGCGGCCACCAGGCCATCGTCGTAGCCGCGGCCGAGCGGGGCATTGAAGAAGAAGTGGCCGGATTTTTCGAAGCCGGCCAGGGCGCCCAGTTCCGCGGTCTTGCGCTTGATGTAGCTGTGGCCGGTCTTCCAATAGACCACGGTGGCGCCATTGGCCTCCAGGATAGGGTCGGTGGCGTAGAGGCCGGTGGACTTCACATCGACGATGAAGGTGGCGCCTCTGTGGAGGACGCTGAGGTCGCGGGACAACATGAGCCCGATCTTGTCGGCGAAGATCTCCTCGCCCTCGTCGTCCACCACGCCGCAGCGGTCGCCGTCGCCGTCGAAGCCGAGGGCCAGATCGGCCCCGTGCTCGCGCACGGCGGCGGCCATGGCCTGCAGCATCTCGTGGTCTTCGGGGTTGGGATTGTATTTGGGGAAGGTCCAGTCGAGGTCGCAGTCCATGGGGATCACCTCCACCCCCATCTTGGCCAGCGCCTTGGGCGCGAAGGCGCCGGCTGTGCCGTTGCCGCAGGCGGCGACGACCCGCAAGGGCCGCTTGATCTGCACTTTCGAGGACAGATCGTCGATGTAGCGGTCCATGACCCCATCGACGACGGTCAGCTTGCCGCCTGGCCGCTCCACGCCCCGGCCTTCCAGGACGATGGCTTTCAGCACATTCATCTCGTCGGGTCCGAAGGTGAGGGGGCGCTGGCAGCCCATCTTCACCCCGGTCCAGCCGTTCTCATTGTGGCTGGCGGTGACCATGGCCACGCAGGCGGCGTCCAGGTCGAACTGGGCGAAATAGGCCATGGGGGAGAGGGCGAGACCGATGTCCAAGACCTCGCAGCCCGAAGCGATCAGGCCGAGCGTCAGGGCCTGCTTCACCGCGATGGAGTAGCTGCGGAAATCATGGCCGACGACGATGCGCGGCTTTGCGCCCATCTCCTGCACCGCCGTGCCGAGACCCAGGCCGAGCGCCTGGATGCCCAGCAAATTGATCTCTTTCTCCAGAATCCAGCGGGCGTCGTACTCGCGAAAGCCGGTGGCCTTCACCAGCGCCTGGGTTTCGTACTCAAGGGTGTTGGGCACAAGGTCGGCGCGGGGCGCGAGGGGCATGAAAAACTCCAGCAATAATCGGTGTGTTTTACTATCGGGGCGAGCGCTCGTCTGCAACGCTCCGCGCCAAGTGTCATCAAGGGTTCTTAGATTGCGGCGTCTGATAGCGATTGGAGGCTAATATGCGATTTAAATCTGTGCTGATCGCCGGCGTGCTGGCGGCGTTGGCGGGGGCGGCTATGGCGCAAAGCTATCTGGTGACGGT
The DNA here is from genome assembly GCA_026225565.1 of Caulobacter sp. GTDB lineage: Bacteria > Pseudomonadota > Alphaproteobacteria > Caulobacterales > Caulobacteraceae > CAIOYC01. The sequence continues at coordinate 1,726 of JAMFTA010000120.1, read as the reverse complement.
GAAGCCGGCCGCACGGCCCGACGGCTACCAGAAACTTGAGCGCGCCGAGGCGGTGATCGGCTCCACGCCGCTGGTGGTCTGGCGCAACTACGACCTCAATCCCGACTGCACGCCCACAGGCGGCGCCCAGCTTCGGGTGGTGCATACGCCCGAACATGGCGCGGTGACCATCTCCGACGAGCCCTTCTATCCCAACTATCCCCGCAGCAACGTGCGCTTTGACTGCGACAAGCAAAAGACTCCCGGCAACCGGGCCATCTATACGGCGGCGGCCGGCTATAACGGCCACGACCGGCTGGTGCTGGAAGGCACGGTGGGGACTGGCGTGGTCAACCGCATCTCCGTCGACATCACCGTCCGCTAGTCAAGCGCCTGGGCGGGTCAAATTTGGCGTGAACGCCTCAGACGCTCGCCGACAATTTCCTCCATGGACTTAAGGGCGGGTCCGGCCAGTGGGGGGCAAGCGGATCGGGCGCTCCGGTGCTAAACCACACCGGCCCGGAGCAGGTCGTGGATGTGGATCACCCCCACGGGGCGCTCGTCCTCGACCACGAAGAGGACGGTGATCCGCCCCTGCATCATCGCCAGGGCCTCGGCGGCCAGGGCGGCGGGGGCTACGGTCTTGGGCGTGGGGGTCATCACCTGACCCGCCGTGTGGCTCATCAGCCCGTCGATATGGCGGCGCAGATCCCCATCGGTGATCACCCCGGCCAGGCGCCCGACCTCATCGACCACCGCCACGGCGCCGAAATGCTTCTGGGTCATGGTCAGGAGCGCATCCGCCATCGGCGCATTCAGGGCGGCCAGCGGCAGCTCGGCCTCGCCGTGCATTAGCTCGCGCACGGTGCGCAGGCCCGCGCCCAGCTTGCCGCCGGGGTGGAAGACCTTGAAATCGTGGGGGGTGAAGCCGCGCTGTTCGAGCAAGGCCACGGCCAGGGCGTCGCCCAGCGCCATCTGCAGGGTGGTGGAGGTGGTGGGGGCGTTCAGCGCCTCGTCGGTGGCTTCGGCCACAGGGGGCAGCAGCAGCAAATGGTCGGCGGCGCGGCCGAGCGCGCTGTCGGCGTGGGCGGTGACGGCGATCAGGGGGATGCAGAAGCGCTTGGCGTAGGCGATCACGTCCGAGAGCTCCCGGTTCGACCCACCCTTGGACAGCATCAAGACCGCGTCGTCCGCGCCGATCATGCCGAGGTCCCCGTGGCTGGCCTCGCCCGCGTGGACGAACATCGCGGGCGTGCCGGTGGAGGCGAGGGTGGCGGCGATCTTCTTGCCCACGTGGCCGGACTTGCCGACGCCGGTGACCACCACCCGGCCCTTCAGCCCCGCGATGCAGGCCACAGCCTCGGCGAAGGGCGCGCCCAGGCCGGCGGCCATGACGCTGAGCGCCTCGCCCTCGCAGGCCAGGACCCGGCGGCCGACGGCGACCGCGTCGAAGGGGGCGAGGGCGGGCCGGGGCGCGCTCACATGGGGCCCCGAAGATCGACCTGCACGGCGGGCTTCTTGATCGCCGGCGGCTTCTTGGTGCGCGCGGCCAGATGCGCCGCCGTCTCATGCCCGAACGGCCCCGGCGAGCGCGCGCCGATCCCCTGAGGATAGACGGCGGCCAGCCCGATCAACAGGACGGCGACCAGGGCGGTCAGGGGATAGAACAGACGATCGGGCATGGGCGCTCGGGATCAGGGACGGTGCCGCCAGCCTATAGCAGGCGGCGCGGGGGAGGGTGAGGGGG
>JAMFTA010000119.1 GCA_026225565.1 Caulobacter sp. | reverse complement strand
GGGGGAAGGGTCGGGGATGGGGGTGACACGGGTTTCGAATGGGGCGCTGTGGAGTCAGCTCTCGCCGTATCGTTCCACCATGGGCCTTAAGGGCTATTGGAACTGTGGCTTCAGAACCTGCGCCTCTTGCAGAGTCTCCATACGATCGACCAGTCGCAGCTTGGAGAAGGGTGCGCCTGATCTCCATCCACGCGCCAAGGTCGCCGCCGTCTTGCGACGGCGGCGGTTGGCGGGACATGCCCTCGCCAGCTCGCGCCCTTATGGCGCGAGGTCGGGGTTGATCGGGGAGAGGGCGGGGCGCCGGTCTTCGCCGGAAATCTCAGGTCGGGTCGGGTCTTGGAGGCGAAGGGCTGGCGCTCCACGCGGCCGCATGACCGCTTCCCGCCCTCGCATCGGCGCTGGCCTAGCGCCTCTCCATCGACGGGATGAACAGAGTATGCGGCCGTTTTGGCGGGGTTGGATAAGTTTTCCGCCGATCCTTGTAAAACAAAGGTTTAGAGAGAAAAAGGCGGGGAGAGCGGGGCGACGCTTGGCGGCGTGTCCGGACACGGTCGTTGGATGTCCCGACATGAATGGACATCGACAGACGAGGGACGCGGGTTCAGCAGGTCGGCATCCCATCCGCCGAGAAGCGCCATGTCATCGAACTCAACGCCGCCCGCCACCCACAGCACGCCATGGTGGAGCGGCAATCTAGCCACGGTCGGCGCGGCCTTGCTGATCGCCGTGGTCCTGAAGGCTTTCATCTTCCAACCCTTCACCATCCCGTCCTCGTCCATGGAGCCGACGCTGCGGACGGGCGACTACCTGATCGTCTCCAAGTTCAGCTATGGATGGAGCCGTCATTCCCTTCCCTTCAGCCCGCCACTTTTCTATGGCCGCATCCTTGGGCTCCAGCCCAAACGGGGCGATGTGATCGTCTTTAAGCTTCCGCGCGATCAGGGACGTACTGACTACGTCAAACGTCTGGTGGGCCTACCGGGTGATCGCGTGCAGGTCCTGCACGGTGCCGTATACGTCAACGGTCATCCCTTTGCGCAGGCGCCGGGGCGGGCGCTATTCGATCCCGAAGGCCTCCCTCGCAAGGTGACCGAGGTTCGCGAAACCAATTCAACTGGCAAATCGTATACGATCTACCGGGAGGCCCTGGACCACCAGGGTGAAAACACCGACGTCTACGTGGCGCCGCCAGGGCAGTATTTCTTCATGGGCGATAATCGCGACAATTCCCTCGACAGCCGTTGGAGCGGCGATATCGGCGTCGGCTTCGTCCCCGCCGAGAACCTCGTCGGCCGGGTCGAGATCGTCTTGGCGTCCTGGCGTGGCGGGGTATCGCTGTTCAAGCCCTGGACCTGGGTGACCAAGCTCGATCCAAACCGTCTGCTGCACCGGGTGAATTAGCGGCGGATGGGCGCAGGCGACCGCCGTAGACGTCAGTCGCCGTAGTAGCGGCGGAACTCTTCGAAGCTGATTTCCCCGTCGCCGTCACGGTCGATCCGCTCGAATTCTCCCCGAAGTAGCGTCTCGCTCAACTTGGGATCGAGGCTGTCGGTTTGTTCGGGACGCAGCGGCCGCAAATCGAGCGCCCCGTAGAAGATCGCGGGAAGCCGCTGCGCGTGGGTCAGCGATATGCTTGTTTTTATGGTCGCCGCCGCCGCGAAATCCTGGAATGTCAGCCGGCCGACGTGGCGTTTATCCAGCGCGGCGAACACCGCCCTGGGGCCGGCGCGCGCCAAGGAGGGCGCGGCGATGGCCACGACGCTGATGGCGGCTGAGGCGGCGACCAGAAGGCGGAGCGTGCGGCTACGACGCGGCCCAGGCGCGGGCGCCAGGTGACCTTCGATCAGCCGCCTCACAGTCTCGCTAGCCGAGCCGCCGTCCAACCGGCAGCGGGCCATGAAGGCGTCCTTCAAGGGCTGGGAGAGGCGAATCTCCAGGCTTTCGCTCTTTTTCGATGACAAGACCTCGCCTCCTTCGCCGCAGCGCTTGCGCTAGTTTCCATGGAAAACCACGCGCGGCCATAGGGAAGCGCCCTTTCCCAACGAAAACCACCCGCTGGAAACCGTCGGGCGTCGGGCGCGCGCGGTCTTTATTTGGAGAGCTCAGCCTTATCCATCTTCAGGGTGATCACCACCCCGTCTTGGGCCCAGTCCGTATGGATGGAGCCGCCCAGCTGGGAAGACATGCTGCGTGAAATCAGTTTGGAGCCAAAGCCGCCGGGCCCGGTGGGCGCCGTAACCTTGGGGCCGCCCCGCTCGGTCCAGATCAGCACCAGGGGATCGGCGTCGGCCGGGCAGGACAGATCCAAGAGCCCCTCCTGCGCCGCCAGGGCGCCATATTTGACGGAGTTGGTCGCCAATTCGTGGATAACCAGCGCCAAGGTGGTCGCGGCCGTCTCCCCGATGGTCATCCGCGGCACCGATATCCGCATCCGACCGCTGAACGCCGCCGCGTCATCATAGGGGGCGAGCAGGATGGACAACAGATCGGCGAGAAGCGCCCCGTTTTCCTTGCCCCCGGCCACCGGGCGGACAAGATCGTGAGCGCGGCCGAGGGCGCTCAACCTTTGGGTCAGGTCATTGGCCATTTCGACGGTGGTTGCGGCGGACTTGGAGGTCAGGCTTGTCAGGGCCGAGGCGATGCTCAAAAGGTTTTTGACCCGATGGCTCATCTCGCCCGCCAAGAGCTCGTGGGCCTCCTCCGCCTGCTTGCGGCCCGTCACGTCGAGAAAAATCCCGAACATGATCCGATCGACGATATCGGCGTCATTGCCTTGTCCGCGGGCGGAAATCCAGCGCACTTCGCCGTCCTTCAAAATCCGGAAATCGATCTCGTAGTCGCCGATGACGCCTCTTGTGGCGGAGAATGCGACGTCCACCCGATCGCGGTCGGCCGGATGCATACAGGCCGACAGGTGCTCGAAGGTGACTTGGGTGCAAACCGGAACGCCCCAAAGCCCATAGGCCTGCTCGTCCATGGTAAACAGGTCTGTATCGACGTTCCAGGACCACAGGGCGACGCCGGCGGCGGCTACGGCCATACGCAGACGATCCGGCTCCCAGGGTTTCACGACGTTGAGGTTCGTCGCTGAGGGCGGCGGCGTGCGCATGAAAATTTCCTGCCTTAGGGCGGGAGCGCAAAGCCTCGCTCAGTCGCTAAACACCAAGGCGGTTGTCAGCGATACCCCAGCTTAGCATGGCAGGGCGAGAAATGTCAGATATTCAACAAAGCGGCTGCGTAATCGGGCCGCCTTCTCCCCGTCGTCCCCCAGTGGCGCCGCCTTCCACGAAAAACGCCCGCCGGAGGACCGGCGGGCGTGAGTTTCGGTCGCTGGAGGGCGGTTTAGGCGGCGACGGTGGCCATGGCTTCTTGCGGGTCGCGCAGCACATAGCCGCGGCCCCAGACGGTTTCGATGTGATGCATCCCCTGGGCGGAGGCGGCCAGCTTCTTGCGCAGCTTGCAGATGAAGACGTCGATGATCTTCAGTTCCGGCTCGTCCATGCCGCCGTAGAGGTGGTTTAAGAACATTTCCTTGGTCAGGGTCGTGCCCTTGCGGAGCGAGAGCAGCTCCAGCATCTGATATTCCTTGCCGGTCAGATGGACGCGGCTGCCATTCACTTCCACGGTCTTGGCGTCCAGGTTGACCAGGATGTCGCCGGTGCGGATCACCGACTGGGCATGGCCCTTGGAGCGACGCACCACCGCATGGATGCGGGCGACCAACTCGTCCTTGTGGAAGGGCTTGGTCATGTAGTCGTCGGCGCCCCCGCCGAACGACTTCACCTTGGTGTCGATCTCGGCGCTGCCCGAAAGAATCATGATAGGCGTATTGATCTTCGCGACCCGCAGCTGGCGCAGCACGTCCATGCCGCTCATGTCCGGCAAGTTGAGATCCAGGAGGATCAGGTCGTAGTCGTAGACCTTGCCCAGATCCGCCCCCTCCTCGCCCAAATTCGCAGTATAGGTCTGGAAGCCCTCTCGTTGGAGCAGCAGAGAGAGGGTGCGAGCGGTCGTCGCGTCGTCCTCAACGATCAGGATATT
>JAMFTA010000118.1 GCA_026225565.1 Caulobacter sp. | reverse complement strand
TGCGTGCGGATGAAGAGCAAGGGGTGGGAGGAGATCGAGGCCTACGGCTTCCTGACGACGGATTCGGCCGAGCCGGTGAAAACCTATCATTCGAAGGCCATGCCAGTGATCCTGACGACGGAAGCTGACCGCGACCTCTGGATGAGCGGCGCGCCGTGGGAGGAGGTGAAACACCTCCAGCGGCCCTTGCCGGACGGGACCTTGAAGATCGTGGCGACCGGCGTTCGCCAGGATGAGACTGTCCCCGGCTGATCGGGATCCCGGGTTTACGCCTGCGGCGGCCAGCTCCAGGTCCCGTTGTAGAGATGCGGGAACACCGCGATGTCGTGCGACCCGCAGCCATCCTCGCCCGTGCAGGACAGGCGCGGCACCAGCGTCTGGAGCGGCAGGTCCAGCCGGTCTCCGAACCGCCGCAACAGATCTGGCGGCGTCCACTCGATGGTGCGGGGACAGTTGCGACAACAGATCCCGAGGGAAAAACCCTTCTCGAGGTAGGTGCGGATGGTGTGGTCCTTCACCTGCCACAGACCAAAGCGGCTGATCAGCTTCTCGTCCGGACGCCGCAAGGTGGAGGGGGATTGGGTTTCAGACATCGGAGCTTCGTCTGTGGATATGGGCCGCAGGCGGCCCGGTGAAAAGCGATGGCCTCTTGACTCTTTTCGTTCTCAGGCGGAACGAATAGGGAACATGACTACCGCTGTCCTGTTTTGGAGTCCATGCCTATCGCGCCGTCCCCTCGCGCCTTCGACGCCTTGCGCGCCGCGATCGAGAAGATCGAGGCCGGTGGCCGCGCGCCCAAGGGGTTTCTGCCGTTCGGCCTGGAGGTCCTCGACCACCACCTTCCCCACGGCGGCCTGGCGCTCGGCGCGCTCCACGAGGTCGCCGGCGGCGGCAATGGGGCTATCGACGGCACGGCCGCGGCGCTGTTCGCCGCCGGCATTGCGGCGCGGACCCGCGGCCAGGTGCTCTGGTGCGTCACCCGCAAGGACCTGTTCGCGCCATCGCTGGCCCAGGCGGGGCTGGCCGCCGACCGGGTCATCTACGTCGAGGCCGACGATGAGAAGACCGTGCTGGCCTGCTTCGAGGAAGGGCTGCGACACGGCGGATTAGGCGCCGTGGTTGGCGAGGTTGCGCGCCTCTCGATGACCGCTTCGCGGCGGTTGCAGCTGTCCGCCGAAGGCTCGGGCACCATGGGCATCGCGGTCCGCCGCTGGCGACGACAGGCCGAAGCAGTCGATTTCGGCCAGCCGACAGCGGCGACCACACGCTGGCGGGTGACCGCCCTGCCTTCCTCGCCGCTCCCGGCCGCCGGCGTCGGCCGATCCCGATGGTTCATCGAACTCATCCGCTGCAAAGCGGGCGAGTGCGCCGATTTTGAATTGGAAGCCTGCGATGAGACGGGTCGTCTCGCTCTACCTGCCGGCATGGCCGACCGATCGCTGGCGGCGACGCCTTGGCAAGAGCGCGCCGCCGGCTGAGGTTCCGGTCGTGATGATCGGCCGCTCGGGCCGCAAGCGGCTGGTGCTGGCGGCGGACGCCGCCGCCCATGCGCTCGGACTGCATCCTGGGATGGCCGCCACCCAAGCCCGCGCGCTGTGCGCCGAACTCGTTGTTCAGGACGCCGATCCGGACGGCGACGCGGCAGCCCTGGATCAGCTGGCGCTGTGGGCGCTCAGGCTCTACGCACCGATCGTCGCGGCGGACCCGCCCGCCGGCCTGGTGATCGACGTCAGCGGCGTGCCGCACCTGTTCGGCGGCGAAGAAGCTCTGCTCGCCGACATCATCCGGCGTCTGGCGGCGACGGGCTTCGCCGCCCGCGCGGCCATGGCCGGAACCTGGGGGGCATCGCACGCGCTGGCCCGTTTCGTCGCCAGGCCCTCGATCATCGTCCCATCCGACCAGAGTGGCCGGGCCATCGCCCACCTGCCGGCCTGGTCGCTGCGTCTGCCGGATGGCATGGCCGACGCCCTCGGCAAGATGGGCATCGACACGGTCGGCGAGATCGAGGCCAAGCCGCGCGCGCCATTGGCGCTGCGCTTCGGTCCCGAACTCACTCGCCGCCTTGACCAGGCCTATGGCCGCACCGCAGAGCCGATCGAGCCTGTCGAAGCGCCTGAGCTGATCCAGGTGCGCCAGGTCTTTGCCGAGCCGATCGCCGCGCATGAAACACTTGCCCGCTATACGCTGAAGCTGGTCGAAGCCCTCTGCAGCGCACTGGAGGGAAAGGGCCTCGGCGCCCGCACTCTCGATCTGCGGTTTCATCGCGTCGACAACAAGATCGAGGTGGTCCGCGTCGGGCTGGCCAAACCCGTTCGGGACATCAAGCGCCTCACCAGACTGCTCTGCGACAAGCTGGAGACCGTCGATCCGGGCTTCGGCGTCGACACTATGGCGCTGGCCGCGCCGATGGCCGAACCGCTGAATTGGAAAGCAGTCGCCACCGACCTGACCGAAGCGGTGACCCCCGACGTCGCCGACCTTGTGGACACCCTCTCCAATCGGCTCGGCGCCGGCCGGC
>JAMFTA010000117.1 GCA_026225565.1 Caulobacter sp. | reverse complement strand
TCGTTCCGCTAAAGGACCGCCTCCGCCGATGTTTCGCCCTCTGCGATCCGCACCCGTAGCTCAGCTGGATAGAGCGTTGCCCTCCGAAGGCAAAGGTCACACGTTCGAATCGTGTCGGGTGCGCCAACTTTTCTCTTATTTTTCAAATAGATGGGATTGCGGCAGCCGCATCTCCTGGACTGCTCTGGCGGAGGGCCGCAACCAACCTGCGGAAAAGTCTGGCGAACGCCAGCGAATGAAGGCGCTCTCTTCACAGGAAGATTTCCTTTATTTTTAGGGCATAAGAAAAACCGAGCTTGAGTAGCCGAGATTTCGGCCAATTCGGCCTTAAGATTATATGCTGACATATCAGGCGAATTGAAATTTAAAGACTGATGTGTCATCCATTTGGTATGGCTCGTACGTCTCTCTCAAAAACCGCCCTTCCGGCTCCCGGCCGTCGCGCTTTGAAAACCCTCGGCCACGATATCGCGGTCGCGCGTAAGCGCCGCCGCATTCCGCAGCAGCTGTTGGCGGACAGGATGCTGGTAAGCCGGCAGACGGTCCAAAGGCTTGAGGCGGGCGACCCCACCGTCAGCTTGGGCGTGTTGGCCAGCGCGCTGTTCGTCCTTGGCTTCACGCCACGTCTTGAGAGGCTGCTAGCGCCTGAGAGCGACACCACGGGGATCAGCGAGGATCTGGCCAGGCTGCCCCGGCGCACGCATGCGCCCGCCGACGACGATCTGGACTTCTGACGCCGATGCCGAGCGTGAGCACGATCGTCTTCATGCATCTGCCGGACGGGCCAGCGCCAGCCGGCCGGCTGGCGATGACCAGTGAACCGCGGGCGAGCTTCGCGACCTTCGCCTACGGGCGGCGCTATCTGGAGCGTCCCGACCGCGTCCCAGTGGACCCGGTCCAGTTGCCGCTGCCCGATCCGGGTGGCGCGGACATCCTGTTCCGCACTGAGGAAGGCTTTTCGAACTTCAATGGCATCCGCGACGCCGCCCCAGACGGGTGGGGTCGCTACCTCATGTACAAGGCCCTGGACGACCGTGAGCCCAGCGAGGCCGAAATTCTCCTGGCCTCGGGCGACTACCGAGTCGGGGCGCTGGCCTTCGGTCCGACCCCGGAGGCGCCGCAGCGCCTGACCCCATGGGGCGAAGGCGATGCGCCAGGCGAGCACTTCACGCTCGAGGAGCTGTCGGCCGCCACCGAGCGAGTCCAGTCGGTGGACGAACTAGACGATAATCTGCGCCGCCTGCTGACGGCTGGTTCGTCTCTGGGCGGGGCGCGGCCGAAGGCGGCGACCGATATCGCGGGCCGGCCCTGGATCGCCAAGTTCCCAGCCAACGATGACATCTATCCCATCTGCCGCATCGAGCTGGCGACCATGCGCCTGGCGAAGCGATGCGGCCTGGACGTCCCAAGCCTCGATTTCCGAGAGGTTCTGGGCCGCGACATCTACATGATCGAGCGTTTTGACCGCGTCCTCACGACCGATGGCGTCCGCCGGCAACCCTTCGTCTCTGGACTGACGATCCTCGGCGCGCACGAAAGCGATGTGGGCCGGCACAGCTACGCGGACCTCGCCGCCGCTCTTAGGCGATACGGCGCCGATCCGCGCCCGGATCTGATCGAGCTCTTCCGGCGCATGGTGTTCAACATCCTCGTCACCAACGACGACGATCACCTACGCAACCACGGCTTCCTCTGGGAAGCGAAAGGCTGGCGGTTGTCGCCGCTCTACGACGTGGTGCCCAAGCCCCAGGTCGGGCTTGAGCGAACCCTTGTGCTGGGGGTTGGACCACAGGGACGGGCGGCGACGCTGGAAAACGCCATCGCGGGCTCCGGCGCTTTTGGCCTATCGCCCGAGGAGGCTACGCGGGAGACCTTGGCGTTGGTCGACATGGTGCGGGCCGAGTGGGTGGACCACTTCGAAGACGCGGGTCTGGGCGATGCGGAAATCAGACGCTTCGCCACCTGCTTTCGCCAGGCCGAGTTCGGGCGCAAACGGTTGACGGGGGCCGCCTCCGATTGACGGCGTTGTCCGGGAAATTGCCGAAACCCAGAGCGTCCTGGTATTTCCACTACTTGTTCCAGGAAACGGGATGCCAAAGGAGCTTCTTCCGATGAAACCCTCACCGCCAGTGAACACACCGAAGCCCACCCGAAGCGCGGTTAACAGCCGGCAGCTTGAGCTTTCAGTTGCTGACAGCGAGGCCTTCGCTGATGCTCTGTTGAACCATAAGCCGGTGAATGCCCGGCTTCGCGAGACAGTTCAGCGGTATCGCGCGGAGACCGGCGTCTAAGGTTTGGGATAGCACTGCTACTTTCCGCAGCAGGCTGGTTAGGCCTTGTCAGCCCACCTTAACGAGGAACGTCATCGGGTGCGGCGAGCGCGGCCAGCCTTGGCTGACCGCGCGTTCGGGCCCGGATCCGACGTCGATGTCCGGACGGCTAGCGCAGTCCAAGCATCGAGATCCTCAAGCGCATAGGCCGCTATCTCGATGGTTTCGGCAAGAGGAGTGCCTCAGAGCC
>JAMFTA010000116.1 GCA_026225565.1 Caulobacter sp. | reverse complement strand
GCGGCCCCGGCTTCACTTCCACCAGGCACATGCGGCAGTTGCCGGCGATGGACAGGCGCTCGTGATAGCAGAAGCGCGGGATCTCTTCCCCGGCCAGCTCCGCCACCTGCAGCACCGTGAGCCCGGCTTCGAACTCGATCTCTACGCCATTGACCTTAGCTTTGGGCATCAGCGTGCGCCTTCCGGTACTACAACAAGGTCAAGGCGACGCTCAATGCGTTCCACACGCACTTCGAGCCGGTCGAGTCGTCGGTTAACGCCTGCCAGCCCTTCTTCCACGTGCGTCATGCGGACCTTTAGGTCCTGCACATCATCAATCAACCGATCCACCTTCTCGTCGAGGCGACGCAGGTAGACCAGAACGAGGTTATCGGGTTCGTCTGCCATAACGGCCCCCTACTCCGCCGCGATCAGGGTCGCGCCCTGAACGTGGGGTTTGCCGGTGCGGTATTGGGCGATGCGGTCCTCGATCTCCGGACGGAAATGGCGGAACAGGCCCTGGATCGGCCAGGCGGCGGCGTCGCCCAGGGCGCAGATGGTGTGGCCTTCGATCTGGGTGGTGACGTTCAGGAGCATGTCGATCTCCTTCATCTCCGCCTGACCGTTGGCCATCCGCTCCATCACCCGCCACATCCAGCCGGTGCCCTCGCGGCAGGGGGTGCACTGGCCGCAGCTCTCGTGCTTGTAGAAGTAGGCGATGCGCGAGATGGCGCGCACGAGGTCGGTGGATTTGTCCATCACGATCACGGCGGCGGTGCCCAGGCCCGACTTCAGATCTTTCAGCGAATCGAAATCCATCAGGGCGGTTTCGCACTGCTCGGCCGGGATCATCGGCACCGACGATCCGCCGGGGATGATGGCTTTGAGGTTGCCCCAGCCGCCGCGGATCCCGCCGCAGTGATCCTCGATCAGCTGCTTTAAGGGAATCGACATCACCTCTTCCACATTGCAGGGCTTGTTCACGTGGCCTGAGATGCACATCAGCTTGGTGCCGGTGTTGTTGGGCCGTCCGAAGCCCGCGAACCAGTCGGCCCCACGGCGGATGATGGTGCCGACGACAGCGATGCTCTCGACGTTGTTCACCGTGGTGGGGCAGCCATAGACGCCCGCGCCGGCCGGGAACGGGGGCTTCAGCCGCGGCTGGCCCTTCTTGCCTTCCAGGCTTTCCAGCAAGGCGGTCTCTTCGCCGCAGATATAGGCGCCGGCGCCGTGGTGGACGACCAGGTCGAAGTCCCACCCGTGGATATTGTCCTTGCCGATCAGCTTAGCTTCATAGGCCTGCTTCACGGCGGCTTCGAGGATTTCGCGCTCCCACACATATTCGCCGCGCAGATAGACGAAGCAGACGTGGGCCTGCATGGCGAAGGAGGCCAAGAGGCACCCTTCGATCAAAAGGTGGGGATCATGGCGCATGATCTCCCGGTCCTTGCAGGTGCCGGGTTCGGATTCGTCGGCGTTGACCACCAGGTAGTGGGGCCGCTCTGGGTTCACCGCCTTGGGCATGAAGGTCCACTTCAGGCCGGTGGCGAAGCCCGCGCCGCCGCGGCCGCGCAGGCCCGAGTTCTTGATCTGCGCCGTGATCCAGTCGCGGCCGAGCGCGATCATATCCGGCGTGGAGTTCCAGCAGCCGCGTTGCTTGGCGCCCTCTAGGCCCCAGTCCTGGAAACCGTAGAGGTTGGTGAAGATGCGGTCCTTATCCTGGAGAATGCCGGGCATCAGAGGCCTTTCCCAGCATCGCGCCCGCCAGAGCCCTGGCGAAAGGCGGCGATGAACCAAATTTGAGCCGCCACCGCGACCACCAACAGCGCGCCGAACAGCGGCAGGCACCAGGCGAGATGGGCGGCGAAATAACCGACAAGAGTGGCGAAAGCCAAGACCGCCGCCGCGCCTTCAAAGGCGATCAGGGTGGCGAAGCGCGCCTTCAGGGCGACGAGCTCTGCATCGGCGTTCACGGGCGTGGTGCTCATGCCGCCGGCTCCGGCGCGGGGAGGTTCGGTAGGGTCTCGATCTTCTTGGCCGCCGAGCCGTCATAGAGGGCGGGGTCCAGCAAGGTCAGCGCCCCGCCGGCGGGTTCGGAGGTGTGGCGACCCGCATAGGAGCCAGCCTTGGGGGCCTTGCCAGCGCGAAAATCGTCGATGATCTGGCCCATGCTCTCGGCGGTCAGGTCTTCGAAATAGTAGTCGTTGATCTGGGCCATCGGTGCGTTGACGCAGGCGCCCAAGCACTCGACCTCCTGCCACGTGAAGAGGCCGTCGGCCGACAGCTTGTCTTTCGGCCCGATCTTGGACTTGCAGACCTCCATCAGATCGTTGGAGCCGCGCAACATGCAGGGGGTGGTGCCGCAGACCTGGATCAGGGCGGCTTTACCCACCGGCTCCAGCTGGAACATGGTGTAGAAGGTGACTACTTCCAGCACCCGGATCATCGGCATGGAGAGGAGGTCGGCCAAGACGCGCAGCGCCGGCTCGGGCACCCAGCCCTCCTGCTTCTGGATCAGCCACAGCAGTGGGATCACCGCCGAATGCTGGCGGCCCTCGGGGTATTTGGCGATCCACCAGTCAGCGAGCGCACGGGTCTCATCGGTGAAGGCAAAGCTTTCCGGCTGCACCTTCGCAAGGCGGCGAACGCTCATCGGCCAATGCTCATCGGGCGGGGGGCTCCTGCAACGGGGCCGCGCAGGAAGGAGGGCTCCCGAAGCGCGCGCACGCGCTCCTTAAGCAGGTGCGCCGCCGGAGGGAAGAGCATCGATAGGTTCCGGGCGAAATTCACCGATCGACCTCGCCGAAGACGATGTCGAGGGAGCCCAAGATGGCGGCCACGTCGGCGATCATGTGCCCACGGTTCATCCAGTCCATGGCCTGCAGGTGGGCGAAGCCCGGCGCGCGGATCTTGCAGCGGTAGGGCTTGTTGGTGCCGTCGGCGACCAGATAGACGCCGAACTCGCCCTTGGGGGCCTCGACCTTGGCGTAGACGTCGCCGGCGGGCACGTGAAAGCCCTCGGTGTAGAGCTTGAAGTGGTGGATCAGGGCTTCCATCGAGCGCTTCATCTCGCCGCGACGGGGCGGCGCCACCTTGCCATCCTCGGTCAGCACCGGGCCGGGGGTCTTCTTCAGCCGGTCCAGGCACTGCAGCATGATGCTCAACGACTGCTTCATCTCTTCCACGCGGCAGAGATAGCGGTCGTAGCAGTCGCCGTTCAGGCCGATGGGCACGTCGAACTCGAAGTTCTCGTAACCCTCATAGGGCTGGCTCTTGCGCAGGTCCCAAGCGACGCCGGAGCCGCGCAGCATCACGCCGGTGAAGCCCCAGGCGTAGGCCTGCTCTTTGGAGACCACGCCGATATCCACGTTGCGCTGCTTGAAGATGCGGTTGCCGGTGACCAGGCGCTCCACATCATTGAGGCGCTTGGGGAATTCGGCGCACCAGGTGAGCATGTCTTCGATCAGCTCGGGCGGCAGGTCCTGATGCACGCCGCCGGGGCGGAAGTAGTTGGCGTGCAGGCGCGCCCCGCAGGCGCGCTCGTAGAACACCATCAGTTTCTCGCGTTCCTCGAAGCCCCACAGCGGCGGCGTCAGCGCGCCTACGTCCATGGCCTGGGTGGTGACGTTGAGCAGGTGGTTGAGGATCCGGCCTATTTCGCAGAACAGCACGCGAATCAGGCTGCCCCTTATCGGCACGTCGACGCCAACCAGCTGCTCGATGGCCAGGCAGAAGGCGTGCTCCTGGTTCATCGGCGCCACATAGTCCAGGCGATCGAAATAGGGGATGTTCTGCAGGTAGGTGCGCGCCTCCATCAGCTTCTCGGTGCCGCGGTGCAGAAGGCCGATGTGCGGATCGACCCGCTCCACCACTTCTCCGTCGAGCTCCAAAACCAAGCGCAGCACCCCGTGGGCGGCCGGATGCTGGGGGCCGAAGTTCAGGTTGAACTTGCGGACTTTCGTTTCGCCGGTGGCGGCGCCCTCGATCACCTCATGATCAGCCTGTGCGATCGCAACAGCGGTTTCAGTCTCGGCCATGATCAACTTCCTGCCGAAGGTTTAGGGGGCGGGGCGGGCGGCGGCTGCGGGGCGGCCAGCTTGCCGCCGGCGATGGGCGCGCCCTTCTCGTCGCCCGGCAGCACATAGGTGGAGCCTTGCCCGGGCAGGGCGTAGCGGGCGCCTTCCCAGGGGGAGAGGAAGTCGAAGCTGCGGTATTCAGCCGGCAATTTCACCGGCTCATAGATCACCCGCTTCAGGGCCTCGTCCCAGCGCACTTCCACATAGCCCGTCATGGGAAAGTCCTTCCTCAGCGGATAGCCGTGGAAACCATAGTCGGTGAGGATGCGGCGCAGGTCCGGGTGGTTCTCAAAGAAGATGCCGTACATGTCGAAGGCTTCGCGCTCGAACCAGTCGGCGTTGGGATAGGCCGGCACGGCGGACGGCACCGGCGTATCCTCGTCGGTCGCCACCTTCAGCCGCACCCGGCGGTTCTTGGAGGTGGAGAGCAGGTGATAGACCACGTCGAATCGCTCGGCCCGGTCCGGATAGTCGACGCCGCAGATGTCGATCATCTGGTTGAAGCGATAGTCCGGGTGATCGCGCAAGAGGATCAGCACATCGACGATGCGGTGGGTCTGCACGATCAGCGTCAGCTCGCCATAGGCCACGTGGGCGGCGGCCACCGCGCCGACGCTGTTGGCGACGATGGATTGGCCCAGGGCCTCAAGGTCTTCAATCGTAGCGACGCTCATCGGTCGATGGTCCCGGTGCGGCGGATCTTCTTTTGCAGCTGGAGAAGCCCGTAGATCAGCGCCTCGGCCGTGGGCGGGCAGCCCGGCACATAGACGTCCACCGGCACGATGCGGTCGCAGCCGCGCACCACGCTGTAGCTATAGTGATAATAGCCGCCGCCGTTGGCGCACGATCCCATGGAGATGACGTAGCGGGGCTCGGGCATCTGGTCGTAGACCTTGCGCAGCGCCGGAGCCATCTTGTTGGTCAGGGTGCCGGCCACGATCATCAGGTCCGACTGGCGGGGGCTGGCGCGGGGCGCGGCGCCGAATCGCTCAAGGTCGTAGCGCGGCATGGAGGCCTGGATCATCTCCACGGCGCAGCAGGCGAGCCCAAAGGTCATCCACATGAGCGAGCCGGTGCGCGCCCAGGTGATGGCGTCGTCCAGGGCGGCGGTCACATAGCCCTTGTCGGCAAGCACGCCCGATAGCTTGTCGAAATAGGGATCGATGGCGGGGTTATAGCCCTCAACGCCCGAGCGGGCGCCTGCGCCGGCGGGAACCACGGACGACGGGCCAGTGGGGACCAAAAGCCCCCCTTCGGTCGCTATTCCCATTCGAGCGCTCCCTTCTTCCATTCGTAGATGAAGCCGACGGTGAGGATGCTCAAAAAGCCCATCATCGACCAGAAGGCGAAGACCTGAACCCCGTGGGGCAGTTTCATCAGGGTCACCGCCCAGGGGAAGAGGAACGCCACCTCCAGGTCGAAGATGATGAACAGGATCGACACCAGATAGAATCGCACGTCGAATTTCATGCGCGCGTCTTCAAAGGCGTTGAAGCCGCACTCATAGGCGGAGATCTTCTCCGGGTCCGGGCGACTGGGGGCCATCAGGGCCGCGCCCACGATAAAGGCCAGCCCCAGAACCGCGGCGATGGCGAGAAAAATCACGATGGGCAGGTATTGCAGCAGGAAAGCGGTCATCGCGCCTCGGACCTCGGGTTTGTGCAGCGCCGTTGTAGACCAAGCCCCGCGCCGCTTCAAATGAGGCGGCGGAATAAATCGTCCGCACCCGCCGCCGCCAGGCGCCCGCCGGCCCTATCCGTAGATTCGGCGCCAGGGATGCTTGCCGTGCTTGACGACCCCGGCCTGCCAGCCTATTCAGCGCCCTCCCCGCTTCGGCGGGGCGCGGAAAATGGGCGGGAGTAGCTCAGTTGGTTAGAGTACCGGCCTGTCACGCCGGGGGTCGCGGGTTCAAGTCCCGTCTCTCGCGCCATTTTCCAC
Source organism: Caulobacter sp. (assembly GCA_026225565.1). Lineage (GTDB taxonomy): Bacteria > Pseudomonadota > Alphaproteobacteria > Caulobacterales > Caulobacteraceae > CAIOYC01. The sequence goes on along the minus strand of JAMFTA010000116.1, from coordinate 2,865 downwards.
TTCATTTCACCTGAAATCATAAACTGAAACCCCCGGCCCCTGTTTGGGCCTAGCGTCTGCAACCATCGCCGACCAGTCGCCTCATCGCCTCTTGACGAATTCGGGTCGCCGGGTGAGAGCCGCGTCATGGCCAAGCTCGTCGTCAACGCCGCCCTTCTCGACCTCTTCAGCCGGCGCCGCATCATGACGGCCTGGAGCGATCGGCCCCGCTTCAAACCGGGCGATCACCTGGATTTCGATCCAGAGTGCGTGCTGGAATCCTATTCCCAGATCGTCGAGGGGGTGTGCCTGCCGCGCGCCTGCGGGGCCTTCTCCTACGCCAACGGCCAGCTGCAGCCGCATGTGGAGGTCGGCCGCTATACGTCGATGGCCCTCGGCATCACCTGGGGCGGAACCCCCCATCCGCTTGAATGGGCCAGCACCTCGCCCTTTTCCTACAATCCCATCGCCTTGCCGGGGCTACGCGCCTACATGAACGACCGCGGCGTGCGCTACCAGCCGGAACCTTACGACTTCCAAGCCAAGACCATCCGCGTCGGCCATGACGTTTGGGTCGGCGCCGGAGCGATGATCGCCGACGGCCTCTGCATCGGCCATGGCGCCGTGATCGGGGCCAAGGCATTGGTGCTGCAGGACGTGCCGCCCTACGCCATCGTCGGCGGCGTTCCCGGGCGCGTGATCCGTATGCGGTTCGACGACGCCTTGATCGAGCGGATGCTGAAAGTGGAGTGGTGGCGGTTCGGGCCAGAGGAGCTGCAAAAGAACGGCGTTTGCGACCCCGTCGCTCTTCTTGATCGTTTGGAAGCGCGCATCGCCTCTGGCGACGCTGTCCCTATGCAGCTTGCAACCGTCTCCGGTGCAGAAATCATCGCGGCGGTGACCCAGCCGGCCTAGACGCATTGGTGGGCGGCGAGGGGCTCGAACCCCCGACCCTCTGGATGTAAACCAGATGCTCTAACCAACTGAGCTAGCCGCCCGCGAGCCGCGTGGCTCTAAGGGCGAGCGCGATAGCACGGCTTTACCCGATAAGGCGAGGGCGGGGCGGCGCCAACGGTCGAAAATCGCCGGCGGCGCCCCAGCCCAACCTCAGTTCAACGCTTCTTTCAGGTTCTCGCCCACGCGAAAACGCACAGTCTTGGATGCGGCGCGCTCCACCTGCGCTCCGGTGCGGGGGTTGCGGGCGAGGCCGGCCTTGCGGTCGACCGGTACAAAACTGCCGAAACCCACGATACGCACTTCAGATCCATTCTGCGCCGAGGTCGTGACGCAGCCGATGAAGGCTTCGAGCGCCTCCTTGGCTTGGATTTTTTTTAAGCCCGATTTCTTCGCGATGGCGGAGATCAGTTCTGCCTTGGTCATGACGGTCTCCCAACCGATTTGGGGATAGGCGTTGCTGCCAATGTTCCCAAGTCGACAGTAGCGCCCGATTTCGCTGAGTAGTCAAAAGAAAGGCGGCGCGATTTCCCGCGCCGCCCCACTTTTTTGGCTCAACCCCTGGTTAGTGGGTCATCACCGGGTCAACCTCGCCATCGATGGCTGGAATCACCGGGGCGACCACGTCGTCCTCGCTCCACTCGATCGGGGTCAAAGGCCCGGTCAGGGCGTGCGCGAGCACTTCGTCGGCGGTCGAGATCGGGATGATGGTCAGCGCCGATTTCACGTTCTCGGGCACGTCGGCCAAGTCCTTCTCGTTCTCCTTCGGGATCAACACTGTCTTCACCCCCGAACGGAGGGCGGCGAGGAGCTTTTCCTTCAGCCCGCCGATGGCGGTGACCCGGCCTCGAAGCGTGATCTCACCGGTCATGGCCAGATCCTTGCGAATCGGAATGCCGGTGAGCACCGAGACGATGGCCGTGACCATGGCCGCGCCGGCGCTCGGCCCGTCCTTAGGGGTCGCGCCATCCGGCACGTGGACGTGGACGTCGGTCTTTTCGAACACGGACGGATGGATGCCGAAGGCCGGAGAGCGCGACCGCACGTAGGAGTTGGCGGCCGAGATCGACTCCTTCATCACGTCCTTCAGGTTCCCAGTGACGGTCATCCGCCCCTTGCCCGGCATCTTGACCGCCTCGATGGTCAGGATGTCGCCGCCGAACTCGGTCCAGGCGAGGCCAGTGACGATCCCCTTTTGGTCCACTTCGTCGGTGGCGCCGTAGTGATACTTCTGCACGCCGGCGTATTTGGCCAGGCGCTCGGCGTCGATGGTGATCGACAGCACCTTTTCGCGGCCGAGATCGCGCACGGTCTTCCGCGCCAGCCCACCGAGTTCACGCTCCAAGGACCGTACGCCCGCTTCGCGGGTGTAGTAGCGGATCAGGTCGCGAATGGCGTCGTGGGGCACGATCCACTCTTCCGCCGTCAGCCCATGATTCTTCATCAGCTTGGGCAGGAGGTGCCGCTTGGCGATCTCGATCTTCTCATCCTCGGTGTAGCCGGGGATGCGGATGATCTCCATGCGGTCCATCAAGGGCTGGGGCATGTTCAGGCTGTTGGCCGTGGTGACGAACATCACCTGGGAGAGGTCATAGTCCACTTCCAGATAGTGGTCGGCGAAGGTGGAGTTTTGCTCCGGATCCAGCACCTCGAGGAGGGCCGAAGACGGATCTCCGCGCCAGTCGGCGCCCAGCTTGTCGATCTCGTCCAAGAGGAAGAAGGGGTTGGTGGTCTTGGCCTTCTTCATCGACTGGATCACCTTGCCGGGCATCGAGCCGATGTAGGTGCGCCGGTGTCCGCGGATCTCCGCCTCGTCACGCACGCCGCCGAGCGACATGCGCACGAACTCGCGCCCCGTTGCCTTGGCGATCGACTTGCCGAGCGAGGTCTTGCCGACACCCGGAGGCCCGACGAGGCACAGGATCGGCCCCT
>JAMFTA010000003.1 GCA_026225565.1 Caulobacter sp. | reverse complement strand
TTCAAGGCTTGAGGAGGCCCGATCCCTTGTCCGCGCTTTCCGGACCGAGTCTGAAAAACGTTCAATGGAGCAAGGGGCGAGGTGGATTTGGAGGCTGTACGGCCAGCCTCTATCGTCCCCGCCTAGTTGAACACAGCCTGGTAGGTCCGTCGTCCCGGCGACGGCTGCAGCTGGGCGATCAGTATCGTATAGGGGCCGCCGCGGCCGCAATCGAACCGGTAGGCCTCGTTGAGCAGATAGACCTCCTCGGGCGATTCGAAGAACAGGCTGAAGGGCTCCCAGTAGGAGCCTTTATAGACTTCGTGGCGCTCGACCTTAACCAGCGTCACCTCCACCGGCTCGGGCGCGGCGTCGACGCGCACCGCCTTGCCGACCCAGGGTTCGAAATCCTCTGGCGTCATGAGATACATGGCGATCCCCCAGGTTGTATGCGAGCGCAATGCTAACGTGAAATCCTCGCCGACTAAAGACTCGATCTTCCCCCGCCTACCGCCTGAGCCGCTCCTCCCCCGCCTGCGTAGACTGGGAATCGCCGTGAGGCCTGTGACAGATGCCGATCTGCCATTCCTTCTGTCGGTCTACTGCAGCTTCCGAGCGGAGGAGATGGCGCGCTCGCGCTGGACGCAGCCGCAGAAGGACGCCTTTCTCGCTGATCAATTCCGCCTGCAGCATCACCACTTCATCACCCATTTCCCGGAAGCGGACTTCTGGATCGTGGAGCGGTCGCCAAACCCGAGCGGGGGGCGTAAACCCTGGCCCATAGGCCGGTTCTACATCGACCGATCCAAACCCCTTTGGCGCTGTATCGACCTCGGCTTCCTCCCGGACGAACGCACCCGGGGCGTCGGGGGCGGCCTTCTGACCTGGGCCCAGCACGCCGCCCACGCCGCCGGCGCCCAAGGGATTGACCTTCACGTCATGACCACCAATCCCCGCGCCCAGGCGCTCTATGCCCGCCTGAGGTTTCAGGTCGCTGGAGAAGCCGGCGCCCATCGGCATATGATCTGGCGGCCATGACAGAATTTGGGGGATCGACCGCAACAGAGGCCCTTAGCGCGGTTGACGCGGAAGCGTTGGACCGTGACGGCTATCTGCTGCTGCGTTCGGTCACGCCGGCCTCATGGATAGCGCCGCTGCGTGCGGCGTTCGAGGCTGGATTTTTGCCATCGGATGAGTGGCCCGTCCCGCGTGGGCACGATTGGAGGCACGCACGGGTGGCCGACGATCCCCATGTGCAGCGCCTTTGCCGTTCGCCTGCGCTTGTTGCGGGCGTGCGGCGACTGCTGAAACAGCCGTTTTTCCTCTTTCAGGTCGATGGGCGTGACCCTCGGCGCAGCAACGCGGCCCAGCCGCTGCATCGTGACAGCCTGGACCAGCCGCCGCTGATCGTCTCGGCCCTGGCTTTCCTCGACGCCTTCGGCGCAAACAATGGCGCGACGCAGATCGTTCCGGGCTCCCATAGAGACGTCCGCGATGATGGAGGGCGCGGAGACGCCGACCCGCTGGTGCTGGAGGGGCAAGCCGGCGATATACTGATCTTCAGCCCTCTTCTGCTTCACGGGGCCACCTGCAACGTCAGCGGCGGGCCGCGGCGATCCCTATTGATCTCCTATGCGGCTCTGTCGCTCTACGAAGCCCCTCCGCCAACGGCTCATCCGCCGGGGGACGCCATGGAGACAAGCGCGGTGTTCCTGTGAGCCCCCAGGAACGGATGATCCTCAGCCGATGACCTATCCGGACCGTTGGCGCTTGCCATTCCAATTCGACCCGGAGAGGCTTCAGCGGGACCTGGATGGGCTTGGCTCGACGGCTTGGACCCGCCATTTCGTCGAGCAGAACTATGAGGGCGATTGGGATGTGCTTCCCTTGCGCAGCGTGGCGGGCGCTCGCCACCCGGTGACGATGATCTACTCGGATCCAGCCGCCACCGCCTTCGAGGACACGCCGCTACTGGCGGCCTGTCCCTACTTTCGCGACGTCCTCGCCATGTTCGACTGCGATCTTCAGAGCGTGCGGTTGATGCGGCTTTCGCCGGGGTCAGTGATCAAAGTCCACCGAGACCACGACCTTGGCATGGAGAGCGGCAAGGTTCGATTTCACGTGCCGATCTCCACCAATCCGCAGGTTGTCTTTGAACTCAACGGCGAGCGTGTGGCGATGGAGGCTGGCAGCGCCTGGTGTCTGCGCCTTTCCGACCCCCACAGAGTGACCAATAGGGGCGCTACGAGCCGTGTCCATATGGTCATAGACGGGTTGGCCAACGGCTGGCTGGAGACCCTTTTTGACCGCAACGAAGCGAGCTAGCCCATGACGGACGGCGCTGTAGATCCAGCCTTGAACCGAGCGTTTTCCAGCCGGCGATAGACATCGTTGAGATGTCGCTGGCAGGCGAGACGGATTGGCCCAGTGACCGCAACCCGCTTGGCCTCCCCATCGCTTAAAAACGCTGTATCGGGCGCTTTGGCGTCGAAGCGCGCCGTCTCGGCCATGATTTGGCGATCCTTCTCTGAGCAGGCGACGCCAAAGTGCGGCAGTATCTTCGTAAAAACCGCTTCTGGAAGTTCGTTGTAATTGACTAGCAGGCCCTGCCCTTCGCGATAATGGTGAAGCGCAGCCTCGCAGACCGCGCCGAGGATCTGCGCCCAATAGTCCTCCGTCGGGGCGTCCGGCGGCTCAAGGCCGAACAGACTGGGCGCAACCAGCTCCGGCGCCATCTGCATCCCCCGTCGCCACATTTGCGAGACCATCACTTCTTCGGGCTCTCGGTAAAGGAATACCCAGGGCACGCCGGGAAACGCCTGGCGGAACAACGGCAGCGCCAGCGTGTGCCAGCTGTCCAGCTTGATCAAATAGCGCGTTTCATCGCCGCTGCGGACCTGGCCGAAAGCCATCGCCATCCTGTTCAGGAGGTCGCTCTGCGCCTGCCCAGGCGCGTGGCGCCACGGATTTAGCCTCACGATCGCGTCAATCGGCGCCGCCTCCGAAAGCACGATGGTGGAATCGCAAGCCGCCAGCATCTGCGCCGTCAGCGTCGAACCGCAGCGCGACATGTGGAAGATCAGGCCACGCGGCGTCAGGCTGCCGGGTGCCTCAAGCGCCTCCAGCCACGCCTCAAGGGGTGAAGCCAATTGAAACACCATGTTGAAGGGACGGTGCAGCGCACGCCTGAGAGACTCCTCGAAAAACGGCTCGCGGAGGCGTTGAGCGCCGAAATACACCCAATCGACCCAAGCCTGATCGTCTCGCCAAAAGATCCCCGCCGGCAACCAGCCCCGAGGCGGGGAGGAGGTGACCGCAGCGGCGCGGGACGGCGCGCGCCAGCCCAATGGGTTTGGTCGCAGCTCTTCCTCAAGCTCCGGACGGCTGAGCATGACGGATCTCGCTTCCGCCGCCGTCAGAGCGCTTTCGATGAAGGCCGCCCGATCGTCAATCTGGCCCAATTGCGCCTGCAAGGCATCGTCCGCCAGAACAATCATTCGCAAGCGATCAATGTTGTTCAAGGCGGTCCCCCCCATGGATAGCCACATCGCGCTCAGCCTGACTTTGGCATATCACGCGGTTTTTGACGCTGGCGATCAACGGCCCTCCTGTCCAAGCGCCTTGAAACGCTGAAGGTCGTCCTATCGCGCCCAGCGATGCGAGCGGGTGGCTCCGCCGGCGCAGATGTACCGATTTGCTGAGAGTCCGTGGCGGGGGCGCCGATGGCCCACGCCCTGTGCCTCGACGGATTTTCCTTGAGGGGATTGGAGCGCCGCGCCGTCAATGCTGTGAGGACATCAGGGGCGATGGTCAATTGTCGGGAGAACGCCCTTGCCTGAAATGGTGTCAGATCCACTTCCGCGTCGCCTTGTCCGCACCCGATTCAGGTCGCCCGAATTTGCGGTTGAAGTCGCCCATACGGGCGCCATGGGACGCGGCGCGGTCGAACGCTTTCTCGAAGAGAGATATGAACGGGCGTTCGGAGGCCGGATCCGCAAACACTATCCGTGCTTGATCAGCGTCAGGGACGGGGAAGGCGCAATCTCCGCCGCCGCGGGATTTCGCCGCGCCGACGGGGGCGCGCTGTTTCTCGAACAATATCTCGATGACCCCATCGAAGGGCTGATCGGCGCCCACTTTGGCGGGCCCGTGGCGCGGCGGGATATCGCCGAGATCGGCAATCTCGCCTCCTTGACGCCGACGGCGTCCTGGGCGCTGTTTGAAGCGCTTGCGTTGCATCTGGAGGATGAAGGCTGCCGCTTCGCCGTGGCGACGGCCACACGGCAACTGAGGCGGACCTTTGCTCGGGCGCGGATGGACACCCGGACCCTGTCCCGGGCGGCGGCGGAGCGGCTGGGCGAGGGCCGCGAGGACTGGGGCGGCTATTATCGACGCGACCCTGAAGTGCTCGCCGGCCCCATCAGCGCCCAGGCGGACAAGCTCGGCGCGGTCTACCGGAGGGCCGCCGCTTGAGCGCCGTTCTCGAGGCGATCGCTGCTCACGCTGAGACGTTTCCCGATCGCATCGCCTTGAGTTCCGCCACCCGCAGCTGGACTTATTCCGCGCTGATGGAGGCGATCTCAGAGGCGGCCGACGATCTGCGGACGGCGCTAGGCGCATCGCTTGGCGGCCGACCCGTCGCCATCGCCCTGGACAATGGCGCGGCCTGGGTGATCCTGGACCTGGCCTTGGTTCAGCTCGGCTGGACCAGCCTGCCGCTGCCCGCCTTCTTCACCGACGCCCAGCGAGCCTACGCTATCAAGGACGCCGGGGCCGGGGCGCTCCTTTCGAAGGCAGGGGGCGGAGAGCCCGCGGTCGTAGTCGCCGGCGATCGAATCCGATGGGAGGGCCTGCCGACCCAGGCGAGCGTCCTGCCCGCCGGGACCGCCAAGATCACCTACACGTCCGGGTCGACGGGACACCCCAAGGGCGTCTGCCTGTCCTTGCGGCAGCTCGAAGCCGTCGCCCGATCTCTCGTGGACGTGCTGGGCGGCGACTATGCCGGGCGCCATCTTCCGCTGCTTCCACTGTCGATCCTGCTTGAGAACGTCGCGGGCCTCTATCCCACCCTGATCGGCGGCGGCGAATACCGCATCTTGGCGCCAGAGGCCCTCGGATTGGCCAATCCATTCAGGCCCGATCTCGGCCTGTTGGCCAAAATGATCGAGCAGGAAGGCGCAACCAGCCTGATCCTGGTTCCAGAACTGCTGCGCGCCCTCCTGATGGCGATGGGATTTACCGGAACACGCTTCTCCAAGCTCAATCTCGTCGCTGTGGGCGGCGCCAAGGTCGCGCCGCAACTGCTGGCTAAGGCGCACGCCTACGGCCTGCGGGTGTTCGAGGGCTATGGTCTCAGCGAGTGCGGCTCGGTGGTTGCCCTGAACACGCCCAAATCCCACAAGGCGGGGTCGGTGGGGCGGCCCCTGCCGCATCTCACCGTCACCGTTTCGTCAGGGCGGGAGATCGTCGTCGGGCCCAGCCCCTTCCTTGGCTACGCCGGCGCCGCCCCGCAGGAGGGACCTTTGTCCACCGGAGATCTTGGCTGGATGGACGAAGACGGGTTCCTGCACATCGACGGGCGACAAAGCAGCACCATCATCAACGCCTTCGGTCGGAACATCTCCCCAGAATGGGTGGAAAGCGAGCTGACCGCCCAGCCCGAAATCCGCCAGGCCCTGGTGTTCGGCGAGGCTAAGCCTGTGTTGGGCGCGCTGATCGTGCCGATCATGCCGGAGATGGACGAGGTGGTGATCGCCGCCGCCGTCGATCGCGCCAACGCCAATCTGCCGCAATACGCCCAGGTGAAGCATTGGCGCATCCGCGCGCCTTTCGACCTCGCAGCGGGGGAACTGACGGGCAACGGCCGCCCGCGCCGCGACGCTCTGCTTCAGCGCCATCAACTCCTCATCGACGAATTAACCTAAGGATGCCGCCCTTGAGCTTCTTTCCACGGCTGATCTCCGAGACCGCGCCTGGCCAGTTGGAACTCGCCTCCGTACCCCAGATTCAGGACGGGCTGACCGGCCAGATCAGCCTGCAGACCTACATCGCCTACCTGACGGAAGCCTATCACCATGTGAAGCACACCGTGCCCTTGATGCAGGCGGCCAAGGCGAGGCTGGACGCCCGCCACGACCGTTTCCGCCACGCCCTGGACGAATACATAGCCGAGGAGACCGGTCATGAAGCCTGGATCCTCGACGATATCCACAACTGCGGCGGCGATCCTGAAGCGGTTCGCGAGGGGCGGCCGCGCGACGCCACCCGGCGCATGGTCGAATACATGTACGACTACATCGAGACCGCCAATCCGATGGGTTTTTTCGGCATGGTGCTGGTGCTTGAGGGCACAAGCGTGCGGCTGGCGATCCAGGGCGCTGCGGCCGTAGCCGCCAGCCTGAACCTTGGCCCTGAGTGCTTCCACTATCTGTCCTCCCACGGCGAGGTGGATCAGGAGCACCTGGTCTTCTTCCAGAGACTGATGGACGAGGTCGATGATCCAGAAGACCAGGCGGCCATTGTCGTGGTGGCCAGCGAAATCTTCACTCGCTTCGCCGACGTGTTTCGCGCCATCCCTCATGATCGGGTGGCCGCCCATGTCATTTAGCAAAAAAGAAATTCTCATCACTGGCGGCTCGGGCGGGCTTGGGGCGCTGATCTGCCGCCGGCTGATGTCGGAAGGCGCGCGCGTGACGGTGCTCGATCGGACCGCGCCGCAGGCGGCGTTCGCCTTCCTGCAGCACGATCTATCGACCGCGGCTGGGATCGAGGCCGCGGCGGAGGACGTCGGCGCGCGCCCGTGGGACATTGTCCTGAATCTCGCCGGCATCCAGCATTTCGGCCCGGTGGAGCGCCAGTCTCCAGAGCATTTGGTCGCCAGCTATTTCGTGAATCTGGTGGCGCCGGTGCGGCTGGTGCAGGCGGTGCTGCCTCGCATGAAGGCGAACAAACAGGGCCACATAGTCAATGTGGGCTCGGTCTTCGGCTCGATCAACTTCGCCCATTTCGCCACTTATTCGAGCGCGACGGCGGGGCTTAGAGGCTTCAGTCAGGCTCTGCGCCGGGAGCTGGCGGGGACAGGCGTCGATGTCACCTACGTGGCGCCCCGCGCCGTCCGCACGCCGCTGAACACCCCTCAGGTGATGGCGTTCGCCAAGCTCACCCACATGAACATGGATGAGCCTGACGTTATCGCCAGGCGAATTGTCGAGACCATTCGGGGCCGCAAGCGAGAGGCCTATTTCGGCTTTCCCGAAGCCATCTTCGTGCGGCTGAACGCCGTCATGCCAGGCCTCGTCGATGCCGCCCTTTTCGCCAATGACCGCAAGGCGGCGGCGCTGTTCAAACCTTGAGCCTTGGATTCCAAAATGAAATTGATGACAATCCTTTCGGTGCTCGCTCTGACCGCGTCTGGCGGCTTGGCGTGCGCGGCCGAGGCGACGCTCGACGCCCAGCTGAGCGCCTTTTCGGCTGAGTGGGCGCACGTGAACTTTGAAATCCACGATCCCACGGCGCGCACCGCGGCCGCCGCCCAACTGGTGAGCGAGGCGCAGGTCATCGCGGGCCAATACCCGGGGCGGGCGGAGCCCCTGGTCTGGGAGGCCCTGGCCAGTGCGACGGAGGCGGGCGCAAAGGGTGGGCTTGGGGGGCTCGCCCTGGCGAAAAGCGCGCGCCAGCTTCTGGAGAAGGCCGAGCGTCTCAACCCGCAGGCCCTGGGCGACGGGTCGGTTTACACAAGCCTGGGCTCTCTCTACGCGCAGGTGCCGGGCTTTCCGATCGGGTTCGGGGACAAGAGCAGGGCGCGCCTCTATCTGCAAAGGGCGCTGGCGGTGAATCCGGACGGCGTAGACCCGAACTTTTTCTACGGCGATTTCCTCATGCGGCAGGGCGACGAAGCGGGGGCGGTCAAGGCGCTGGAGCACGCCTTGCAGGCTCCAGCCCGTCCTGGCCGCGAAGTAGCCGATCGCGGCCGCCGCAGCGAAGCGGCCGCCCTGCTCGAAAAGCTTCGGAAGAAAAGCAAGGCCTAGACTAAAGGCGTCCCGAGGTAATTCGCGTCAGAGAAGGGCGCCCGACACACTGGGGCCGTGCACAGGGGCCAGCACCTTCAGAACTCCTTCCAGTTATTTTGGGCGAGCGCCGCCCCGCCGAAACCGGTCGTTTTCAGGGCGGTATGGGTCGTAGGGGGCGGTCGCTGCGAACCTGCAGAGCGGGCCGATGGCGCCTCGCTGGCGTCGAGCTTGAACCCGGCCACTAGGCGGGTCAGCTCATCGGCCTCTTGCGATAGGGTGTAGCTGGCCGCGGTGGACTGCTCCACCATGGTTGCGTTCTGTTGGGTCACCCGGTCCATCTGGTTCACCGCGGTGTTCACTTGGGAGAGGCCGGTCGCCTGTTCCTGAGCGGAGGCGGCGATCTCGGTGACCACGGCGTTGATCTGGTTCACCTGGTTGACGATCCGCTCCAACGATTTGCCGGTCTCGCCAACCAGTTCCACACCCGAGCCGACCTGCTGGCTCGACGCCGATATTAGGGCCTTGATATCCTTGGCGGCTGCGGCTGAGCGTTGGGCCAAGGCTCTGACCTCCGCAGCCACCACCGCAAAGCCGCGGCCGGCATCCCCGGCCCTGGCCGCCTCTACACCCGCGTTCAGGGCTAATAGGTTGGTTTGAAATGCGATTTCGTCAATGACGCCGATGATTTGGCCGATCTGAGCGGAGGATTTTTCGATAGCGCTCATGGCGTCGACCGCCCGACGCACCACCTCGCCGGAATGCTCGGCGTCGCTCTTGGCGGCGGCCACCACCGTGCGCGCTTCGTTGGCGCCGAGAGATGTCGTCTTCACGGTAGCCATGATCTCATCCAGAGCCGAGGCCGTCTCCTCCAGGCTCGCCGCCTGTTGTTCCGTGCGCCGGGACAGATCGTCGGACGCTTGGCGGATCTCGGATGAGCCGGATCCGATGCCGTGGGCCGCGGACGCGACCTGGGTCAAGGTCTTTTGCAGCTCTTCGGTCGCCCGATTGAAGTCCAGCCGCAGCCGCTCATATCCCTTGGGAAACTCGCCGACGATGCGATAGGTGAGATCGCCGTCGGCTATGCCGCCCAAGGCTTCGGACACTCGATCGACCATCTTTTGCTGGATTTGGTTGGCGGCCTCTTGTGCCTGATAGGTCTGCTCGCGATCTCGGTCGGAGGTTTCACGCGCAGCCGCTTGCTCGATACGCATGGCTTCCAGCGACTTGGTCGTCTGGCGTTGGGCGCTGAGCGCCGCGACCATGGCGCCGATCTCGTCGGTTCGCCCTCGCAGACCCTTTGGCAGTTCAATATCCCCGTCGCCCATCGTCTCGATCAACGCGATAACCCGACGCAGCGGTGCGACGACGCCGCGACTGAGGAAGCCGCCCAGCGCGATGGCCCCGAACATGCAGGCGGCGCTCATCGCAGCCAGGATCAGTTTCAAATGCGAAATCAGCTGATCCGCATCGTTGCGCCGCTCAAAAGCGTCATCGGCGAAACGCTGGGTCATCCGTTTGATATGCTTGCCTATGGCGGCGAGGGTCGGTCGCTGCACCTCGGCGCCAGGGTCGACCAACTTGGAAAGGTCGTTTCGCACCGCTGTCACCAGGCTTCGTTCCTTGTCGGTGACCGACCGGTCCATGGCGACATCGAGGTTGTTCAACATACCGGTGACGGCGGCCAAGTCGTCATCGGCTTTGAACGGTACGTCCGCGTCCGTGTGGCGTCCCTTCAACTCCACGAAGGAGGTCTGCACCTTGTAAGCGTAGTGAACGCTGACAAACGCCTTATCGTAAAGGTTGAGGGCGACTTCGCCCAATTGCGACGAGAGAACCATCACCGTGGTGCTGAAGATTACGACGGAGGACGTGATGGCGAAGCACGAGCAGAGAATCTTGGCCCCGAGGCTTAGGGACAGGCGCTTTTTCCGCGAGGGGACCGCAGGTTCCGTTCGGGCTGGTCTATTGAACATTGACCGTCATCTTCATGCGGGGGTGGATGCTGCAGATCACGCGATAGCTGCCGTGGGCGGTGAACTTGTGGACCACAGAGGCGCCGGGCTTTTGCAGGCCGAGGTCGTCGGTGTCGTCATCGTCGCCCGCGCCCTTCACGGTGACATTGTGGGTGACGGTGTCGGCGTTTTCGAAGCGAACCGTATCGCCCACGTGCACAGCGAGCATCCCGCTAGAGAAGGTCTGGTTCTTCTGCACCACGCCGACGTCCGCCGCCAACGCGGGGGCGGCGCACAGGGCAGCGAACAAAAGAGTGTACTTCACGAGTTTCAGGCCGTGTCTCATGGCGCTCACTTGTCGATAAATATCTGTTAAATTAACGGTTTACGCGCCAACCCAAGGGTGCGAAGGCGAACCAGGCGTTGAGAAAGAGCGTGTCGTTGTTGCCCGCATGATGGCGGTCGCCGTTGAATTCCGTGTAGCCGACATACTGGAGGGCGAAGCGGGCGTTGCCCCACGAGATCGGCGAATCCGGCTTGCCCCAGGGGGTCCAGGCCAGCTCCATCACGTAACCGGTGGTCCGAAGGCCTGGATTGTAGAGTGCTGGATCGAAAGTGCCTGTGGTGGAAAACACTTGCGCGCTGGGCGTCCAGGTGTCGGCGTAGCTGTAGGACACGTCGGCCCGGGCCGTCGTCAGGGTGTTCCTGGGCCGGGTTCCAGACAGGATCGATGAGGCCTTAAGGTCCTGGTCCTCGTGAATGTAGGTGGCGTGGGTCGAGATCACGTGGCGCGAGCCGATATATTGATAGGTCCCGTCGATCGCCCAATCGGTCAGGGTGTCTGTACCCTGGCTGACGTCGCCGCCCGGAAAGCGCTGCGCGCGGATGCCGTAGGCCCCAAGCTCGGCGGTTTGCGTCGAGCCGAAGTCATGCAGCAGAGCCACACGCCAGTAGGGGAGGATGCCGCTAAAGCGATCCGAGGACGAATTCGTGCCTTCGCCGAGGCGCCCGGCGATCACGCGATTCAACGGCGCATAGGCGTT
>JAMFTA010000115.1 GCA_026225565.1 Caulobacter sp. | reverse complement strand
TTCCAGATGCCCGGCGATCAGCTTGGCCAGTTCCCGGGCTTCGGCGAAGATTTCATCCCGGCCAAGGCCGGTGAGGCGGGACAGGGTCAGGGCCAGGATGGCGCGGGCCTGCTCGTCGGAGAGACGCACCCGCGCCTCCTCGATCAAGACCGTGCGCGGGTCCTGGATCAGGGCGATCAGCTCGATCATCTCGCCGGCCGGCCAGTCGCGGGCCTACAGGCGCTCGCGGGCCTCGTTCGGGTTGGCCGAGGAGCGGATAATGTGGATCACTTCGTCGATATTGACGACGGCGATGGCCAGACCGACTAGGACGTGGCCGCGGTTCCTGGCCTTGGCCAGTTCGAACTTGGTGCGCCGGACCACCACCTCCTCGCGATGGGCGACGAAGCATTCGAGCATGACCCTAAGGCCCATCTGCTCGGGCCGACCCCGGTTCAGGGCCAGCATATTGACCCCAAAGGAGGTCTGCAGCGGGGTGTAGCGGTGCAGCTGATTGAGGATCACGTCGGCGGGAGCGTCGCGCTTCAGCTCCACCACCACCCGCATCCCGTCGCGGTCGGATTCGTCGCGCAGGTCCGAGATGCCCTCGATGCGCTTTTCGCGCACCAGCTCGGCGATCCGCTCCAGCATGGCGGCCTTGTTCACCTGATAGGGGATCTCGGTGATGACGATGGCTTCGCGATCCTTGCGGATGGTCTCGACGCTGGAGACCCCGCGCATGATCACCGAGCCCCGTCCGGTCATCAGCGCGGTGCGGGCGCCGGTGCGGCCGATGATCTCGCCGCCGGTGGGAAAGTCGGGGCCCGGCACGATGTCGAGCAACTGCTCCAGTTCGATGGCGGGGTTGTCGATCAGGGCCAGGCAGGCGTCGACCACTTCGCCCAAATTGTGGGGCGGAATATTGGTGGCCATGCCGACGGCGATGCCGCCCGAGCCGTTGACCAGCAGGTTGGGGATGCGCGAGGGCAAGACCACCGGCTCGTGCTCGGAGCCGTCGTAATTGTCCTGGAAGTCGACTGTGTCCTTGTCGAGGTCGGCGAGCAGGGCTTCGGCCGCCTTGGTCATACGCGATTCGGTGTAGCGCATGGCGGCGGGGGGATCGTTATCCACCGAGCCGAAGTTGCCCTGGCCGTCCACCAGCATCAGCCCCATGGAGAAGGGCTGGGCCATCCGCACCATGGCGTCATAGACCGACTGGTCGCCGTGGGGGTGATATTTACCGATCACGTCGCCGACGGTGCGTGCGGATTTGCGATAGGCGGCGCTGGCGGTGAAGCCATTCTCGTGCATCGAGAACAGGATGCGCCGATGCACCGGTTTTAGCCCGTCGCGGACGTCGGGCAGGGCTCGGCTGACGATGACGCTCATCGCGTAGTCGAGGTAGGAGCGTTTGAGCTCATCCTCGATGGTGATGGAGGAGATCATGCCGCCGGGGAGCGGGGCGGGTGGAATGGAGGCGTCGTCGCTCAAGTGAACCTGGGGCTTGGGAGCTTCCGGCGAAGCTTTGAGGGAGGGGCGCTAGTGCGCAGGAATCGGCGCATAGGCCGGTCCTTAACCCTTAGCACCTCGCCACCGCAGGCGCAAAGAAAGCCACCGATTTCACGCGGTTGGCGGACTTTGCGGGGCGCCTTGCGTTTAATTATAAGATCGCCGCCAAAAGATCGGCTTTACGGGTGGAGACGGCCGCCAAGCCGCGCACCGATTGCGGCGTGCGGGGCAGCGCCGCCCGCGGAAACAGCTTCACCGCCGACCGTTCGATGCGATCGCGGGTAGACCTGGGCAGATCCACCCGCGACTCGGCTGCACGCATCTCGTCGAGGTCTACCCGCAAGCCGGTCGCGTAGGCGATCTCCGCGGCCATGCGATGGGGATAATGGGGGGCTTCGGCCAAGCGCGTGTCGATCAGAAGGTCGCTTTGGGCCAAGGCGTGGCCAGTGCAGGCCAGCCAAAGGTAGAAGACCATGAAATAGGTCTCGTCGTCGCTCATCGTCTCCAGCAGCCTACGATGCCGCGCCTTGGGCTTTTCGACCACGCCCGTTAGCGGCGGGCGTAGGGCCAGACGCTCCACCAGGGGGGCGAACACCGGGTGGCCGGCGTTGTTCTCCAGCACCGTCATCCACATGGAATAGAAGCCGCAATTGCCCCGGGCGAGCTCGGCGGCGTAGGAGGCCCAGATCGCCGCCGGCTCCCGATCGATATAGATGTTGTAGGCGTCGAAATTGGCCTTCAGCCAAGCGAGCCTCAGCCCCGTGCGATTGAATCCCAAGACCGGGGTGCAGCCTTGACCCAGCCCATGATCGATGAGGCCCGCGATGTAGCGCTGGAGCTTAGGATGGGATTCGTCCGGCTGCAGGGCGAAGCGATGATAGGCGAGACGCCTGTTATAATAGCGCACCCCCTTGCGACGAATAAGCGGCGCGAACTCGGCGAAATAGGGCGCCGAAAGCGCGGGGTGGCGATGGGCGGTGATCTGTTCGGGGGTGTCCTCGGCGATCCGCTCGACCGTCAATTTGGCGAGGCAGTGATGCAGGGGCTCGTAGAAGCAGCAGGTGTCGGGCGTTTCGCGAAAGCGCGACCAAAGAAAGGTGCTGCCGCTTCGCCACATGCCGTGCAGGAACACCGGGCGCCCCCGCGCCCGCATCTCTGCGCCGTTGAACGTGGAAATGGATCCCGTTTCGCCATAGGGCGACGACGCGCCGTCGTACATGAAAATGCCGCCCCAGAGACAACTCTAGGGTCGCATTTTCGCCCATAGTTTTGCCTGGCGATGTCTCGCCAGACGTCCGTTCACGGAAAATGTGTCTGAAATTGCCGGGGTGAAAAATCCCAGCAACCTCAAGGAAAAATCGCCATATCGCCGTTACAAAACCAAGGCGCAAGCTGAGCTGTATCCAGACTGCGCGCGCGATCTAGAACGGAATGTCGTCGTCCAGATCGGCGGCGAAACTCTCCTTAGGACCTGAGCTCTGCTGCGCCCGACCGCTGAAACCGCCGCTTGAGCCGCCGCCCGAATACTCGCCGCCGCCACGGTTATAGCCGCCGCCCTCTTCCGCGTCGCCGCCGGAGGCTCGACCGCCGAGCATGGTCAGCTCGCCGCGGAATTTTTGCAGCACGATCTCGGTGGAGTATTTCTCCACCCCCTGCTGGTCGGTCCATTTGCGGGTCTGCAAGGCGCCTTCGATGTAGATGGTGGAGCCCTTCTTCAGGTAGTTCTCGGCCACCTTCACCAGATTTTCGTTGAAGATCACCACCTGGTGCCACTCGGTCTTCTCCTTACGCTCACCCGAGGACTTGTCGCGCCAGGTTTCTGAGGTGGCGATGCGCAGGTTGGCGACCCGGTCGCCGGAGCTGAGGGTGCGAATTTCCGGGTCCTTGCCGAGGTTCCCCACCAGGATGACTTTGTTGACGCTTCCGGCCATGGCTGGCTCCTCGTTAAGATCGCGCCGATGCGGGCGATCACCATTACGTTCTATTTACGTTCTCATTTGGCCGACTGCGGAGTCAAGCCCCCAGACCGACCGGGGACTTAGGGACGAAAGGCCCCAGGGCGCACCAGACGCCCGTCGTTGGCGCGAACCAGGGCCAGGTAGCTCGCCCCGTTCAAGCTGTCGGCGGTGAAGATGCCGTCCTGTTCGACGAAGATGAACTTCGATTGATAGGCGCCGGTGATGCTGGTCTGATTGCCGCCGAGCATGAGGAAGCGAATCCGCATGGCTTCCAGGGTGGCCGCGCAATTCTCCAGGGTCGGCGTGCTCTTGGACACCACGTTGAAGCGGTGCTGACCCGTTTGCGGCGTCACATATTGATAGCAGACGCCCGTGTCTCCGGGGGGCCTGGGGGAATTGTCGCAGGCCGCCAGAGACAGGGCGACGAGCACGAGACCACCAAGGGTCGCTGCGAGGCGGAGCCGGTTGTTCATGGCCCAGCGATACACCACCGCTCAACCCGACGGTAGCGAGCAATCCTGGGAATTCTGCTGAACCAGGGGGCGGAAGTTGCGATTATCCGGGGATATCTCCACCCGGCCCGGCACCAGGCGCAGGGTATTGGAACCCCAACGGCCGTAGAGCGCGTCGCCGGCCCGCTCGCAGCGGCCGTCGAACAGGGCGCGAGCGCATTGGCCCAGGGAAATCCCCGCCCCGGCGCCCCGCCATCCATCCGCCGAAAACCGCAGGCAGTCCCCCGGCGCGCTGGCCGGCGCGGCGGGGGCGATCTGAGCTGGCGTGGACTCAAGGCTGGGCTCGGGCGCGGCCGGCGCCGGCATGGGCTGCAGCGGCGGCGCCAAGGTGCCGCTGGCGGCGGTCACCTGGCCCGTGGCGGGATCGAGACCCACGTCCAAGGCTTGAGCGGCGACCCCGTTCTGTTTGGCGCAATCGCTCACCGTCGCCATGCCGACGAACTGGCCGTTGACGAAGCAGCGCAGGGGCTTGGTGGCCTGGGTGCGGCTGTCGGCCTGGCCCTGCTCGATCTGCAGGCCGCTGGCCGCAACAAGCGGCCCGCCGGTCGCTGGATCGGCGCGATGGCCGCGCATGATGAAGAGGCCGATGAGAATGGCCAGCAACAGGGCGGCTGCGCCTCCGATGGCGGCCAGGACGCGGCGATCTTGCAGAGCATTCATCACGCCCCTGGCTATGCCGGACGGCGCGCCGATACAAGTCCGCCGTCGCGGTAAGCGAATTTCAAGCCCATGGCGGCGCCCTTAAAATAGCAGGGTCGTCGGCGAACTTGTGCCTTCGTTGTTCTGCAGCCAGGACAGGGCGGACTGGTAATTGGCGATCTGGTCCGTGACGAATTTGGACGGCGTGCTGGTCGTTGCGGTTTTGGAGGCGCTGAACGGCGTCACCAGGGTCTGATAGGCGTTCTGAATCTTGGCCGACGCCAGGGCTAGGGCGGTCTGGGCCGCTGTGATGCTGGTCGGCGAGTTCAGGTTCATGGTGGGCAAGAGGTTCAGCCCCAAGGTCACCGTGGCCTTGTGGCTCGCCGTCGACACCTGCCCCGCGTTCTGATTGAGCACGCCGGGGGTGAGGCCAAGGCCCGAGAGCGCATCCTTGCCGACGGCGCCGGGGATAAGCTGGACCGTGGTCGAATTGTTGGAAGCGGCGATCTTCAGTTGCGTCTCGCCCTTCACGGTGACGGTGGTGGCGGTGACGGTGAAGCCGGACGCCCGCTGAATCTTCTGCGCCAGGGTCTGCAGGGTGTCAGCGTCGTCGATGGTGACCGTTTGCGCCACGCCTGAGCCGTTCTTGATGGAGAAGGTGTCTCCTGCGCGCACGCTGGTGTTGGAGACCAGCAAGGTCGATTGGGCGTAGTTGATGGTCGTCGGCAAACCCAGCGCGTCGAGCACCGAGGAGCCCGTGGGATCCACGGCGATGGAGGTGGCCGCGGCCTTGCCGTCGGCGCCCTGGAAGGACTGGGACCAGGTGACCGCGCCGCTGGTCGGGTCGATCGCCGCCAGATAGCCGTTGGAGGTGTTGGTCAGGCCACTGCCGGCCGACGCCGTAGTCGCCACCTGCCCGGCCAGATAGACCTGGCCGCCGGACATGGTCATGGCGCTGGCGGTCAGGTTGCCGCTGGTTTGTACGTAGGTGAGGGCGTCGGACGACGCTGGCTGCAGATCGGCGCCGAGGTTGGCGACGAAGGCCTCCCGACCGCTCTGATAGGCGTTGGTCACCGTGCCTGCGGAAAGCGCGCCATTGCTGGTGGAGCCGGCGACCACCACCGAACCGTCCGTGTTCACCCCGACGCCCACCACATTGCCCCCTTGCAGGGAACCCAGATCGCGCACCGCGCCCGCCGTGGCGACGCCTGGGGTGCTGATGTCGAACTGGCGCACCACCGCGTCCCCGCCCTCCATCCCCGCCACATAGACGGAGGAGCCGGAGACGGCGATGCCGGCGGGCTTGTCCGTGCCGGTGGTGCCGAACTGGTTGGTGAAGCTGATCGTGCCGGAAGGCGTATAGCCGCGCAGATAGCCGTCCTGCCCCCCCACCTCGCCGCCGCCGGACGGCAGGGCGCTCTGGGTGGTTCCGGTGACATAGACCGAGCCGTCCGCGCCGAAGGCCACCCCGGTCGCCGCGTCGCCCGCCTTGGAAGCCTGGGTGTTGGTCCAGTCCTCGTCGCCCATGGCCGTGTCGTATTCGCTGACGAAACTGTTGGTGGAAGTCGCGCTCTCGCCGGAGTTGTCGGCGTCGAGCGGCCCCGTCACAGAGCCGGCGATGGCGACCTTTGAGCCGTCGGCGGATACCGCCAACGCATAGCCCGAAGCGCTGTTCGCCGCCCCAAGGGTGCGGGTATAGAGGAGGTTTCCCGCCGAATCGTACTTCATCAGCGCGACGTCCTGGCTCCCATTGATGGTCTGGCCGTCAGCGGTCGTGCTGTTGACGTTGGTCAGCACATAGAGCGAGCCGTCTGGGCCCGTCGCGCTGGCCAGGGCCGACGAGACGGCAGCCTGCATTGTCGTGTCGCTAGTCACCGCGGTGCTGGCGGTGGTGGCGCTGGTGTCGAACTTCATCAGCTGCTGGGTCTGGTCTCCGGTGACTGCGGGCGTCAAGCTGGTGGCTGCCGCGGCGGCCGTGCCCGACGTTCCCGTCACATAGACCGCCGGCGCGCTGGCGGCGGAAAAGGTGAGCTTTTCAGTGGGCGAGCCAACGATGCTGAGAGCGATATTGTCGGGGGGAGTCGAGAGGGTGACGGTCTTGCCGTTCACCGTGGTGGTCACCGGCGCGACGGGGGTGTCCACGGTCTTGAACCGGGTGGTCAGCCCCATGGTGTAGAGCTGGGAGTTCAGATAGTTGACCACATTACCCATGGTGCGCGGCGTGTCGCCCATTTCAGACAGGTCGAAGTTCACCTGCGTCGCCACCCCCTTGGTGTTGGTGGCGGTCATGGCGAACTGAACATTGCCAGCCAAGGCGGGGACCGGTTGATTGGTCGTGCCGCTGAACACCGTGCCCGTGGTGTAGCCGTCGGTTTCGACCGTGGCCCCCTCCTTGGTCTGGTCGGTGGCGGTATAGGTGCCGGCCGTGACCGCCATGCCGGGAAAGCTGGTCTGATTGAGGAAGGTCTGCAGTTGCGTCATGCCGCTGGCGAAGGCGGTGGCGTACTGGGCGGACTGGGCGGTGGTGATCCCGGCCGTACCCGCGTATTTGGCCAGGCCCTGCAGGGCGTTGACCCCCTGATAGAGGGCGAACAGATTGTTGTAATTAGCAGCGCTGGTTCCGCTGGGCGCGCTGAGCTGCGTGGCGCTGGTGTTCATAAACGGGGCGCCGCCGAGCACTGACTTCACCAAGGTCGCCTGCTGGGGCGCAGTGGAGGTGGACTGCCAAGGCGGGGTGGGCGCGGCGGTGGATGACGCCGACGACGAAGCCGCCCCAGTGCCGATGCCGGCCCTGGCGTTGTAGTAGGCGGTCAAAAGGCTGGCGCTGATTGAAATGACCACGGCGGAACCAGGGCTGCGCGACTTACAAGCCGCCATTATCGTTAAACAATGCTGACAGCGGGTTAACGGCGCCGGTCCAGCAGCGCAAATCGGGCGCCCTAGAGCCGGGCGATCAGCCCCGAGGTGACCAGTTCCTTGATCACCACCGGCCGGCGCGCCGCCCACTCCTCCTTCAGGATCGACATCAGCGCCACATCGCGAAACTGCCCGTACTTGAAGGCGTGGCGGCGCAGATATCCCTCGCGCCGGAAGCCCGCCCAGGCCTGGGCCTTCAATGCCGTCTCGTTCTCCGCCCGGATCTCCGACCAGACCTTTTGCAGCCCGTAGTCGCCAAAGGCCTGGTCCAGTCCCAGGGCCTGAGCCGCGCGACCGGCGCCGCGCCCCCGCGACTCGGCGTCGCCGATGTACCAGCCCCATTTGGCCCGCCGCTGGGCCCCGGTTAGGCCCTCCAGCGTCAAGGAGCCGCAGGGCGCCCCGTCGCGTAGAATGATCCACCCTTTGCGGTCCGGATCGGTCATGAAGGCGGAAAACCAGGCGCGATGCTGCGCCAGCGTCGGCGGCACGCTATACATCCAGTGGTCGACCTCCGGCTCGTTGCGCCATTGGAACAGGCGGTCGACGTCGGCGTCTTCCACGTCACGAAGGCTGATCGGCATAAACACACTCGGCAGGCGGCGGCGAAGGGACGGGCGAAGGGATGGGCGCGGTAAAGTCTTAACCCGCTTTCGCCATCTTCCTAGAGCTTGAATTGAGCAGGCGTGTTGGTCTTTTACGAAGGTTTCTCCATGACGCCCTTCGCCATCGCGGGTCGCCAGATCGGTCCGGCCCATCCTCCGTTGGTGATCGCCGAGCTTTCGGGCAATCACAACCGCAGCCTTGAGCGCGCTCTTCACCTGATCGACGCCGCCGCCGCCGCCGGCGCCGAGGCGGTGAAGCTGCAGACCTACACCCCCGACACCATCACCATCGACCACGACGGGCCAGGCTTCTCCATCAAAGGCGGCCTCTGGGACGGGCGCACCCTGCACGACCTCTATGGAGAGGCCTTCACCCCCTATGAGTGGCACGCCCCCCTGTTCGCCCATGCGCGCGAGCGGGGATTGCTGGTCTTCTCCTCCCCCTTCGACGAGACGGCGATCACGCTGCTCAAGAGCCTTGACGCCCCCGCCTATAAGATCGCCTCGTTCGAGGCCATCGACCTGCCCCTGATCGCATCGGCCGCCGCCACGGGTAAACCGCTGATCCTCTCCACCGGCATGACCAGCCCCCCCGAAATCGGCGAAGCGGTGGCCGCAGCCAAGGCGGCCGGCGATGGCGGGATCGCCCTCCTGCACTGCGTCAGCGCCTATCCCGCCCGCTTCTCGGACGCCAACCTTCGGGCCATCCCCCGCCTGATGGCCGACTACGGCTGCGTGGTCGGACTTTCGGACCACACGCCGGGCACGGCGGCGGCGGTGGCCTCCATCGCGCTCGGCGCCTGCATCGTCGAGAAGCACTTCACCCTGGCCCGGTCCGACGGCGGTCCAGACGGATCGTTCAGCCTGGAGCCCGACGAGTTGAAGCGCCTCGTCGAGGACTGCCGTCACGCTTGGGAGGCCCTGGGCGACGGCTCACTGACCCGCGCCGCGGACGAAGAGGCCAACCGCCAGTTCCGCCGTTCCCTCTATGTGGTGCGCGATGTGGCGTCGGGGGCGATGCTGACGAAAGAGGACGTCCGCTCCATCCGCCCCGGGTTCGGCCTTCCGCCCAAGCACCTGCCCGCCATCCTCGGCCGCCCCGCCGCCCGCGCCCTCAAGCGCGGCGAACCCCTGGCCTGGGAGATGGTGGCGGGGGAGATGATCGGCGGCGCGCCTTTCCACTGAGGGCAAACGCTCCGCCGACGCGGCTCCCATCACCCGCCGACGACCTCAAGAAGCATCGCCGCCACCTTCTCCGGCTCGGTGACCATCAAATTGTGTCCGGTGTCGATCTCGAAATTGCGATGGCCTTCAAGCTGCTTCGCGCGGGCCTCTGGGGGGCTGTTGCTGAGGTTGACGGTGCAGTTGATGTTGGTGCGAGGCAGGCGAAGCGCCGCGTCGCCATTTTGAAACTGCAGCTTCTGGGCGAAACAGAGCCATGGATGGGGGGTCAATTTGCTGAACAGCCACGCCGCGTCCTCGGGATCGGTGACGCCCAGCATGGCGACGAGTTCGGGACTGGGCCACAGCGTCAACTCGACCCCATCGACCACCTTGGAGGAGCTGCGTGCGTAGGCCATGGCCTCGGGCGCATAATCCGCCAACGACTCGCCGTTGGCTGGATGGGCGGCGTCGAGGAAGACCAGTTCCTTGATCCGGTCGGCCGCGCGATCGGCGACGCCGGTGATGACCATGCCCCCATAGCTGTGCCCGACGAGGATGACGTCGTGCAGATCCTCGAACGACAGCACGGCCGCCACATCGGCGATGTGGGTCTCAAGGTCGATGTCTGGACGCAAGAGGTGCGCCCGCTCGCCCAGCCCCGTCAGGGTCGGCGTATAGACGTCGTGGCCAGCCTGACGCAGCAAGTGGGCCAGCTTGTGATAACACCAGCCGCCGTGGCCGCCGCCGTGGACCAGTACAAAGGTCGCCATCTCCGTTCCCTCACTTTTTTGAATTGCAGAAGGATAATTGTGGAACACACTGTTCCGAAAAACAAGAGGCGGCGCGGCGGCATGGCCGACGTGCGCGTTCGGCGCAGCCGCGAGGATTTGCGCACGGCCCTGCTGGATCTGCTCAACGCTAAGACCTTCGACGACATCACCGTGCGCGAGATCGCAGCCCACGCCAATGTCGGGTATACGACATTCTTCCGTCACTATCCGAGCAAGGACGCGCTGCTCGACGATCTCGCCGCCAAGGAGATAGGGCGCCTGACCGCGCATGTGCTGCCGATCTATGATTCCAAGGATCCGGTCGGGGCCTGCCTCGCCATGTGCGCCTATGTGCAGGCGCAACGGCCGCTTTGGTCAGCGCTGCTGACCGGGGGCGTCGCGTCCATCGTCCGAGAGGAACTGCTCAAGCGCAGTCGCGAGGCGACTTCTACGCAACCGGAGTCCGGATCGCTGCCGCCGGAACTCGGCTCGGCCCTCGCGGTGGCTGTGATTGTGGAGCTTCTGTCGTGGTGGTTGCGACAGCCCCAGCCCTGGCCGGCGGATCGGGTCGCCGAGGTGCTTTATCGGACCGCCATCGCGCCGTTCTTGAGCCGCAGCTGAAATTGAGGTCGCCCCCTTCAGATCCGCAACGCCCGCCGCAGCGCCTCCACCACCCGCGCGGGATCCCCGTCCTGCATGGCGGGAAACAGCGGCAGGGCGAGGACGCGGGCGTAATAGGCCTCGGCGCCGGCCAGACGCATCTCGCCATAGCGGGCTTTAAAATAGGGCTGGCGGTAGAGGGGGATGTAGTGGACCTGCGTGCCGATCCCCTCGGCTGACATCCGCCCCACCGCATCCCCACGGCTGACCCCTAAGGCGGCGAAATCGATCAGCACGGCGAAGAGGTGCAGCCCCGGCCGGCCGGGACCTTGGGGCGTCTCACGCACCAGCGGCGCCAGGGGCTCTAGCAGGGTCCGGTAACACTCGGCCAGGGCGGTGCGGCGGACGACGAAGCGGTCGAGTTTGGTCAGTTGCGAGGCCCCCAGCGCCGCCTCCAGTTCGTTCATGCGGTAGTTAAAGCCGAGTTCGACCTGCTCATAGATCCACGGACTGCGCGCGCCCTCGATGTCGAAGGAGCCGGGCTCGCTCATCATCGCCGGATCGTGAGTCACCCCGTGATTGCGCAGGCGCCGCATCCGCGCGGCCCGGACGGGGTCGTTGGTCGTGACCATCCCCCCCTCCCCCCCCGCCAGGGTCTTCACCGGATGAAAGGAGAAGGTCGCCGCCGCCGAACGGGTGCAAGCGCCGACGGGATCGCCCGCCCCATCCACGCCGCCCACCGCGTGGCTGGCGTCCTCCACCACGACGGCGCCAGCCGCCGACGCGACCTCTGTAAGGCCTGCCATGTCGCAGAGGCGCCCGCCCAGATGCACCGGCAGCGCCGCCTTGATAGGACGGCCCGCCCGCACGGTGGCTTCGCTGAGCGTCTCGGCCGTCATCAGCCCGCTATCGGGATCCACGTCGGCAAACACCGCCTCGGCCCCGCAAAACCGCGGCGCCGTGGCGGTGGAGAGAAAGGTGATGGCGGGAATCACGCAGACATCGCCCGGCCCCACGTCCAGCGCCGCCAGCGCCAGGTGCAGCGCCGCCGTACCGGATGAACAGGCCACCGCCTCGCCTGCCCCGACCTTCCGCGCGAACGCCTGTTCGAAGGCGGTCACTCGCGGGCCGTGGGCGATCACCTCGCTGCGCAGCGCCGCGACCACCGCCGCCACGTCGTCGTCATCGATCCACTGACGGCCGTAGGGCAAGACGGGCGATGCGGGATCGGGCGGGCGGCGCTCACTCATGATCCCACTCTCGCCCGTCGCGCTTGCAGAGCAGTTAACGCCCGCTCATCCGGCGTTAACCATAAACGGCGAGGGTGTCGCGGTCTCAGGAACCCGCCATGTCCGCCACCGCCCCCAATCGCTCGCAAACCGCGCCGTCGATCGGTCGCGATTTTCTGACCCCCCGCGCCGACCTGAACGGCAAGACGGTGCTGATCACCGGGGGCACCGGCTCGTTTGGGCGGGCTTTTGTCGACATGGTCACCCGCAATTTCACGCCCAAGAAGCTGATCATCTTCTCCCGCGACGAACTGAAGCAGTACGAGATGGCGCAAGCCTTCCCCATCGAACGCTGGCCCTACCTGCGCTGGTTCATCGGCGATGTGCGCGACGCAGCGCGGCTCGAGATGGCCATGCGCGATGTGGACTATGTGATCCACGCCGCCGCCCTGAAGCACGTCACCATCGCTGAATACAATCCCTTCGAATGCATCAAGACCAACGTCATGGGGGCGGAGAATGTGGTCAACGCCGCCATCGCTCGGGGGGTCAAGCGGGTGGTCGCCCTCTCCACCGACAAGGCGGCTAATCCAATCAACCTCTATGGGGCGTCCAAGCTTGCCTCAGATAAGATATTTGTGGCGGCCGAGGCCATGGCCGGCGCCTCGGAGACGCGATTCTCTGTGGTGCGTTACGGCAATGTGATGGGCTCGCGCGGCTCGGTTGCGCCCTTCTTCCAAAAGCTCCTGGCCGAGGGGGCGAGCGAGCTGCCGATCACCGACCCGCGCATGACCCGCTTCTGGATCACCCTGACCCAGGGGGTGAACTTCGTGCTCTCGTCCCTGGAGCAGATGCAGGGGGCGGAGATCTTCGTCCCCAAGATCCCCTCCATGAAGACCACCGAGTTGGCCACCGCCATCGCCCCCCACCTGCCCCACAAGGTGGTCGGCATCCGTTCCGGCGAGAAGCTGCACGAAATCATGATCCCCGAAGACGACGCCCGCTCCACCGTCGAACTCGACGACCGGTATGTGATCCTGCCCAGCCACGTTCCCGCCAAGCGCGAGGCCTATCTGGCCCTGGGCGCCCGGCCGATGGCGGAGGGATTCTCTTACACCTCCGACAAGAACGACGAGCATTTGGACGCTGAGGTGCTGAAGGCCGTACTCGACGGGGGGTAGGGGCCGAGCGGCTAACGGCGCGACGACAGCCGCGCCATCGTGGTTGGATAGGCGAAAATCCCCGGCCCCCCGCCCGTATGGATCCACACCACGGGCGCGCCATCGCTAAACCGTCCTTGGCGCGCGAGACCGATGAGACCCGCCATCGCCTTGCCCGTATAGACAGGGTCCAAGGCCAGCCCCTCTGACCGAGCCGCCAGCCGGATGGCGGCTTCCGTCTCCGCATCCGCAACGCCGTACTGACCGGCGCTCCAGTCGCCGACCACAGTCACCCGCTCGTCGTCCCATCGATCTTCAATGTGCAAGAGCGAAGCCGCCTCTCGGCCCACGCGACGCACGTCGGCGGCGACGCGACCCGGCTGCGCATCCACGTCGATACCAATCACCTGCGCGGGATGCCCCAGCGCCAGGAGGCCGGCGATCAATCCAGCTTGCGTACCCGCGCTGCCGCTGGCGTGGACGATCCAACCGACATCGGGGAGAACCTTCACAATCTCCTCGGCGGCGAGCGCGTAGCCGAGCGCGCCCAAGGCGTCGGATGCTCCATAGGGCACGAGAAAAGGATTGCGACCCGACCTTTTCAGGGACCGCACAATGGCGGTAAGGCGAAGATTGCGGTCCTCGTCCCAGGGAATGTCATGAACGATCGCGCCGTAGAGACGGTCGAGGAGAATATTGCCCGATTCTTCGTAGGCAGGCTCGGCATGAGGGAGCCGCCCGCGCATGATCCCCAGATGGCACTCAAGGCCCAGCTTGGCGCAGGCCGCCGCCACTTGGCGCGCCACGTTCGATTGCGGGACGCCCCCGCAGACGACACAGTCCGCCCGCGCCTCGATGGCGGCGGCGAGGTCGAATTCCAACTTCCGAACCTTGTTGCCGCCGAACGCCAACCCTGTGCAGTCGTCCCGTTTCACCCAAAGCCGATCGATCCCGATGGCCGCGCCGAGCCTGGCCATTCGTTCCAGGGGCGTCGGCAGATGGGCGAGCGAGACGCGCGCAAGGGTTCGAAGCGAGGCAAGCGGGTCGGTCATAGGCCTCACATAAGGCCAAGGCCGCCGGCGCCCTAGTCCCGGTCGATCAGAACCGCTTGAGCCGTGAGAAGGTGGCCGACGGCCCTACCCCTTCAGCAGGGTCAGGATGATCGACGGCAGCTGGTTGGCGATGGAGAGGGACTGGGCGCCCAGTTGCTGCTGCACCTGCAGTGCGGTCAGGCGCGCGCTTTCGGAGGCCACGTCCGAGTCCACCAGATTGCCGACGCCGATGGTCAGGGTGTCGGAGAGGGTGGTGACGAAGCTGGAGTGGGAGGTGATCTGATTGGATTGCGCCCCGATGATGGCCACAGCCGCATTGACGTTGGTGATCGAGCTTTCGACCTGGCTGAGCATGGCCGTGGCCGCGGTGTTAGTGCCGATGGTGGAGGTGGAGCTGAGCGTGATGATGGAGCCGCCGAGCGACATGTTCTGGGTCGAGAGGGTGACAAAGCCGCTGGCGTCCGCCGTGGCCATGAACTTCATGCCATTGGTCTGGGAGCCGTCCAGAAGGTTCGCGCCTTCGAAGCTTGAGGACGAGACCGCGGTCTGAATCTGGCTGAGCAGGGACTGATAGTCCGTGTTGAGCGCCGCCAGGCTGGCGGAGTTCTGGCTCGGATCGGTCGCCGACAGCACCTTGGCCTTCATCTGGTTGAGAAGGTCAGAGATGGTCTGGCCGGCGCTGACCGCCACGTCCGAGATGGACTGGGCGCGGTTGAGACCGTCGGAGACGGCGTTGAGGGAGGCGATATCCGCCTTCTGTAGCTGCGCCACGGCATAGACGCTGGCGTTGTCGCTGGCGGTGGCGATCTTCTTGCCGCTGGCGATCTGCGACTGGGTGGCGGCCAACTGATCGTTGGTGGAATTGAGGGCTTTCAGCACCGCCAGGGCGGACGAGTTGGTGTTGACGCTCAGCATCGGTCCAGTCTCCTTCATGACCCACGCGTTCGGCGAGGGCGGGCGAAAGGCGGGCGCAGGGCGCGCGCCGGTCACCGTTGAGCCGACGTTAACCAAAGATGATGAGCAGACCGTTAACCATAATTCTTTACCTCCCGTTCGATCCGGCGGACGGATGGGACAATCAGATATGTGCGGAATTGCGGTCGCCATCGATTGGCGCGAGGCTGAAAATACGGTCCGGGGGCTGATCGAGGGCATCGTGCATCGGGGCGACGTCACCGATCCGGTGGTCGCCGTCTCGGCCACCACCGCCCTTTGCACCCGTCGCCTGC
This sequence comes from Caulobacter sp., assembly GCA_026225565.1. Taxonomy (GTDB): domain Bacteria; phylum Pseudomonadota; class Alphaproteobacteria; order Caulobacterales; family Caulobacteraceae; genus CAIOYC01. Next base: position 10,241 of record JAMFTA010000115.1, on the reverse strand, counting down.
GTATCGTCGACGCCGAGCACGGGATCCAGCCGCAACTCTCCGCCGATGGCCGGATCCTGGTGGCTTTCAACGGCGAGATCTACAATCACGACGCGCTTCGCCAGGAACTGATGGCGCAGGGGGTGCGCTTCAAGACGCGTTCGGACACCGAGGTCCTCGCCAACGCCCTGCAGGTGTGGGGCGGCGGCGCCCTCTCCCGGCTGCGCGGCATGTTCGCCTTTGTCGCTCTCGACCTGAAGTCCGGGCAATTTGTCGCGGCGCGCGATCCCTTCGGGGAAAAGCCCCTCTATGTGATCCAGTCGGCCACGGGATACCTGTTCTGCTCGGAAATCCGCCCCTTATTGGAAGCGTCCCCGACCGGCGACGTCATGCTGCTGCCCCCCGGCTATGTGCTGACCAAGAGCTATTGCGCCCCCTTCGCCACCCTGCCCGAGCGGCCGCAGACCTTACTCAGCGCCAGCTCGCCCGAACATTTGGATAGGCTGCTCAGCGACGCGGTGCAAAGCTGCATCCCGCCCGACCTGCCCTTCGCCACCCTGTTCAGCGGCGGCATCGACTCGACCCTGATCGCCCACTACGCGCGGCGCCTTCGCCCGGAGGCCCCTGGCTATTTCCTCGGCGACGCGGATGCGCCCGACTATGCCTATGCCGCCGAATACGCCGAGCGCACCGGTTTCGATCTGCGCACCGTGCCCTTTGCGGGCGACAGCGCCACGACCTTCGCCTGTATCGAGGATGTGGTGCGCGCCACCGAAAGCTTCGAACCCTCGGTGGTGCGGCCGAGCGTCTGCTATCACCAACTTTCCAAGGCCGTTCATGCCGACGACTTCCGCGTGGTCTTGGTGGGCGAAGGGGCCGATGAGCTGTTCTGCGGCTATGTGCCGCTGGAGCTGACCTTCGCCCAGGGCCTGGATATAGGCGGGCCGGTGCGCGACCAGTGCCTCAGCCTGATGAACCGCTCAGCCCTGCAGCGCACGGACCGTTGCACCATGCGTTTCCAGATCGAGGCGCGCTCGCCCTTCCTGGACCGGTCCATTGTCGAATACGCCTTCCAGCTGGACGCCCCGGCCCTGGTGCGAACCGTGCGGGGCGCGCCGCAGGGCAAGGCCCCTTTGCGCAACCTTTACGACCTCTACCCCGACGCCCTGCCCGCCTCTATCCGCGACCGGCGGAAGATCCCGGTGAACGAGGGGGCGGGTCTGGACGTCACTCAGAACGATTCGGCCATCAAGCGCCATGTGGAGGCGGGAGTATCAGACGCGGAATATGCCGAGGGCCGGGCGGAGTTCGCCGACTATGACCTCGCCAGCAAGGAGGAGTACGCCTATCTGCGCATCCTCTCCGAATCGATGGACATCGCCCGCGTGCCTCACCTGAAGGGGCGGCTCTATCTGGAGGCGCCGGTGCTGGACGACGAGAGCGGTCTGAAGGAATATATGGCCTGACCCACCCATGCGGAATTAGGCCGCAAGCAGCCTATTCAATACGGCGGATTTAAACCCAGGTCGTCTAGGCCCGGGTGTCGATCACGGAGCCGGCCCGGTAGGAGGGGTCGGTGATCAGCTTGACCACATCGTCACGGGAAATCTCAGACATCACTTCGCCGGTGGCCCGGTTGATCAACTTATAGACCAGGACGGACCGTTCGATATTGTGCTCGATCACCAGTCGAAAGTCGGGCTCGACCTCTAGAGGGTTGGTGCGGGCGGGTTTCATCGCCTCGACCGGCTGCTTGCGCTCGGGCTGGCCATTGGGCGCTTCCCCCGTATCTTCGGGCGTCACGGCTGCGGTCTGGGTGGTCCTGTCGGGATGGACGCTTTGTATTTCCGATGGGCTGGGTATGCTTTTGACGCGTTCAATCATCTCCTGGCTCGCCGCCATAAGGCTGGCGCTCCCTTTGCAAGGGCCTGGAATCGGCGCGCGGAGCAAAAGCCCCGCGCGCCTATCCATTCAACTCCCAGGCTTAACTTAGCCTTGGAAGAGCGAGAGCAAACGGCTCGAGGAAGAGTTGGCGATCGAGAGCGCCTGGGCGCCAAGCTGTTGCTTGGTTTGCAGGGCGGTCAGGTTCGCACTTTCCTTGGCCACGTCGGCGTCGACCAGGTTGCCCACGCCCGTCGTCAGGGTGTCGGTCTGGGTCTGCACGAAGCTGAGCTGGCTGTTCAGAGAGTTGACCCCGGTGCCGAGCTTGGCGACCGCGGCGTTGACGTTGGTGATCGAGGTGGCCACGACCGCCAACATGGCGCTCGCTGTCGCCGAAGACGAGAAGGTCGCCGCCGCCGTCACGGTGACGTTGCCGCCGCCGAGGCCGAGGTTGGCCGCCGCCACCGTCACCTTGATGGAACCGTCAGCGCTGGCCAGAGACATGACGCTCGAGCCGCCGGTCTTGATCATGTTCACGCCGTTGAAGTCCGAGGTGGAGACGATCTTGCCGATTTGGTCGCGAAGGGCGGTGAAGTCGTTGGCGTAGTTGGTGATATCGCTGGCGGTGGCGGAGACGTCCGTCGCGGCCAGGGCTTTCGCCTTCATTTGGTTCAGGAGGTCGGAGATGGTTTGGCCGGCGGAAACCGCCACGTCGACCGTGGACACGCCGCGGTTCAGGGAGTCTTGCACCGAACCCAGGGCGCCGATGGTGGAGCGTTCGTTTTGAGCCACGGCCCAGGTCGCGCCGTTGTCGGTGGCGCTGCTGACCTTCAAGCCGGTCGAGATGCGGGTTTGGGTCATGTTGAGCGCCGAGTTGGTGGCGTTCAGGGATTCAAGGGCGACGAGGGCGCCCGCGTTCGTGTTGACGCTGTTCAGCGACATGAACGTATTCCTTCTTCGAGGTGACCGCTGTCATTTTGATGGCGGGGGCGTTTTGCCCAGGACCATAGAAGCAAGCGCCGGGCCATCTTTGAAAAACCATAACCATCTGAAATAACACATATTAATCACCCATAAACCAAAAGCATTTTGCCTACCGCCCTGGCGACGATGGGCAAGATCTGCCCAGTGATCGGCGATATTTGCCGGGCAAGATCGGCCCGGCCGCGAATCGCACGGGCGCGACGCGATTTCTCGCCTCCCGCCATCGCCCCGGGCGTGGGATGGGCTAAAAGACGACTCTCGTCTTTTGCAGCAGCCGGTGTCGCCCCCATGAACGTAGCCGCTATCCAGAACGGCGCCCGGCTGCACAGCGAAGGGCGGCTGGACGAGGCGACGGCCGTCTATTCCGCCCTTCTGGGCGGTTCGCGCGAGCAGGCGGCCATGGCTCACCATCTCTTGGGGTTGGTGGCCACCGACCGGGACGACATGGCGGGCGCGCTCGGCCACTTCGAAGACGCCTTGGCCGCCGGCGCCGGCTCGGCCGAACTTTATCGTCAGCGGGGCGACCTCCTGCGCAAGCTCGCCCGGCCCTTGGAAGCGCTGGAAAGCTACGACCGGGGCCTGGCGCTGGATGAGAGGGACGCCGACGCCCATCATGGGCGCGGCGTGGTGCTGGCCGCCCTCGGGCAAAACGAGGCGGCCGTCGAAAGCTATGACCGCGCCATCGGCCAGAAGCCCCACGTGCGCAACTACTGGAACAATCGCGGCGTCGCCTTGGAGGCCCTCGGCCGGCTCGCTGAGGCGGTGGCCAGCTATGGCCGGGCGGTGGGCATAGACCGGGACTATGTGCAGGCCCACCACAATCTCGGGTCCGTGCTGTTGAAGCTGAACCGCCTGCACGACGCGGTGCGCAGCCTGCAGGAGGCCCTAAAGCGCAACCCCAACATTCCCGAATCCTGGAACCTCGTCGCCGTCGCCCTGGTGAAGCTGGAATTCTACGCCGACGCCTTAGACGCCAGCGAGCAGGCCCTGGCCCTGCGTCCCGCCTATGCCGAGGCGCACAACAACCGCTCGGTCGCGCTGCGCAATCTGAAGCGGCCCGATGAGGCGCTCGCCGCTGCCGACGACGCCTTAAGGGCGCGCGCCGGCTTCCCCGAGGCCCTGAACAGCCGCGGCTCCGCCCTGGCCAAGCTCAACCGATATGAAGCGGCGGTGGACAGCTACCGCCTGGCCATGGCCGGCCTGCCCACGGATGGATCGATCCCGCTCAACCTCGGCATGGCTCTAGAGGCTTTGGGCGATCTTGCTGGCGCGCAGGGCGCGTTCAGGGCGTCAGAGGCCCTCGCTCCCCAGCTGCCCGACGCCCGCTTCGCCCAGGGCCTGGTGCATATCAGGGCCGGCGAGATGGCTGAGGGCTTTGAGCTCTACGAGACCCGCTGGACGCAAAAGAACGGACCGCGCCATGAATTTCCCGCCGACACCCTGTGGCTGGGCGGGCTCCCTCTCGGCGACAGAAGGTTGTTGGTGCATTCCGAGCAGGGATTTGGCGACGTCATCCAGTTCTGCCGCTTCGCTCCGCAAGCGGCTGCGCCCAACCGCCTAATCCTGCAAGTGCAGCCGGCCCTGAAGCGGCTGATGAAGACCCTTCCTGGCGTATCTGAGGTCTACGCGGTCGGCGAGGAGACGCCGGCCTTCGATCTCCACATTCCGATTATGAGCCTGCCCTTGGCCCTGGGCGTCGACATCGACGGTCTGGCCTCCACCCTGCCCTATCTGGATGCGGCGCCGGACGATGTCGCCGCCTGGCGGTCAAGATTGCCGGCGGGGGATGGGCGGCGGATCGGCCTGGCCTGGACGGGCAATCCCCAGCACGACAACGACCACAATCGCTCCATAGCCTTGCGCGCCCTGGGGCCGCTTCTGGCCGAGCCGGCTCAGTTCATCAGTTTGCAGACGGCCTATCGAGAGAGCGACGCGGCGCTGCTTGAAAGCACCCCGGCGATCCTGCGTTTTGAAAGCGCGCTGGGGGATTTTGCCGACACCGCGGCGCTGATCGCCTGTTGCGACCTCGTCATCACGGTGGATACGGCGGTGGCGCATCTGGCCGGCGCCATGGGCAAGCCGGTCTGGCTGATGCTGCCGCGCTTTAGCGACTGGCGCTGGATGAACGACCGGGATGACAGCCCCTGGTATCCCTCCGCCCGCCTCTTCCGACAATCGGATTTCGGCAATTGGGCGCGGGTGATCGATCGCGTCTGCGCCAGCCTTCGCCGCCTATAGGGCGGCGAGAGGCTTAGCCTTGGAACAGGGTCAGAAGGTGGGACGGTTCCTGGTTGGCGATGGAGAGCGCCTGGGTGCCGAGTTGTTGCTTGGTTTGCAGGGCGGTGAGGTTGGCGCTTTCCTTAGCCACGTCCGCATCCACCAGATTGCCAACGCCGGTAGTCAGGGTGTCGGTCTGGGTCTGCACGAAGCTGAGCTGGCTTTGCAGGGCGTTGACCCCGGTTCCGAGCTTGGCCACCGCGGCGTTGACGTTGGTGATAGAGGCGTTGACCACCGCCAGCATGGCGCTCGCCGTGCCCGAGGTGGAGAAGGTCGCTGCCGCGGTGATGGTCACCGTGCCGCCGCCGAGGCCGAGGTTCACGGCCGGCACCGTCAAGCGGATTGCGCCCGAAGCGCTGGCCAGAGCCATGACGGGGGCGCCGGTGGTGCTGATCATATTGGCGCCGTTGAAGTCGGACGTGGCGACGATCTTGGCGATCTGGTCGCGGAAGGCCGTAAAGTCGTTGGCGTAGTTCTGAATGTCGGTGGCGGTGGCCGAGGTGTCGGTGGCCGCCAGCACCTTGGCCTTCATCTGATTGAGCAGGTCTGAGATCGACTGACCGGCGGAAACCGCCACATCAGCGGTCGAAATGCCGCGGTTCAGGGAATCTTGCACCGATCCCAGGGCGCCGATGGTGGCGCGCTCGTTTTGGGCGATGGCCCAGGTGGCGCCGTTATCGGTGGCGCTCGACACTTTCAAGCCCGTGGAAATCCGGTTTTGCACCTGATTGAGCTGGGCGTTGGTTATATTCAGGCTTTCAAGGGCGACGAGTGCGCCCGCGTTGGTCACAACCGAATTCAAAGACATCGGGGTCGCCTCCAAGGAGTACGGAGCGGACGGCGCAGTTCGCCGGTGGACGGGATTGCCCACCAGACACTACGCAAGCTGGATGCCATGGTTAATTCAATGATTTTATTGAGTATTTATTTCGGCCTGCGGCCGGAGGTGGGCGATTAGGCCGGGATGATTTCGCCTCCCGGCAGGTTTTGCCCGCCGGGGATCGCCGCAATTAGGCGTTAGGCCGCCGCCTGCACCCGCAGGCCTTCCATGATCGAGCGGTTCACATCGATCAGAGGTTGGATGCTCTCTTCCCGGCGCATGACCGCCGACGTGTGGCGGTTCACCCAGAGACTGAGAGAGATGATTTGCGCACGCACGCCCACAGGCAGTCCGTTCTCGCTGCGCGAGCAGTCGCTGGCCAGGGTGGTCCAGAGCCGCCGGTTCCAGTCCAGGGCGACCATGCGTGTCTGCAGATCGCTGGCGGGCGCTTCGGCGGCGGCCATCAGCGAGCGAGTCACCTCGCCGAACAACCGATATTCGGTTTCGCGCGGGTTTTCAGCCCGCTCAGCCGCCTTCTGATAGGCCTTTAAGGACATGTGGCCCAATCCTCTCGTCTTCGTACTCTATAAGCTTCCGACAGACCATCAAGGCCTTGTAGTATTCGCGGCGCAGAACGTGCTTGGAAACGTTGACGCATTCTCCCAGCACCTCCGGGTTGCGGATGACGCCCATGAACTCGTTCATGCGGCGGGCAAATTCGTCGTGCAAGCGAGCGGCCCCGCTTTCGTCCAGATACATCATCATCACCGGAAAATAGATCCGGCGCGCAGGCGAGGTGACCTCCTCCTCCTGCATAATATCCTTCTCACGCAGCACGCTGGCCTTGTTCTGCAACACCAGCACGCCGCGCCGATCGCCATTTTGCACCACGGCGCCGTTCAGGACGAATTTTTCGCCCGGCTTTAACGACAGTTTCAGAGGCATGTCCGGCAGGACTCCGAAGGCGCCCATTTCTGCGGCGCGGTTGAAAGCGCACAGAACTGAAGGATTCACCCTAGCAGTCCGCCGCCTAAATCAGAATAAACAGACGTAGTTAACGCCACCTTGCGAAACCCGCCTTTTGCCACATGGTTTTAGGGATGCCTTAACCCTAATGAAGGCTGATAAGCTGTCCAAAGTGGTCCGAGACCCTTCCCATGCGCCAACCCAACTTCCTTGCGAATCCTGGCGCCGATCTTCCCGGCGCGACGGCGCGAGCGCTGCCGGCCAGCCCCCGCCTCGCCGGCGCGACCATGGGCGATTCAGCCTCGCCGCACGCCCTCATGAGGCTCAATCAGGCGCTGCTTGAACTACAGCGGCTGCGCACCGAGACCCTGCTGCCCCTGCTGCACCAGGCGGTGGCGGCCATGCGCGCCGACAAGCCCAAAGAGGGCGCCGAGCTCGCAATCCAAGCCTTGAAGATGGACGAGAAGTGCGGCGTGGCCTGGCACATCCTGGCGGTCTGCCGGGAGAAGTCCGACGACTTCACCACCGCCCTGAAGTGCTACGAGACCGCACTGCAGTTGACCCCCGACGAACCGGAGATCGCCAACGATCTGGGCCGCCTCGCCTACCGCATGGGCTTCATGGAGGAGGCGGAGCAACTATTTAAGGCCTATCTGGAGAAAATTCCGACCTCCGCCGACGGCGCCAACAACCTCGCCAACGCCCAGCGCGACCAGTTCCGCTTCGCCGAAGCCATCGAGACCGTCCGCGCCGCCATCCACGCCAAGCCCGACAGCGCCCTTCTGTGGAACACCCTCGGCACCGTGCTCGCCGAGCAGGGGGAAATGGACAAGGCCGTGGTGTTTTTCGAGGAGTCCATGCGGCTCGACCCCGCCTTCGCCAAGGCCCGCTACAACCGCGCCAACGCCCGCCTGGCCCTGGGCGACCCGCAAAACGCGCTGATCGACTGCCAGGCGGCGCTGAAGGGGGTCACCCTGGAAAGCGAGGTCTCGATGATGAGCCTGGCGCGGGCCACCATGTTGATCGCGGGCGGCGAACTGGGGGCGGGCTGGGACGCCTATGAGGCGCGCTTGGAAGCCCACTACGCCGACGTCACCCACTTCTTGTTCGACTGCCCGGCGTGGACGCCGGAGATGAACATAGAAGGTAAACGGGTGGTGCTGGTGGGCGAGCAGGGCCTGGGCGACGAGATCCTTTTCGCCAACCTGGTCCCCGATATGATCGAGGCGGTGGGGCCCGAGGGCAAGCTGATCCTGGCCATCGAGCCGCGCCTGGTCCCACTGTTCCAGCGCGCCTTCCCTACCGCCGAGGTCGGGCCGCATTTCACCCTTCGCGTGGACCACCACACGGTGCGCGGCGCGCGCTTCGTCGAAGCCGCCACCCTCGACGCCTGGGCGCCCCTGGCCTCGCCCCTGCGACGGTTCCGCCGCCGGGTGGAGGATTTCCCAAACCGCGCGCGCTTCCTCATCCCCGATCCCGCCCGCGTGGAGCATTGGCGCGAGGTGCTGAATACAGCCGGCGCCGGGCTGAAGGTCGGCATCGTCTGGAAAAGCATGGTCAAGGCCACCAGCCGCTCACGCTACTTCGCCCAGTTCGAGGACTGGGGCCCCCTGCTGCAAACCAAGGGCGTGGTCTTCGTCAATCTGCAGTACGGCGACAGCGCCGAGGAGATCGCCTACGCCAAGAGCGAGTTCGGCGTGGATATCTGGACCCCGCCGGGCATCGACCTGAAGAACGATCTGGACGAGCTGGCCGCCCTTTCCGCCGCCCTGGACCTGATGATCGGCCCGGCCAACGCCGCCACCAACATCGCCGCCGCCGTGGGCGCTCCCACCTGGCTGATCTCCACCCCCGGCGCCTGGCCCAAGCTCGGCACCGACCGCTATCCCTGGTATCCCCAAGTGCGGGTGTTCAATCCGCCCGCCTATAACGCCTGGGCGCCGGTGATCGCCGATCTGGCGGTCGCCCTTTCCAGCCTCGCAGACGTGAACGGAGTGGCCGGAACGTAAGCCAGGGGCGAGAGTTGAATCCGCGAAGGGGCGATCGGGGTCGCCCACAGCGGAAGGAAGCGCGCCATGGCCGCCGACCAGTCTGACATCGATCAAGACTCCCAGGACGAACACGACGGGCAGGACCTCGCCGAGGTGTTCGACGAGGACAATCTCGACAGCGATTCCATGCGCCTCGCCAAGGACGACGAGGAGCTGAACTTCGACACCCTGCCCGACGTCTATGACGCCACCCGCGCCGAGGGCGATGAGGATGACGACGACGCCATCATCGGTGACGATCTGGACGACGACGAGATCGTCGAACTGTCCACCCAGAGCGAGGATGAGGACGAGGCCGAAGAGGACGACGACGATTCCCGCGGCCTCGACGACGTTGACGACGAGGAGGAGTCTGACGAGGTGGAGCTGAGCTACGCCGGCGATCTGAACACCACGCCCGGCGCCCATTCGGGCGCCCAGCGCTATGAATCCAAGCACCTCTCGGACGCGGATCTGGAAGAACTCGGCTACAAGAAGATCGACGCCGACGCCGCCCATGAGGACGAGCAGCTGGACTCGGGCCTGGAGGAGACCTTCCCGGCCTCAGACCCCGTATCAGTCAAACACATCACCTGATTTTCCACCGACGCGCGGGCCGGCTTTAGACGGGCGCCTTGGAAGACCGAGCCTGGGCCAGCGCTTGCATCATGCGCCGGCCCCTTTAGTTTGCGGCGATCAGTTAGGGACAAGCGCGGGCGAACAGGTCCGGGCTAGGAGATCGCCATATGAGTTCGACGCGCTTTGAGGGCACCGAAGACTACATCGCCACGGACGACCTTCGGGTCGCGGTCAATGCGGCCATCGCCCTGGAGCGCCCCTTGCTGATCAAGGGGGAGCCTGGCACCGGCAAGACGGTGCTGGCCTATGAGATGGCGCGGGCCCTGAAGGCGCCCCTGATCACCTGGCACATCAAATCCACCACCAAGGCCCAGCAGGGCCTTTACGAATATGACGCGGTCACCCGCCTGCGGGACAGCCAGCTCGGCGAGGAGCGGGTCAAGGACGTCCGCAACTATCTGAAGAAGGGCAAGATGTGGGAGGCGTTCGAGGCGCCACAGCGCCCGATCCTGCTCATCGACGAAATCGACAAGGCCGATATCGAGTTTCCCAACGACCTTCTGCAGGAACTCGATCGGATGGAGTTCTACGTCTACGAGACCGACGAGACCATTCGCGCCAAGGTGCGGCCGATCGTCCTGATCACCTCCAATAACGAGAAGGAGCTGCCGGACGCGTTCCTGCGCCGCTGCTTCTTCCACTACATCAAGTTCCCCGACGAGGAG
>JAMFTA010000114.1 GCA_026225565.1 Caulobacter sp. | reverse complement strand
GCGTTGGATTTCGGCAATTGATATCGGCCACCCAAATTCCTTCTCCCTCTTGCGGAAGAAGGGTTTCAAACCACACCGCCCGCCAAACCGCATGCCAAGCCTGTTTTCGAGGGTCCGGCCGTGGTCAAGGACGGCGCCAAAGGCGCCGCCGCGGCGCGGCGACCTCCTGCGGAGGTCGTCCTTGACAGCCGCAACCGACCTCGCCGTATCCTTCCACCATGGGCCTTAGAGGCTATTGGAACTACGCCTTCAGAACTGGCGCCCTGCGCCGACCGGGGAAGCCGGGTTTGACGCCAGCGCCGCGACAGATGATGACCTGAACCCGCCAATAGATGGATGGCGTCTGCTCACTGGCACCCAGCCGGACGGATCCAAGTCGAACCTAGGCCTGCGGGTCATTCCAAGGGTAGCTGAAACCAGATCGTTCCTCACGTATGCTGTAGCCAGATCGCCCGAGTTCCCGCAGAACGCAAAAGGCTACAAAGCCATTCTCGGAGCCAGACTGTTCGTTCGTATAAGTAGACCGCGCAGTATCCACCGCCTTTTCCATAGCATCGAGAAGCCTGACGAACGGGTGATCGTCGATTGGTGACCGTTCTTGCATTGGTTCGCTCCTCCCGTCACTTTTCGGGTCTCAGTTTAGCTTAATGCAGTCCGCAGTCTATCCGTCTTCCCCATTCACACGTCCGCTTCTGGCCACCCCCTCACCCCGCCTCCGCCTCATCCATGAAATCCTGGTGAAACTCATGCCCCGGCTCCAACGGGTCCTCGTCGGTGACGGGCGCTGTGGGATCGGGGATGGTGAAGCCGGCGGGGAGGTCCAGCGACAACAGCCCCTGTGCCTTCATCTCCCGCGCGCCCGGCAGGTCGGCGAGCGAGGCTAGGGCGAAGTGGGTCAGGAAGGCGTCGGTGGTGGCGAAGGTGACTGGGCGCCCCGGCGTGCGGCGGCGCCCCCGCAGCCGCACCCAGCCGATCTCCAGCAGCAGATCCAGCGTGCCGCGGCTGAGGCCGACGCCGCGCACCGCCTCGATCTCGGCGCGGGTGACGGGCTGGTGGTAGGCGATGATGGCCAGGGTCTCCATGGCCGCCTTGGAGAGGCGCTTTTCCACCGCCCGCTCCTCGGTCATCAGGGCGGCGAGATCCTCGGCCGTAACAAACCGCCAGCACTCGGCCACGCATTGCAGCACCACCCCCCGGCCCTCGTAAGCGATGCGCAGGGCCGCCAGCGCCCGGCCGACATCGCAGCCTTCCGGCAGGCGGCGGGCCAGATCGGCGGCGCTGAGCGGCTCGGCGGCGGCGAACAGCAGCGCCTCGACCATGCGCTCGGTCTCGTAAGGGTCTCTCATGGCGCGACTGTAGCCGGTTGCCGGTCCGTCGATTGACGGGCGCGGATGTAGACCTCGGCGAAGGCTTCCAGCTGGCGTAAATCCAGGTCTCCTTCCTTCACCAATTCCAGGCCGGCGGAGAAGGTGGAGGCGATGTAGGAGGCGCGGCTCGGCCCCTTCCCCTCCCCGGTCTGGCCGTCGGGATAGGGCGCGACGCCGGCGAGCGAGGTCCAGCGCTCAAAGCTGGGGACCAGGGCGCGCAGGCGATCGCGCGCCACTTCCAGCGGATAGGCCTCAACCCGGGCGCCCGGCTTGTATTCGCGCCGCACGCCGCGCGTGCGCTGGGCGGCGTAGGCGGTGATCAGGTCATAGAGACTGACATCCATCCGCGAGGTCGAGCGCACCAAGACCGCATCCGGATCGCCGCGGGTGAACAAGTCCCGCCCGGTCTGCGGCAGGGCTTTCAGCGCCTCCACGGCATTTCGCATCACGTCCAGCTTGGCCAGGCGAAAGGCCAGGGCAGCGGCCAGTTCCTCGGCGGGGAGCTCGTCGTCGCGCGCCTTCTCCGGCTTGGGCAAGAGGAGGCGGGATTTCAGGTAGGTGAGCCAGGCGGCCATCACCAGATAGTCGGCGGCTAGGGAAAAGCGACTCTGGCGCGCCTGCTTGACGAAGGCCAGGTACTGGTCGGCCAAGGCGGTAATCGACAGCTTGAGCAGGTCCACCTTTTGCTGGCGGGCCAGGGCCAAGAGCACATGCAGCGGCCCTTCGAACCCGTCCAGATCCAGCACCAGCGCCTCGCCGACCTCTTCCGCCGCCGCATCGGCCGCGTCGAAGTCGAAGTCGAGGTCGGGCTGGAACGGCCCCCTCATGAATTGAGATCTGGGAAGGCTAAGGCAAAGCGGGCGCGGGCCTCGGCCTCGTCAAAGGGTTCGGGCGTGCGCGGCAGGCGGGCGAGCGCCGCCTCGGCCCGGCGCTTGGCGTGACCCTTCAGGGCGTGGGTCCCCTCCGCCGCCGCCTGCATCTCGGCCATGTCGCCATTGCAGTGGAGCACCACGTCGCAGCCTGCCTTCAACGATCGCCGGGCTCGGCTTTTAAAATCGCCCTTCAGCGCCTTCATCGACAGGTCGTCGGACATGATCAGCCCATCGAAGCCGAGGTTGTCGCGGATGAAATCGATGGCCGCGCGCGAGGTGGTGGCGGGGCGCTTGGGATCGATGGCCGAGTAGACCACGTGGGCGGTCATGGCCATCGGCATGTCGGAGAGACTGCGGAAGGGGGCGAAATCAACCTCCAGGGCGGTCAGGCTCTCCTCCACCACCGGCAGGGCCAGGTGGCTGTCGGCGGTGGCGCGGCCGTGGCCGGGGATGTGCTTGATCACCGGCAAGACGCCGCCGGCGATCAGCCCCTCGGCGAAGGCCCGACCCAGGCTGGCGATGCTGGAGACGCTCTCGCCATAGGCGCGGTCGCCGATGATGGCGTCGGCGCCGGGCACCGGCACGTCGAGCACCGGGGCGCAGTCGACGGTGATCCCCAGGCGCCGCAGATCCTCGGCGATCAGCCGGGCGCCCAGGCGGGCTATGGCCCGGCCGGTGAGCGGATCGTTGGCGGCGAGGGCGGCATAGGCGCGGCCGGTGGGATAGCTCTGCCAATGGGGCGGCTTCAGCCGCTGCACCCGTCCGCCCTCTTGGTCGATCAGCACCGGAGCATCGGGGCGATCCACCGTCTCGCGCAGGGCCTCGACCAGGGCCTTCACCTGCTGCGGCGTCTCGACATTGCGCTTGAAGAGAATGAAACCCCAGGGCCGCACCGCCTTGAAGAAGGCGCGCTCCTCAAGCGAAAGGGTCGTTCCGGCGCAGCCGAAAATACAGGCGGCGGCGCTCATACGGTCCTCAGCTCTTGACGAAGCAGATCTTACCCTTGGCCTTCAGTGCGTCGCAGAAGGCGACGGCGGCCGCGCGATCGGAGAAGCCGGCGACCGAGGTGCGATAGAGGGTCGAACCGTCCTTATCCACTGGCTCCACGTGCTTGGCGTGGCCCGACATGGAGCCCGGCATCAGGGTCGCCACATCGCTAAAGCCCTTGTCGGCCAGGGCGGCGGAGGAGAAGGCGCCGATCTGCACCCGCACGCCGCCGGGGGCGACCGCCGCGACCGTTTTCGCTGCCGCAGCCTTGGCGGATTGATCGACCGTGGTGTTCTTGGCGACATTGGTGGTGGTGGTCTTTTCCACGGCCACGCTCTTGGCGGCGGGCTTGGCCTCCACCGGATAGGCTTGAGCGGCCACGACGGGCGCGGGCGCGACCTTCGCCACCGGGGCCTTGGGCGGCGCCGTAGCGGCGACCACCGGGGCGGCGGTCGCCGCCTCGGGCTTGTTCATCTCGCCAGCGGTCATCGACTGCACGGTCAGCTTTTGCGGCGCGGCGGGGGCTGGGCGGGGCTTGGGGGCCTCTGGCGGAGCGGCGAAGGCGGGAGCTTTGCCGGGCACGTTCTGGGCGGCGTAGACATCGACCCCGGCGGATGGGTCGTTGGGCTGAGCCCCGGCCGCCGGGGCGGATTTCAATACGGCCACCGGCTCGCCCACCGGACGCGGCGGTTCATTGTCGCCGCGAACGCCCCGGCTGTAGTACATGGCCACGGCGGCGATCAGCACCACCAGCAAGGTGCCGCTGGCGATCAGGGCCATGGGCATGGGCCGGCGCGAGGCGGGGCTGCGCGCGTCGAACTGCAGGGGCACATCTTGCGGCGGCGTATAGGCCCCGCGTTGTGGATCGCTCATCGACGCTTCCCCTTAGAAATTAAGACGCGACGCACCCGGACGAATCGCTGTGCAAGTTTGGCATCTTATCCAACCTGGCGCGCGCTTCGATGCGGCGGATCACTGAGGCTTGAATGATCGCCTTTATCATTAACCGTCCGTAAAAATCACAGGTCCAATCGAAAGAGTTTGCGATGCTCCTCGATGGCGAAGCGGTCGGTCATGCCGGCGATGTAGTCGCAGACCAGTCGCGCCCTCTGCCCGTCCTCCAGCGCCGCCGCCTCATAGGACCAATTGCCCGGCAGCACGTCCGGCTCGGCCATGAACAGCTGGAACATCTCCGCCAGGATGCGGCGGGCGACGCTGCGCGAGCGATTGACGCGGAAATGCCGGTACATGCGCGTATGCAAAAACGCCCGCAGCCGCGACAGGTCCTCCAACACGGCGGGCGAGAAGCGCACCAGCTGCTGACCCCAGACGCGCACATCCTCGGGCGATGACAGCTTGGCCTCTGCTGCGATTTGACGCGTCTCGGCGATCACATCGGTGACCATCATGCCGATCATCCGCCTGACGCTCTCCAGCCGCAACATCCGGTCGTCGATGCCCGGATAGTCGCGCCGCACGCTGGCCAGGGCCGGGCCGATCAGGGGAATGTCGGTCAGGTCGTCGATGCCGAACACCCCCGCCTGCAAGCCGTCGTCCACGTCATGATTGTTATAGGCGATGTCGTCGGCGAGCGCCGCAACTTGCGCCTCGGCCGAGGCGTGGGTGGAGAGGCGCAGGTCATGGGTCTCGTCATAGACCGCCACCGCCCGCCAGGCCGGCTCTGAGAGCCGCCCGCGCACCGGGCCATTGTGCTTGATGATCCCCTCCAGGGTCTCCCAGCTGAGGTTCAAACCCGGAAAGGTGGGGTAGCGGTGCTCAAGTTCGGTGACCACGCGAAAGGTCTGCACATTGTGATCGAAGCCGCCAAAGGGCTTCATGCAGTCGGCCAGCACATCCTCACCCGCATGACCGAAAGGGGGGTGCCCAAGATCGTGGGCCAGAGCCACCGTCTCGGCCAGATCGTCGTCCAGGCCTATGGCCTTGGCGATGGAGCGGGCGATCTGCGCGACTTCCAAAGAATGGGTCAGGCGGGTGCGGTAATAGTCCCCCTCGTGGGCCACGAAGACCTGGGTCTTTTCCTTCAGCCGGCGAAAGGCGGTGCAATGGATGATGCGGTCGCGGTCGCGGGCGAATGGCGTGCGCGTGGCGCTGGGCGCCTCTGGATAGAGCCGCCCCATGGAGGCCTCGGGATCTTCGGCCCAGGGAACGCGGCTTTGGCTGAGGGACAAGCGAGGCTCCAGAACGAACGCCGCGGGGTTTCATCCGGCGCTGTCAGCCCTCATATATAAAGGACATCACAGGTTTTCCCACTTACGATGACCAGCATGACCGCACCGCTCACCCTCTCCCCCGCCGCCGCCAAGCGCATCCATGCTATCGCCGAGATGGAAGGCCGCCCCCTGATGCTGCGTCTGGCGGTGGAAGGCGGCGGCTGCTCGGGCTTCCAATACCTATTCGATCTGGTGGAGACGTCTGAGCCCGACGATCACCGCATAGAGCTCGACGGGGCGGTGGCCCTGGTGGACGATATTTCCGTGGCCTTGGTGAAGGGCTCGCAGATCGATTTCGTCGATGAGCTGGCCGGCGCGGAGTTTCGCGTGCGCAACCCCAACGCCAAATCCAGCTGCGGCTGCGGCGTCAGCTTCTCGATTTAAGCCGTCTCAGCTTATGCCGCCTCAGGCGGTGGCCATCCAGGCCTTCAGGGCCTCCAGTCGCTGGCGCGTCGTCGCCAGATCCGCCGCCAGCACCCCGTCGTCAGGCTCGGCCGCGGCCAGGCTTTCGGCAATGGGCAGGCTCTCCTCATAGAGGGCCAGGGCCTGGCTGCGATGCCCCCGGGCCTCGCGCGCGTCCGCTAGCCGCTCCAGGGCCACCGAGAGCGCCCGTCGCCGATCCGTGCTGGGATGCTCCGCCGCCAGCTTTCGCCGTAAGGCCAGCCCCTCCTCATAGGCGTCGATGGCCGGGGCGAGGCGGCCGGCCTCGTCCTCCAGGTCGCCGATTCCCTTCAACACATCGGCCAGATCGCTCGCCGCCGAAGGATCGTCCGGGGCGACCTGGTAGTGCTCGCGAGCGGTGGAGAGGACGGCGTGATAGCGCTCCAACGCTTCGTCGGCATGGCCGCCCTGGCGCAGGACTTCCGCCGCCGCGCAGGCCGCGCCGACCGAGACCTCCGGCGCGGATTCAATGAGGGCAGAGTCAAAAGGGTCCGGATGCGGCGCCTCCAACGCCGCTTCGGAGGGCCTGACCTCGCTCAAAGATTGAAGCGCGGGCGGTGACGGCTCGGCCGGTTTGGCCGGCGCGCTTTCCGCCAGAGGAGGGGGCGGCTCCGGCGCCGCGAAGGGCGCAAGCGCCGTCGACGGCTTGGGCCGGCGGCGCGGCTGGGTCCAGACGGGCGATGGGAAGACGGACGCCACCCCCGCCCCACCCAGCAGAACCAGCGCCGCCGCCCACCAGCGCTGCTCGAACGGCAGGGCGGCGACGAAGGCCGGCAGGGTCTGCACCCCCGCAAACTCCGGCGACCACAGGGCGAGTCCCGCCCAAACGATCCCCGCGCTGAACACCAGCCCGATCAAGGCCAGCAAAAATCCCACAACAGCGTTTGACCGCATTCGTCCATTCCCCCGCCCTGCTGCATCATCCAGACCCGGACCGGCCCCTGTCGAGGGCCTGCCGCGCGGGATTCTCCCCTGGCGGGAAAAGGATGCGAATAAAGGCGCCGAGCTTGGGGCGGGCGCCCGAAAGCGGCGCAGTTAGACCGGGCGGCAGGCAGGCGCGGACCCGACGCCGCCTCAAAATTTGCGAATGGGAAACTGGACAGCCGCACGGGGTCTTGCTTGGTGGACGCTCACGCCTTTCGAGACACCCCGATGCGAATCGCCACCTGGAACGTCAACTCCATCAACGCCCGGCTGGACAACGTCCTGGCCTGGTTCAAGGCTGCCGAGCCCGACGTCGCCTGCCTGCAGGAGATCAAGTGCGTCGATGAAAAGTTTCCCACTGAGGCCTTCGAATCCCTTGGCTATAACGTCGCCGTCCACGGGCAGAAATCCTACAACGGCGTGGCCATGCTCTCCAAATACCCCTTGGAAGATGTGCGCCGGGGCCTCCCCGGCGGCGAGGGCGACGACCACGCCCGCTATATCGAGGCGGTGATCGGGGCGCCCAATCCGGTGCGGGTTGGGGGGATTTACCTGCCCAACGGCAATCCCATCGGCACAGAGAAGTTCGCCTATAAACTCGCCTGGATGGAGCGCCTGCGCCGTCACGCCTCCGATCTCCTTATCCTGGAAGAGGCCTTCGTGCTCTGCGGCGACTACAATGTGATCGCCACGCCCGCCGATTGTGACAACCCCGCCTCCTGGGTGGACGACGCCCTCTTCCAGCCCGAGAGCCAAGCCGCCTTCGCCGGGCTGAAGTGGCTGGGCCTCACCGACGCCCACGAAGCGGTAGGCTCAGATCCCCACGCCTACACCTTCTGGGACTATCAGGCCGGCGCCTGGCAGAGGAACCACGGCATCCGCATCGACGTCGCCCTCCTTTCCCCCCAGGCCGCCGACCGTCTGACGGCCAGCGAGGTGCATAGGGATGTGCGCGCCCTGGAGAAGCCTTCCGACCACGTGCCCCTGGTGGTGACCCTGAAGGACTGACGCCGGATCGCGGATGCGGCGGCCGAGAATCCCTGTAGCCTTGTCCGATGCGCCACCTCCTTGGCCCCATCCTGATCGTTTGCGTCATCGCCTTGGCGGTGACCACCCTGGCCAGCGCCATGAGCTGGTGGCTGGAGCCGGGGCGGCGCACCCTTCGCACCCTGACCCGACTTCTCGGCGCGCCGCCCGAGGCCCTAGCCATCGCCCAGCCCCGCAGCCAAGGGGCCGGGCTGCGCATCGACGAGGGGAGGATCGCCGTGGTGCGCGGGGTCGGCGATCCGGGCCTGATCTACGACCTCTCTGAGCTGATCGGGGTGGAGCTGATCTTCGACGGGCAGGTGGCGGCGCGGATGTTTCGCGGCGAGGCCCGCCGGGCGCTGGACCAGATTTCTCCACAGGCGGCCCGGGTGATGCTGCGGATGGTGTTCGATGACGTGCGCGACCCGGAGTTCGAACTGGAGCTGCTGAGCCCGGCCGACCTTGACCTTCGCTCTCCCCCCGATCCGCAGGCGGCGGTGCAGGAGGCGCGCCGCTGGTTCAGCCGCCTGGAGGCCGTACTGCGCCGCTCCGGGTCTGACGGGCGAGAGGGACGTTAGGCGCTTCACGGCAAAGGATAGGCTACCGCCAATGCAGCGACCGACCGCCAGACCGCCAAATGTCAGCCGCGCGCACCCGGGCATTTCGCACCCAGAAGGAATAGGGCTAGCCTTATCCCCGAACGGCCGACCGGTGAGGTCTGGCCTAGCTGTTGGGGGGAAGCCACGATGATCGATCCAGGGGATGCGCCATCAGGCGCCAAGGCGGCGTGGGGCAAGATCATCGCCTATTGCCTGCTGACCGCGCTTTTGTGCCTGCCCGGCTATTATCTCGGCGTCCATCGGATGGGATTCGCCCCCCGGCAGGCCTCGGCTGTGTTGATGTGGGGACCGGCCCTGGCGGCGCTCATTGTGCGCCTGGTCAGCGAGCGGAGCCTTGTGGGCATCGGCTTTGGACCCGGGCGGCCGGTGTGGCTACTGATCGCCCTGCTCCTGCCCTTCGCCTATGGCCTCCCGCCCTATTTGCTGGCCTGGGCCAGCGGCCTCGGCGCCTTCGTCCCCGCGCGTTGGGGCGAGGTCTTGCCCTATGGCCTGCATGTAACGGGCGCCTTGCCGGCGCTGGGCCTCATCTTCACGGTTGGCTTCCTCGACAAGATCAGCCGGGCCGTCGGCGAGGAGATCGGCTGGCGAGGCCTCTTGGTGCCCGAACTTTTGAAGGTGACGAGCTTTCGCAACACTGCGCTGATTTCCGGCGTGATCTGGACCCTGTGGCACGTGCCGCTGATCCTGTTTTCCGATTACCGGGCGGCGGGAACGCCGGTGGCCTTTCAGCTCGGCTGTTTCGCCCTGATGATCGTCTCCTCCTCCTTCCTCTACGCGTGGCTGCGCCAGCGGTCGGGCAGCGTCTGGCCCGCCGCGGTGCTCCACGCCGCCCATAACCTTCTGGTCCAATCGGTGCTGGATCAGGCGACCCAGGACCGGGGCGGGGCCTTCTACCTCACCACCGAGTTCGGCCTGGGCATCGCGCTCTGCACCGTGCTCGTCGCGTGGCTGATCCTCGGCCAGGCGCCAAGGCGTCTTGCCCACCTGCTGCCGCTGGGCGCTCGGCAGGTCTGAGCGCTAAGACGCCGGGCCGTCGACCAGCAAGGGCGGCGAGAGCGGCGTGGAAAGGCCGCGCTCACCCAGCACCACCACGGTGCTGCCGACGATGATCAAAAGGCCGCCGAGCCCCATGGCGACGGTGATCCGATCGCCAAACAAGGCTGCGCCGATCGCCGCCCCCATCAGGGGCTCGATGTTGATGAAGACGCCCGCGCTGGCCGTGCCCACCCTCGCTAGGCCGTACTGCCAGGCGGCCGTGGCCAGGAGGGTCGAGAACACCCCCTGCCCCGCGATCCCGGCCCAGGCGGCGGGGCTGAGGCGGAGTCTCGGGGCGCCGTGCATCGCCAGCGCGATAGGCAGGATGGTCAGGGCGGCGATGATGATGGTCGCCGCCGGAACCGCCATGGCCGGCATCGGCGCTGCAGGGTCGTTGGGGTCCGCCGTCGGCGCGCGGCGGGAGACAAACAGCCAGGCCAGGAAGATCGGTAGGGCGCCCAGGCAAAGGCTCACCCCGAGCGGCGTCCCTGCCGCACCCGGCTTGCCGGCGATCAGGGCGGCGCCCAGGGTCGCGCCGACCACGCCGATCCAGGAGGTGCGGCTGACCGGCTCGCCGAACAGACGCGCGGCCACCGCGATCAGGGCCGGCATGGCCCCAACGAGCAGGGCCGCCAAGGTGACGCTGGTGCGCGCCAGCCCCTCGAACTGCACCAGGAAGGCCACGCCGTAGAGGAGGCCGGCCAGCAACACCGGTGGTGAACGGAACAGCCCCCGCGTCGCCGGGCTGCGTAAGGCGAAGGGCAGAGCGCAGATGGCGGCGACGCCGAAACGCAGCAACACCATGTGGGCGGCGTCGATCTCCTTCAGCGCCAGCTTGCCCATGGGAAAGCCGACGCCCCAGCAGACGCCCGCGAAAATCAGAGCCAAAAAGGCGAATCGCTTCATCGCCGCCTTGTGCCGCAGCGACGGAGCAAGGGCAAATGGCGCGCCCGTCCTTCTCCCGCGAAGGGAGAGGCGTAAAGCAAAAAGCCCCCGCCGGGTGACCGGCGGGGGCTTGATCGTAGCGCTGGGTCCCGGATCGCGCTGGCGCGCGTCCGGGATGACAGGGTGTGCTTACAGCAGGATCTTGGAGACGACGCCGGCGCCGACCGTGCGGCCACCTTCACGGATGGCGAAGCGCAGCTTCTCTTCCATGGCGATCGGGGTGATCAACTCGATCTCCAGCTCGGCGTTGTCGCCGGGCATGATCATTTCTACGCCTTCTTTCAACTTGACGATCCCGGTCACGTCCGTGGTGCGGAAGTAGAACTGGGGGCGGTAGTTGGTGAAGAAGGGGGTGTGGCGGCCGCCTTCTTCCTTGGTCAGGATATAGGCTTCGGCCACGAACTTGGTGTGGGGGGTGATCGAGCCGGGCTTGCACAGCACCTGGCCGCGCTCCACGTCCTCGCGCTTGGTGCCGCGCAGGAGCACGCCGACATTGTCGCCCGCCTGGCCTTGATCGAGCAACTTGCGGAACATCTCCACGCCCGTGCAGGTGGTCTTCTGCACCGGACGGATGCCGACGATCTCCACTTCCTCGCCGACCTTGACGATGCCGCGCTCGATCCGGCCGGTGACCACCGTGCCGCGACCCGAGATCGAGAAGACGTCTTCCACCGGCATCAGGAAGGGCAGGTCGATGGGGCGGTGGGGTTGGGGAATATATTCGTCCACCGTCTTCATCAGAGCCAGGACGGCGTTCTCGCCGATGTCCGGGTTCTTGCCTTCGACGGCGGCCAGGGCCGAGCCGGCGGTGATCGGAATGTCGTCGCCGGGGAAGTCGTAGGAAGAGAGAAGCTCGCGCAGCTCCATCTCCACCAGCTCCAGTAGTTCCGGATCGTCGACCATGTCCACCTTGTTCAGGAACACCACCAGGGCCGGCACGCCGACCTGACGGGCCAAAAGGATGTGCTCGCGGGTCTGGGGCATGGGGCCGTCAGCGGCCGAGCAGACCAGGATCGCCCCGTCCATCTGGGCGGCGCCGGTGATCATGTTCTTCACATAGTCGGCGTGGCCCGGGCAGTCCACGTGGGCGTAGTGACGGTTGGCCGTCTCATATTCCACGTGGGCGGTGTTGATGGTGATGCCCCGCGCCTTTTCTTCGGGCGCAGCGTCGATATCCGCATAGGCCATGGCCTTGGCGCCCCCGGCCTTGGCCAAGGTGATCGTGATCGCCGCCGTCAACGTCGTCTTGCCATGGTCCACGTGACCGATCGTGCCGATGTTGCAATGCGGCTTATTGCGCTCGAATTTTTCCTTGGCCAT
>JAMFTA010000015.1 GCA_026225565.1 Caulobacter sp. | reverse complement strand
GCGCCATCCTGGCGGCAAAGATCATCGGCGTGCTCGACGACCGCCAGCTCACCATCCGCAAAGCGCAGGAGCAGACTGGGATAGCCGCAGCGGATTTCTCGCGCATCCGTCAGGTGAAGCTGGAGCGCTTCACCGTCGACCGGCTGATGAACATCCTCGATCGGCTGGGCCAGGACGTGGAGGTTTCCGTCGAGGTCCATCCCCGGACGGACGCACCGCCGTCGCGCGCCGAGGCGGTTCCGGCCTGATTTTGCCAATCCCTGCACGACGAACTTGATGCCGAGCGAAAGCATGAGAGTTCCGCCCGTCTTGTTTCTGGCCTTGATCGTCGCCGGCTCTGGCCGAGCCGCCGAGCCGCCAAGGATGGCTAGGCGTTCGCGCCGCCGTCGACGGTCAATGCCGCCCCGGTGATGTAGCGGGCCTTGGCGCTCGCCAGGAACGCCACCATGCCGGCGATGTCCTCCACAGCGCCATAACGGCCGAGCGCCGTGATCGACCGGAGTGTCTCGCCAAACGGGCCGTGGGCGGGGTTCATGTCGGTGTCGATGGAGCCCGGTTGCACCACATTGACGGTGATGTCGCGCGGACCCAGTTCCCGGGCCAACCCTTTGGTGAAGGCGGTCAAGGCTGATTTTGACATGGCGTAGACCGGCAAGCCGGCGCCCCCCGGAACGCGGTCGGCAAAGAAGCTGCCGATATTGATGATCCGACCACCCGGCCCAAGATGGGGGATGACGGCCTTGCTGGCGACGATCGGCGCCCGGACGTTGACGTTCAGCGTCGCATCGATGTCCTCAAGCGAGATGTCCTCGACCGCGGACAGGCGGAGGATTCCCGCGTTGTTGACCAGGATGTCCAACCCGCCCAGCGCGGCAACCGTCTTTTCAACCGAGGCCTGGACGGCGGCGGCATCGGCGCTGTCCGCCTGGATCGCGACGGCGCGGCGGCCCAGCGCCTCGATGGCGTGGACCACCTCCGCGGCCGCCTCCGCCGATTTCTCATATGTTATCGCCACGTCGGCCCCTTCAACGGCCAACGCCCTTGCTATCGCGGCCCCGATCCCTCGGCTCGCGCCCGTCACCAGGGCACGTTTTCCTTCAAGCGTCATTGTCGATCTCATTTTGTATCGAACGACACAGAAGTCTTTAGACGATTGATCGCGAGCGTCAATCGATTTATGTGTCGATCACTACAGAAAAGGAGACGATGCCCATGATCGGTCGGCCCAGGGCGTTTGATCGCGAGGTGGCGCTGCGCGCTGCGATGCTGGTCTTCTGGCGCAAGGGCTTCTCGGCGGCCTCCATGAACGACCTGTGCGACGCCATGTCTATCCGCTCGCCCAGCCTCTATGCGGCCTTCGGCAGCAAGGAGGCCCTCTACCTGGAGGCGGTGGAGCACTACGTCCAGACCATCGGCCCCCCGATCTGGGGCAAGCTCGCTGAAGGCGCGACGGCCAGGGCCAGCATCGAGGCCCTGCTCATGGCGGCGGCCGAAATCCTCCCGCAATCCCCGTCGGCCCCGGCCGGCTGCATGGCCGCGCTGGGGGCGGTCGGCGACGAATGGCCGGCGCCGGTCGCGGACGTCGTAAGACGAGTGAGGCTCGACATGCTGGGCCGGTTGCGTGCGCGGCTGGACGCCGCCGTGACCGACAGCGAGTTGCCGCCATCAACCGACACCGAGCGCCTGAGCCGGTTCTATCTCGGTGTCTATCAAGGCATGGCCATTCAGGCGCGAGACGGCGCTACGGCCGAAGAACTGAATGGCGTGGCTGAAGCAGCCATGGCCGCTTGGCCAAGCGATTCCTGAGGTTCAAGGCGCGAAGAGCCGCGCGACTAGAACCCGCCACGCGCCGTCACCGGACCCGACCCCGCTCACGTCCACGCTCCACTTCGGCAACGGTTTCCGGTGTCCGTCGGACACCCAGCGGCTCGAACCGCGCACCCCGCTCCAGCCAGTCGGCGATCCGCTCGCGGGCTGTGGTGAGGATGCGGTCCCGAACCGAGGGATCGGCAACACGGTCGCGAACCACGGCTTCGACCACGCGCAGTCGGGACTGCGCGCCAGCGTCCACGTCTCGACCCCGCTCCGGCGGATCACGGCGGAGGGGCTCATCCTCCCGGTCCCGCCTCGCCCGCTCACGGGCGGCCAAGCGCCGGTCGATGCGGCGATCCAGCTCCTGGACATCCCGCTCGGTCGGACGATAGCCGCGCACCTCGATACCGAGCGTGCGGCCGGCAAGCCAGGCCTCGCGGCGGAACTCGGGCGAGCCCCGCGCCGTGACGATCGTCCAGCCGCGGTGCTGGGCGACAGCGGCCATGTCGCGGATGGCGCTCGGATCAGCCCTAGCGGTGGCGAGCCGGCGGCCCTCGTCACGGAAGGCCGGCCTCTGCACAGTGGCGTCGACGTAGAAGCCCAGGCCCGCGCCGCCCCGCTCGTCGGTGTAGTAGCGCCGCCGCAGCGACTCCGGCACGTCGCCCT
>JAMFTA010000113.1 GCA_026225565.1 Caulobacter sp. | reverse complement strand
GTGTGCCGGCTGGGATCGGTCGGGTTGACGCCGCCCGCCAGGGCCTGGGGCGGCGCCAGGGCGATCAAGTCCTTGCGTCCGGAGCCATCGGTCAAGACCAATTTCAGGTGATCGCCCTCGGGGGTGATATCCAGGGTCGCCGGTCGTTCACCGGCGAAGTGGGAGAGGTGGAAGACGCCGTCGCTGTAGGCGCCGTTCAATGTGCCGGTGTCGCCGTCGATGCGCAGGATCGCCGCCTCGGTCTCCCCGCCCCGCTGCTGGATGATGAGCCGCCAAGCGGCCTCACCCTTGGGGCTCTTGTAAGGAATGATCCATTCTCCAGCGATCTTCGGCACCTCTGCTGACGATAAGACCCGGTCTCTGGCCCTTACCGCGTGAATCGCAACCGAACGTCCCGCCGCCACGTAGGCCCCCTCAAGCCCGGCCGGCGTCAGATCGGCGTCGAGCGTCGCCGCATAGCTTGGGAAGACGAGATGTAGGTGGCTGTTCTTGAAGTCGCCGCTCTGCGACGGATTGGTCGGGCGCTCGCCGTCGAAGAAGACGCCGCTGGCGGTCTCGCCCGTGGTCTTCAGATCGAGACGGAAGGGAATGACCGCCTGCCCCACCGTCGCCGTAGCGTCCCAGCGCCCGGTCAGCGTTTTCGCAGGCTCCGCCTTGGCCGAACCGCTGAGGGCGAGAAGGGCCCACCCGGTTGCCGCCGCCATATGGGTTCTTATTGACATGATCGCCCGCCCCGCCGCTGGATCTGTTCCTGCGCCGCATTGAGAAGCGCTCGGAGCATCAGACAACAGAGGAGTTCTAATCCAGCGGCCAGCTTTGCTGCGCTCTGAAGGATCCACGAGGTCTATTAGAATTACTGACGTCCTCGGCCATTGAAACTCATTTGCAGCCCGCACCTCGGGACACATAACAACGGTGGTGCGGTCGGGGCCGCGGCTTGGGCGATCAATGTTCAACGCGCGTCGTCTGTTGCGTCACCAGGGGTGGATTCAGTCCAGTTGCGCTGCGTCCCTGGTCCTCCTCGCCAACGCCGCCAATGGGCAGACCACGCCTTCTGAGGTCGTGGTCACCGGCGGGCGTGCGAACCTCTTGGGCGTCGCTATCAGCGCCAGTCAGGGCTCGGTAACGCAGAAGGAACTGGAACTGCGCCCCATCTACCGCGTGGGCCAGCTTCTCGAAAGCACGCCGGGTCTGGTGGTGACAGTTCACTCCGGAGAGGGGAAGGCGAACCAATACTTCCTGCGCGGCTTCAACCTCGACCACGGCACCGACATCGCCAACTTCGTCGATGACATGCCGATCAACCGGCCCACCAACACTCACGGCCAGGGCTATGCGGATCTGAACTTCCTGATCCCCCAGGTGGCGCAGGGATTGGATTTCACCAAGGGCCCCTACTACGCCGACATCGGCGACTTTGGGGCCGTCGCCTCTACCCGATTGCACTTGGCGAACGCGGTTCCCAATCAGATCTCATTCAGCGCAGGCACGCTTGGCGTCGCTAATGCGCTTTTGGCGGGCATCGAGCAACTTGGCGCTCAGGATCGCCTCGTGGGGGCAGCCTATCTCGGCCATGTGGACGGCCCCTTCACCCACCCGGACAACTTCCGGAAAATCGCCGGGATGCTGCGCTATAGTCATGGATCGAACGCCGACGGCTACAGCCTCACCGCCATGTATTTTCATGCCTTGGGGAACCTGACCACCGACCAGCCGCTGCGCGCCATCCAAGACGGATTGATCGGTCGATACGGGACCCTGGACCCGTCCGATGGCAGCCGATCGGAGCGGATCAGCCTTTCCGGCCACTATGGCGTCACCGACGACCAATGGTCGTTCAGCTCGAGTGCCTATTACATCCACAGTCGGATGACCCTGTGGAACGACTTCACCCACCTCCTCGACGATCCCATCAACGGCGATCAGGAAGAACAGACAGAGGATCGCTCCACTGCAGGCGGCCAGGCCGCCTACAGGCGTCGCCTGAAGTTCGGAGCGATCGAGAATGATCTGACCGTGGGTGTCCAAGGTCGCTACGACGACGCCTATCTCGACCGCCGCCACACCAAGCAAAGGGCTATCCTCAGCTACTGCGAGCTTTCGCAGGCCGACGGCCCTGCCCTTTCCACGCCGGCGATCAATCTAGCCTGTAACGCCGACCGCGTGCACCTGGGCGACGTTGGCCTCTATTTGAATAACACCACCCGTTGGTCCGGCTGGCTTCGCACCGTCCTTGGGATACGCGAGGAGTTTTATTGTGCCGATGACCATAGTTTCACCACCGGCTTTCGCGGCTCGGCCAGCCAGACGCTGTTTCAACCCAAGGGGAGCATAATTGTGGGACCCTGGCGGCAGACGGAAATCTACCTCAGCGCGGGCCGCGGCTTTCATTCCGACGATGTGCGCGGCGTGTTCGGAACGGTAGGGATCGAAGGCGAACCGTCGGCCGCTGGCCGCACCCCGCTCCTGGCGCCCGCCACCGGCGAGGAGATCGGCGTTCGCACAAACATCATCCCTAGGCTGTCTCTACAAATCGCACTCTTCCAAGAGGATTTCGATTCCGAACTCGCCTACGACGCCGACGCCGGACAGGATTCCGCCAGCGCGCCAAGCCGGCGCCGGGGCGTCGAGCTTTCGGGCCAATATAAGCCATTCCACTGGCTAAGCGTCAGCAGCGATCTCTCCTTTGCCAAAGCCCGCTATCGCGGCGACCTCGCCGCCTTTGGCCTGGCCAAGCCGTTCATTTCCAGCGCTCCGGGCTTCATCGGTTCGTTGGGAGTCTTGGTGGACGATCTGGGTTCATGGTTTGGCGGTCTGCAGTGGCGCGACCTTGGCCCCTATCCCGTGGAAGACGGCGAGAAAGACCCGCAAGACAAGGGCTACAGTGAGGTCAATGTTGATGTGGGTTATAAGGTCAATGCACAGTTGAAGCTACAGCTCAGCATCTTCAACCTCTTTGACAGCCACGCCAACTCTGCAGCCTATGACTACGCCGCCCGCTTACCCGGAGAACCGGCCCAGGGGGTCGACGATTTCCAAGTGCACCCGCTGGAACCCATCTCCGCAGTCCTCAACGCGACGTGGCTCTTTTAGAGCACCGACACGTCGCCATTCGATGTGCTGGGGATCTTTTATGCGCTTGCTATCGGACTGACGCCCCGCGGCCATCAAGTCATGTCCAAGGCTTTGGCCAACGTGAACCTGCACCATTCAGCGCACCGGTTGCTCGGCGTCATCAACCCACGTTCACAATCACCTCGAAAATAGGTTCCAACCCGTCCTCATCATCCCACTGCGCACCCACCGCGATGAAGCCGAACTGAGCAATTAGCGCCCGTGACGCAACATTGTCCGGAGCGATGCTCGCCCTGGCCCGCCGGGCCGCAAAAAGTGACGATTCTCCCAACTCAAGCAGCTGTCTGGTCAAGGATGGGCCATGATCTGGCGGCGTGGCTTTTGATACCCCGCGCCCGAGGTTAAATACAAAAGGACCTTGTAGCGCTGGCGCTGGGCCCTGCCGCTCTCGCTCGCCCCTCTGGGACTCGATGGCGCCGATGCGCGGTTCAGCAGAGGCAAGGTCAACCTCTGGGAGAAATCTTGATGCCAAAACACGAACGCTTTGAATTGCGCCGACAGCGCGACGATCTCGTTTATGTGTTTGTCCTGGCACCGGACGCGGCCGGTCAACGGGCATATCAGCGCCAGGACCAGGACTACTGGATCACCCATCGTGAGGATCTCGGTTGGGTTGCTTGGGACGAGGCCAGTCAATCGGTCATGGGAAGGCCATGGAGCGTCCAGCCACAGGATCAGGGCGATCACCCCCCCGAGGGGATTTGGGTTAGTCGCAAGGGCGCTAAGTCTTACGTCTACAGCCTTGTCTATCTCCCATAGGTGCTAAAGGCGATCTTATCCTCGTTTAGCGCACCTCATCCAGGCGCACCCCTCCCCGGCGTTCTGATCACGCTCCGGGCAAAGCGCTCCATCTCTTCGTATTGGGGGCTCATCTGCAGGAGCAGCAGATCGATGCCGACGGCCTCGAAAGCGACGATGCGCTCGCGGACCTGGGTCGGCGTGCCGACGAGGTCAGGGCGAAGGCCGCGGTTCGAAACGGAATATTCCTGTAGTTTCATCTCCCGTTCGAGCTCGGTGCCCGATAGCCACTGGTCGAAGTTGTTAAAGCCAGGTGCGTCGAGATCCAAGGTGGTGATGCGAGTCACTTCCGCCCTTGCTTCCTCTTCGGTGTCGCGAACGATGGCGTAGGCGGCCATGCCGAAGGTCATGGATGGCTTGCCGAGGGCGGCGCGGCGGGCCCTCATGTCGGCAATCTTCTCGGCGATCACCTCCACCGCGTCCCCGTGCATCACATAGGCGTCGCACTGCTCGGCGATCATGGCCTTCGCGGTCTCCGATTCCCCACCGGCATAGATCACCGGCTTCTTCACCGGCTTAGGCTCGCAGATGGCCTCCTTCAGCTGGTAGCGTTCACCGTCGAAGCTGAACACCGGCTCGGACCACAGGCCGTCCACCACCTTCAGCCACTCACGGGTCCGACCGTAGCGGTCGTCGTGCTGGTCGAACTGCAGACCATAGCTCTGCGCCTCCTGCGCCCACCATGAGGAGACCACGTTGAGGGCCAGGCGTCCGTTCGAGATTTGATCGATATTGGCGGCCTGTTTGGCGAAGAGGGCCGGCTGGTGAAAGTTGGGGCGCACGGCCACCATCAGCTCCAGCTTTTCCGTGACGGCGGCCAGGGCGGCGGCGGTGGACCAGGCGTCCAGCGTCGGCTGGTCGGTCCCCTTGATGTCATTCAGGTTCAGTTCGGCCACAAGAGTCAGGTCGTAGCCGATCTGTTCGGCCCGCTGGCAGAGCTTCTTCGTATAGGCCCAGGTAGCCGCCATGCCCTCGTCCGGAACGTTGCGGAGCCAACCGCCGAAGACGGGCGTCCAGAAGCCGTACCTCATGCCGCCACCTTCCTCTGCGCCGCGATATGGGCGATCAGGTAATCCACGAGATGGTCGTGGGGATCGTAGCCCAACACCTCTAGGGGCTTGGCCACGAAGTTGGAGAGCGCGTTTAGGTCATAAAATTTTGACCGACCATCCCGGTCGTCGATCATATATTCGACGCCACCCACGTCGAGCCCGGCTGCGATGGCGGTGCGCTCCACGGCGGCGGCGATGTCAGCGGGGGGCGTGAAGGCCTCAATGGTGATGGTGGGCTTGTCCACCATGCAGACGTCCGCCGGGCAGAGGTCGAAGGTCGAGCCCGCCCCATTCAGGGCGATGGCGTAGAGGAGTCGGCCGTTGAGGACCTCGCAACGGATCACACGGGCGTCCCGCGCGGGGATGTATTCTTGGATCAGGCTCACGCCGTCCACGCTGTCGGGAGTCAGCTTGTCGGCCACGGCGGCGTCGAGATCTTCAGCGCTGTCGTAGCGGATCATCCCCGTGCCGGAACCGCCCACGTTCACCTTCACCATCACCGGATAGCCGATCTCGGCCGCAAGGCGGGGAATGTCGGCGCGGCGGTGGGCGACGCGGGTCTTGGGCGTATCCAGCCCCATCCGCCGGAACAGGCTGAGCTGGCGCGCCTTGCTGGTGTCGTAAGCGAGGACGCCCGGGCCGTTGATCACCCGCGCGCCCAGGCCCTCCCAGTGATCCAGCGCCGCGACGCTATAGAAGAGGGCGTGCTCGGACTGGCGCAGGAAGGACGACATGGCCAGACGGCTCAGGATCACCGGCGCCGGAAGGCGCGTATCGGCAGGATCGAAGACATGGTCCTGGATGGCGATCGGCGTCCAGGCGACGCCGCGCTGGTCCAACGCTTTGAACAGGGGTTCGAACCATTGGGGATGTTCATAGAAGACGGCAAGATCGGCCACGTGAAACTCCGGACGCTAAAAGGCGGGGACGACCGCCCCGTGATAGTGAGCCTCTATAAACGCCTTCACGGTCGGCGAGGTCAGGGCGGCGGCCAGCTTTTTCACGTCCACATCGTTCTGGTTGTCCGCCCACCCCACCATGTAGTTTACATAGGGCTCCTGGAGTCCTCGATGTGGAATCGCTGCACCGCCGAGCTTCATCAACTCCGGGACGAGGATCATCCGCTCGCCGACGCCCGCCAACGAGGTCGACGTGATCGGTTTGGAGACAGCCTCGGGCGACGCCCCGAACGTGCGCACAATCTCGCTGTCGTCCGCGATCGTGGCGGACATGTAGATGCGGCGCGGACAGTCGTCAAAGGTCGGGACGAGATCGACCGGCGGGAATATCGGCGTGATCGCCACGGCGTTTCGGCTGAAAAGGCAGTGGCAGAACGCAAGAGTGTCACGCAGAAACGGCCAAACATAGGAATCGATCGCGTCGACATGCTGCGAGAGGAACTCCTGCAGCTCGGGGAGCTTGCGATTCCAGGCCCAGCTCGGCGCCTCGATGACGCCGTAGTCTTTACCATTGGTGATGTCCGCGAAGCTGCCGCTGCGACTGGCATCGCGAAAGGCGGTGCGGAAGCGCCCCGTGAGGTCGGAATACACCTCTGGGTGCTCTCGCGCAGAGATTGTCAGCGTGAAGGCTTCTCGAACAGAGGTCAGCGCGACGTGCGCGTCGTCAAGGATGATAGCACCGACCTTCACCGGAGAGCGCCCGTCGCCGCGGACCCCAAACTTGCTTCGGCCGGTGAACAGCGTCTCATAGGCGCCGACCAGGACGCTCTTCCCGTCATAGAATTCGGCGGGCAACGGCTGCCCCTTGATGTAGGCTGTGCGGAGATGCCGTATTCCTGGCTCTTCGCGATCACTTGGCTGACGAGCTGGTTCGTCGGTGCCAGGTAGAGGACCGGCTCGCCGGTCTCGTTCATCACGGATTGCGCCATCAGTAGCGCGACCAGGGTTTTGCTGCCGCCTGTATGAAGTTTGACAGCAACGTCTTTCTCGGTCTGATGCGCGAACCAAGCGTCGAGGACCTCGGCCTAGCTGGCGTACAAATCGTTGATGCCCGGCGGCTTGGGCAGGGCGTTGAAAATCTCACGCGGGTTGATCGGCTTAGGCTTGGCTTTGCTTTCCCGCAGCTTCTTAAAGTCGACCATTCGTCCCCCTGTCGCCGGCGCCGTCTCATCCGGGTGCGCCTAGCCGGTTCCCTAACTAGAGAGGTAAACGATAGCCTGAAAGCGACTATGCGGGTTACGCCTGGTTCTAGTTCAAAGGCTGTGAGCGAGATGTCTGAGGCCGACGGGTCGGTTGCGGCGTAGACAACAACGAAATTCACGCGGTGGACACCATGTGGACACCAGGCCTGAAAAGCGAAGGGCCGCCTCGCGGCGGCCCTGTCATAACGCCTTGATTTCCTGAAGGAAAATTGGAGCGGGCGAAGAGATTCGAACTCTCGACCCCAACCTTGGCAAAATTGCATGGGGAGTTTCCTAGGGGTGCCGGGACTACGCTATTGTACGCCATAACACCTTGATTTTTAATTGTATATCTTCTCGGCCTACGCTACAAGTATCCGTGTGGCTCTCGCCAATTCCCGTCGCCGGTGGACGCATAGTGGACGGATTTCGGTCGAGGTTGTGGCGCGGGAAGTAGGAGGTACGCGTGGGTAAAGCATCAACAGTTGCACTGACGACGACCATGATCGACGGCGCAGAGCCGGAGGCGAAAAACTATGCGATCTGGGACAGCAAGCTGAGCGGGTTTGGCCTCCAGGTCGGCACTGGCGGCACTAAGACGTTCATCATCCGCTACCGGGCTGAAGGGGGTGGGCGGTCCGCGCGCCGGCCTCAGATGACGGTCGGCCGGTTCGGCACGCTGACGCTAGAGCAGGCACGGGCCAAGGCGAAGAAGCTCCTCGCCACTGCAACGATCGGTAATGACCCGGCCGGAGAGCGCAACGCCAAGCGGCGCGAGATGAAGATGTCCGCACTCATCGATCTCTATGAGGAGGAAGGCTGCTACATCCAGCGCGGCAAGCGTCAGGGCCAGCCCATGAAGGCGAAGACCAAACAGTTCACCGTCGCCCGGCTGCGCCACCACGTCATTCCCCTGCTGGGTCATAAGCGCGTCACCGAAGTAACGCCGCGGGACATAGAGCGCTTCTTCCGCGACGTCGAAGCAGGCAAGACCGCAAAGGACGAGAAGGTCGGACCTCGCAAGCGGATCATCGTGAGAGGCGGCAATGGCGCGGCGCGCAAGGTGTTCCGCGATCTCTCCGCGGTGTTCAGCTTCGCCGGTCGTGACGACACTGTGAAGGTGAACCCCTGCGAGAAGGCGGTGGTCCCGAAGACGGACAACGCCCGAACCCGCTTCCTGACGTTCGACGAGGTCGCCCGGTTCGGCGCGGCCTGTGAGGCGCTCGAGGCCGAAGGCGTGAACGTCAAGGGCATCAACATCGCCCGGCTCTACGCCCTCACCGGATGTCGGCGCGACGAAATCGCGGCGTTGCGCTGGAGCGAGGTCGATTTCGAACGCGGCCTCCTGGTCCTCGACGATACTAAGACCGGCAAATCGGTGCGGCCCCTTGCCGGCGCTGCGGCGGCCCTGTTGAAGACGATCGCCAAGCAGGACGGATCAGATTTCGTCTTCCCGTCCGAAATCAACGACGGCCACTATCAGAGCGGGAAGCGGACCTGGGGGAAGATCATCAAACGGGCCGAGTTGCCTGGTATCACCCCGCACACCTTGCGTCACACGATGGGTTCGGCGGCCACCTCGTCGGGCGAGGCGCTGGCGCTGACGGGCGCCATCCTGGGCCATAGCAATCCACGTTCGACGGCGATCTACGCGCAT
>JAMFTA010000112.1 GCA_026225565.1 Caulobacter sp. | reverse complement strand
GCATCGTCGATGCGCTGATGGACTCGATCCCGCTGGTCGTCATCACCGGCCAGGTCCCGACCCACCTGATCGGCTCGGACGCCTTCCAGGAGGCGGACACCGTCGGCATCACCCGCTCGTGCACCAAGCACAACTGGCTGGTCAAACGCGTCGAAGACCTGCCGCGCATCATGCACGAGGCCTTCCAGATCGCGACCTCGGGCCGGCCAGGCCCGGTGGTCATCGATATCCCCAAGGACGTTCAGTTCGCCAAAGGCGACTATCTGGGCCCCAAGGCGGCGCCGTCGGCCCACCCCTACGCCCCGCGCACCAAGGGCGACCCGGCGCGCATCCGCGAGGCGGTCGAGCTGATCGCGCGGGCCAAGAAGCCGATCCTCTACACCGGCGGCGGCGTCATCAACGCCGGGCCCAAGGCGAGCACCCTGCTGCGCGAGCTGGCCGCCCTGACCGGCGCGCCGGTGACCTCGACCCTGATGGGCCTGGGCGCGTTTCCGGCGTCGGACCCGGCGTGGCTGGGCATGGTCGGCATGCACGGCGCCTATGAGGCCAACCACGCCATGCACGACTGCGACGTCATGGTCTCGGTCGGCGCGCGCTTCGACGACCGGGTGACCGGCCGCCTGGACGCCTTCTCGCCGAACTCGAAGAAGATCCACATCGATATCGACCCGTCCTCGATCAACAAGAACGTCCGCGTCGACATCGGCATCGTCGGCGATGCGGGCAGCGTGCTCGAAGACCTGATCGCGGTCTGGAAGGCGCAAGGCCGCAAGGCCCAGCCCGAGACGCTGAAGCCCTGGTGGGACCAGATCGACGAGTGGCGCGCGCGTAAGGGCTTTGCCTACCGTCAGTCCGACACGGTGATCAAGCCGCAGTACGCCATCGAGCGGCTGTACGCCCTGACTCGCGACAAGGACGTCTATGTCACCACCGAGGTCGGCCAGCACCAGATGTGGGCGGCGCAGTTCTTCCACTTCGACGAGCCGAACCGCTGGATGACCTCCGGCGGCCTGGGCACCATGGGCTATGGCCTGCCCGCGGCGGTCGGCGTGCAGGTCGCCCATCCGGACAGCCTGGTCATCGACATCGCCGGCGACGCCAGCGTGCAGATGACCATGCAGGAGATGTCGACGGCGGTGCAGCACGACCTGCCGATCAAGATCTTCATCCTCAACAACGAGTGGATGGGCATGGTGCGCCAATGGCAGCAGCTCTTGCACGGAGAGCGCTATAGCCACTCCTATTCGCAAAGCCTGCCCGATTTCGTCAAGCTGGCGGAGGCCTACGGCGGCGTCGGCATCCGCGCCGAGCACCCCGATGAGCTCGACGCCAAGATCATGCAGATGATCGACACCCCCAAACCGGTGATCTTCGATTGCCGGGTGGCCAAGACCGAGAACTGCTTCCCCATGATCCCCTCCGGCAAGGCCCATAACGACATGCTGCTGGGGGACATGGCGGCGGCCGAAGACATCGGCTCGGTGATCGACGACGCCGGAAAGAAGCTGGTCTGATGCCCCCTTCCGACACCCTCGGCGCTTCGGCGCCCTCCACCTCGGCTTACGACCTATCGGCGGCGGTTGAGCCCGAGCATCGCGCCACCTTCGCGGTGATCGTCGATAACGAAGCGGGCGTGCTGCACCGGGTGGTCGGCCTGTTCGCCGCAAGGGGCTACAATATCGAAAGCCTGACGGTGGCCGAGACCGATCATACGGCCCACACTTCGCGCATCACCATCGTCACCCGCGGCGCCAACCACGTCCTGGCCCAGATCAAGGCCCAACTGGAGAAGATGGTGCAGGTGCGCCAGGTGACCGACGTGGGCGCCGACGCCGATGGAGTGGAGCGCGAGATGGCCCTGTTCAAGGTGGCCGGCACGGGCGCCGATCGCATCGAGGCCCTGCGCCTGGCGGAGATATTCCGCGCCCATGTGGTGGACACGACCCTGCAAAGCTTCATCTTCGAAATCACCGGCGCTCCGGCCAAGATCGACAAGTTCGAGCGGCTGATGCGGCCGCTGGGCCTCGTTGAAATTTCCCGCACCGGCGTCCTATCGATCACCCGCGGAGCGGAGCGGGTCTGATGGACGGCGCGGCCCATTTCGGATATACATGGGATATACGGAGCGACCGTCATGCGGGTGAAAGCAGCCAAGTGGGGCAACAGCCTAGCGGTGCGACTGCCAAAGGAGGCCGTGCGCGCGCTCAATTTACATGCCGGCCAGGATGTGGCGATCGCCATCGGCGCCGATTCAATCAGCCTGACCCGCGTGAAGCCCAGAAAAGCCATTCCGACGCTCGACGAAATGATGGACGAGGCTCGCCGCCTTGGGCCGGCGCAAGAACCGCCCGCAGTGGATTGGGGGCCAGACGTCGGGTCCGAAATCATCGATGACGACGCCGCCTATTCTTGAGGCCGGCGACTTCGTTCATGTCGATCTGGAGCCCGTCAGAGGATCTGAGCAAGGCGGCATGAGTCCTGCCTTGGTCGTTTCCGAACGGCGGTTTCACATCGACACGCGTCGCGCCATTGTTTGCCCGATCACCCGCAATCGCGCGCCATGGCCCACCAAGGTGCTGATCCCCGAGGGATTGGTTGTCGGCGGCGGCGTGCTCGCCGATCAAGTTCGCAGTCTTGATCGTGCAGAACGGGGTTTCCGATACCTAGGCCGCGCTCCGGCCGAACTTCTCTGGGAAGTCCGAAGCGTCCTCGCCCGCCTCATCGGCCTGCCTCTAATCGACCTTCCCGAATAACCCTTCAAAATCCAGGAGTTTTCTATGCGTGTTTATTACGATCGCGACGCCGATCTCGCCCGTATCCTCGATAAGACCATCGCCATCGTCGGCTACGGCAGCCAGGGCCACGCCCATGCCCTGAACCTGCGCGATAGCGGCGTGAAGAATGTGATCGTCGCCCTGCGCCCCGGCTCCGCCTCGGCCAAGAAGGCGGAAGCCGCGGGCCTGAAGGTGATGAGCGTCGCCGAGGCGGCGAAGGTGGCTGACCTGCTGATGGTGCTGGCCCCCGACGAGCATCAGCGCGACATCTACGCCGCCGAGATCGCCCCCAATATCCGCGACGGCGCCGCCCTGTTGTTCGCCCACGGCCTGAACGTTCACTTCCGCCTGATCGAACCCAAGGCGTCGATCGACGTCCTGATGGTCGCGCCCAAGGGCCCCGGCCACACCGTGCGCGGTGAATATTCCAAGGGCGGCGGCGTGCCCTGCCTGATCGCGGTGCATCAGGACGCTTCGGGCAACGCCATGGATCTCGGTCTCGCCTATGCCTCGGCCATCGGCGGCGGGCGCTCGGGCATCATCGAGACCAATTTCCGCGAAGAGTGCGAAACCGACCTCTTTGGCGAGCAGGCCGTGCTCTGCGGCGGCCTGGTGGAGCTGATCCGCGCCGGCTTCGAGACCCTGGTCGAGGGCGGCTATGCGCCGGAAATGGCCTATTTCGAATGTTTGCACGAGGTGAAGCTGATCGTCGACCTGATCTATGAAGGCGGCATCGCCAACATGAACTACTCGATCTCCAACACCGCCGAATATGGCGAATATGTCTCCGGCCCCCGGGTCGTCACCTCGGAGACCAAGGCCGAGATGAAGCGCATCCTGGAAGATATCCAGCAAGGAAGGTTCGTGCGCGACTTCATGCTGGAGAACGCCGCCGGCCAGCCCTCCCTGAAGGCCCGCCGCAACCTCATCGGCGAACACCAGATCGAGGAAGTGGGCGGGCGCCTGCGCGCCATGATGCCTTGGATCACCAAGGGCGCCCTGGTCGACAAGGCGCGCAACTAATCACCCGCCTGAGGGGCCGCGTCGGTGGATGCGGCCCCGCTCCCCTCCGTCTCACCGGGGCGCCAGACGCCGCTGGCGATCATGGCGCTGGTCACTGTGCTTTTGAGCAGGCGATCGGACACCGGCTTGATGAGAATCGCCGTCGGATGATCCAGTTGAATTCTGGTCATCGTATCGGGTTCCTGAGATCCGGTGATGAAAACCACCTTGGAGCCCACCGATTCATAGATGGCGAGGGCTGCATCGACCCCGTCCTTTTTGCCGCGTAGCCGCATATCCATCAGAACCACCGCAGGACGATGCTCCACCGCCAGGGCGACGGCGTCGTCGGCCGTGGCGGCCCGGCCGCACACCTCAACGCCCATCATCTCCATGTAAATGGACCACAGTTCCGCAATAACCGCCTCATCGTCCACAACAAGCACGGATTCGTTCAAAGGAATCATGGAAGCTCCGGCAAAGGCAGGGAAATTTCAGTCGTCGTTCCGGGGTCCTGGCGAACGATCATTTCGCCCCCGAGTTGGGCGACCAGGCTCTTGATGATGGTCGAACCCAAGCCGATTTTCCCGATGGTCACCGGTTGGCGGGAGTGGCCTTGACCGTTATCGGAGACGATCAGCAGGACCTTCCCTGGGTCCTCCAGCCGCAGAATGACTGAAACCTCGCCCTGCCCGTTGGGAAAGGCGTGTTTGAGGGAATTGGTGACGATTTCGGTCACCAATAGCCCCAAGGGCACCGCGAAATCCAATCCGACGTCGAGCGGATGGGCCTGAACCGTCAGCTTGATGTGATCGTCCCCCGCGCCGCCGGCGAGGTTGTTCAACAGCTCCTGAAGGAAGGGCGCGACATCGAAGGTCTTCAGGTCTGACGAGCCCATCAGTTGGTGATGAACCAGGCCGAGCGCGAAGATGCGGGCCCTTAGTCCGGTCAGGACCTGGCGCGCTTGCGGGTCTTCAATCCTGCGCGCCTGGATCATCAACAGGCCATCGACGACCTGCAGATTGTTCTTTACCCGGTGATAGACCTCTCTTAGCAGCAGGTTGCGCTCGGCGAGGGCCTTGGTGCGTTCGAGCACGATCTGCTCAAGGTCGCGCTTGGCGTCCAGCAAGGCCGTTTGCGCCTTGTATTGCGCGTCGATGTCCTCGATGGCGATCACCGTCAAGAACGGCTTTCCACTATCCGGCTCCATGGCCAGGGTGGTCGAGGCGCGAACCCAAAGGGGCGTTCCGTCCGGGCGAGCCAGACGCAGTTCGCGAACCTGGGTCACCGCCGCGCCTGAAAGCGAATAGTCGAGGTCGTCGATAATCCGATCCTCGGCCCAGATGAATTGGCCGATCCCGCGACCGACCAGATCCGTGGGGTGACGGCCAAGCATATTGGCGAACGCCTGGTTGGTTCGAACGATCTCCTTGCTGGTCGGCGAGAGCAGCACCTTGCCGATCGCCGCGCTTTCGAAGCTGGCGCGCAGTTCAGCTTCATTGCGCGCCAAGGCTCTCTGGGCGTCCCGGCGTTCGGTGATGTCGCGAAGAATCTTGGAGGCGCCGACGATGGCGCCGCTCCCATCGCGGATCGGCGAAATCGTCACCGATACCGGAAACTCCGACCCGTCCTTGCGCCGCCTTATGGTTTCGTGATGCTCCACGCGCAAGCCGCGTATGATTTGCTCCACGATCATGGCTTCTTCGTCAAGTCGATCGGGGGGAAACAGGATCTGGACAGGGCGCCCAATCACCTCTTCGGCCCTGTAGCCGAAGATGGCTTCCGCCCCCCGGTTCCAGCTTCTTATGATCCCGCCCAGATCCTTGCCGATGATGCCGTCGTCCGAAGACTCGATAATCGCCGCAAGATAGGCCGTGTCCATAGCGCCTTCGCCGAAATGGGCCTGCCGAATGAGTTCAACGTTTTCCACCCGGGGACGCTCAACCCTCAGTGGATGGTTGTCAATCGAGCGGGCCGAACTGCGACCTCAGGGCGCATCTGCGCGCCGGGTCACGGCGGCGCAAGCGGTTTAGCCCGCCATGACGATGGGCCCGAACAGTATCCAATAGCGGTAGGGCACACTGGGATCGGGGGCGTGGGGCCGGATGGCGTAGGCGCCGGGGCTGAGCGGACCGGGCGCATCCCGGTCGGCGAAGGGGCCAAGGCTCTGGCCGCCCCGCACTGGCTGCAGCTCATAGCCGGTCAGACGAGGGGTGGCGCCGTCGAGCACGCCGGCCAGACCGTCGCCGCCGCCGATGCGGAAGGGCGCCGGGGCCGCCAGCTCGGCGAAGCGGTGGCCGAAGACGGCGCCGGCGATGGTGCGGCCGCCGTGCTGCACGACGCCAAAGCCCACATGATTATATTCCGGGCGCAGCATGTTGGCGCGGTGGCCGGGGCTCGTGCGCCACATCTTGGCCAGTTCGGCGGCGGTCGGCGGCGCCTCGCCCCCGTCCTGCATGGCGATATTCTCCCCCGCCGCGCCGACGAAGCGCCGGGCCAGCAGCGCCACCCTTTGCTCGGAGGTATAGCCCTCCGGCGAGGCGTGCTCGAAATAGTTGCGGCGCAAGAGGTCGGCCACGTGGGCCCGCGCCGCATCGTCGAAGGCGGGGTCGCGGACCAGCGGCTTCAGGCTGTGGGCGGCGCGAAAGCTGTTGTGTTCGGCCAGGAGGCGATCTTCGGTCTTGGCCTGGTAGAGGCCGCCGCCGGCGTCGTAGAGGCCGCCCCGCAAGGTTTCGTAATAGTCGACAATGCCGTCTAGAAAGACGGGCTGGGCCTGGGCCGCGCGGGGCCGCGCCGCCGCTGTCGCCGCCAGCGCGCCGCCTGCCGTAAAGAGAAAGCCCCGCCGGTCCATGAACCGCAATCTACCCCCGACACGGTTAAGGGTTAGCCGATATCCGCAAGCCTTGGCCGCGACAAGACGTCCCGCCTAAGAGGGGAATTATCCAGCCATTTCCGCGCCGGTCAGGGCGGCCAGCACCGCGTCACCCATCTCTTGGGTCGTCAGATCGCCGCCAAGATCCTTGGTGCGGGCGCCGACCTCCAGGGCCGTGACGCAGGCGCGCTCCACCCGCCGCGCCTCGTCCTCCATGCCGAAGGACCAGCGCAGCAGCATGGCCAGCGACAGGATCTGGGCCAAGGGATTGGCGATCCCCTGGCCGGCGATGTCCGGCGCCGAACCGTGGATCGGCTCATAGAGGGCGGGGCGGCGGCCGTTGGCGTCGGGCGCGCCCAGGGTGGCGGAGGGCAGAAGGCCAAGGCTCCCGGTCAGCATGGAGGCGAGATCGGAAAGCAGATCGCCGAACAGGTTGGTGGTGACGATCACGTCGAACTGGCGGGGATTGCGGGCCAGCTGCATGGCGCAATTGTCGGCGTACATGTGGTTCAGCGTGACGTCGACATAGTCGCGGTCGTGCAGGGCCTGCACGGTTTGCCGCCAGAGCAGGCCGCTCTCCATCACATTGGCCTTCTCCACGCTCATCAGGCGGCCCTGGCGCTTGCCGGCCAGCTCGAAGGCCACGCGGGCGACGCGCTCGATCTCATGGGTCGTATAGACCTCGGTGTTGACGCCGCGCTTTGTGCCGTCGGCCAGGGTCTCGATGCCGCGCGGCTCGCCGAAATAGATGCCGCCGGTGGATTCGCGGACGATCATGATGTTGAGGCCCCGCACCACCTCCGCCTTCAGGGTCGAGGCGTCCACCAGGGGATCGAAGACGATAGCGGGGCGCAGGTTGGCGAAGAGGCCGAGCTCTGAGCGCAGCTTCAGGATGGCGATCTCGGGGCGATTGTCGAAGGGCTCCGCGTCCCACTGCGGACCGCCCACCGAGCCGAACAGCACCGCGTCCGCCGCCTTGGCCGATGCCAGGGTTTGGTCGGTGAGTGGAACCCCATTCGCCTCGATGCTGGCCCCGCCCACCAGGTCGTGCTCCAGGGTGACGACCAGGTCTGAGGTTTCGCAGATGCGGTCCAGGACCCGCAGGGCTTGCGCCATCACTTCAGGGCCGACGCCGTCGCCAGGGAGAACCAGGATGGATTTGGTGGTCATTGGGGCTCCAGAAGCATGATGTTCTAAAATGATCGTCATCCTCGGGCTTGTGCCGAGGACCCATACGCGCTGTGCAATCAGGAGGAAACTGGCGGCCGCAGCGCCCCGATCCGATAGGTCGCGTCTCTGGGCCCTCCGCACAAGGCCGAAGATGACGGAGGTTTTGGGTGTGGGTTAAAGCGCCGTCCCGGTCCGCCAGGGCTCCGCCGCCGCGCGCCTAGCCTCGAACGCGCCGATGGCGCTGTCGTGCTGCAGGGTCTGGCCGATGTCGTCCAGGCCATTCAGCATCAGGTGCTTGGTCAGGGCGTTGACCTCAAATCCGATTTCCTCGCCGTTCGGGCGGATCACCACCTGGCGGCCCAGATCGATGGAGATGCGGGCGTTGGCGCCCATGGCCGCGTCCTCGATCAGCAGGTCGCAGACGGCGCGGGGCAGGACGATGGGCAAGAGCCCGTTCTTGGGGCTGTTGTTGCGAAAAATGTCCGCGAAGCTCGGCGCGATCACCGCGCGGATGCCAAAATCGATCAGCGCCCAGGGGGCGTGCTCGCGCGACGATCCGCAGCCGAAGTTCTCATGGGCGATCAGGATCTCGGCGTGGCGATAGGGCTCTTGATTGAGCACGAAGCCGGGCTTTTCCGAGCCGTCGGGCTCATAGCGGAGGCCATCGAACAGGTTTTTGCCCAGGCCCGTGCGTTTGATGGTCTTCAGGAAGCGCGCCGGAATGATCTGGTCGGTGTCGACATTGGCCACCGGCATGGGGGCGGCGACGCCGGTCAGGGTGGTGAAGGGCTGCATGGCTCAAGCCTTCTGAAAGGGACGGGGGTCGGAGAGCCGCCCAGTGAGGGCCGACGCCGCGGCCATGGCCGGCGACACCAGATGGGTGCGGCCGCCGGGGCCCTGGCGGCCCTCGAAATTGCGGTTGGAGGTGGAGGCCGAGCGCTGGCCGGGGGCCAGACGGTCAGGGTTCATGCCCAGACACATGGAGCAGCCGGCCTCGCGCCATTCAAACCCGGCGTCCAGCAGGATGCGGTCCAGCCCCTCGGCCTCGGCCTGCTTCTTAACGAGGCCCGAGCCCGGCACGACCAGGGCGCGCACGCCCTCGGCCACATGACGGCCCTTGGCGATCGTCGCCACCTCGCGGATGTCCTCGATGCGGCCATTGGTGCAGGAGCCGACGAACACCACGTCGATCCTGGCCTCGCTGATGGGCTGGCCCGCGGTAAGCCCCATGTAGTCGAGCGCCCGCTGCACCTGAGCCCGCCCAGCCTCGTCCGGGGCGGCGGCCGGATCGGGAGCGTGGCCGGTGATGGGGATGGCGGCCTCGGGGCTGGTGCCCCAGGTGACCATCGGGGCGATCTCGGCCGCGTCGATCTCGATCTCGATGTCGAAGGCCGCGCCCGGATCGGACGGCAGGGTGGACCAGTAGGCTACTCCCTGTTCGAACGCCTCGCCCTGGGGCGCGAACGGGCGCCCCTCGATATAGGCGAAGGTGATCTCGTCGGGGGCGATCAGGCCCGCGCGGGCGCCCGCCTCGATCGACATGTTGCAAAGGGTCATGCGGCCGGCCATGTCCAGCGCCACAACCCCCTCGCCGGCGTATTCGATCACATGGCCGGTGCCGCCGGCGGTGCCGATCTTGGCGATGATCGCCAAGGCCAGGTCCTTGGCGTAAACACCAGATCCTAAACGGTTTTTTACCGTCACCCGCATGTTTTTGGCGGGTTTTTGCAAGACGGTTTGCGTCGCCAGCACATGCTCGACCTCCGAGGTGCCGATGCCCCAGGCGAGCGCGCCCAAGGCCCCGTGGGTGGAGGTGTGGCTGTCGCCGCAGACGATGGTCATGCCGGGGAGCGAGAGTCCCTGCTCCGGCCCGATGATGTGGACGATGCCTTGCCGCTCGTCGGTGATCGGGATGTAGGGCACGCCGAAGTCTTTGACGTTCTGCTCCAGGGTCTCCAGCTGCAGGATGCTGTCGGGCTCGGCGCCTACGCGCCCGGGGGATGTCGCCACATTGTGGTCGGGCACGGCGATGGTGGCGCTGGGCTGGCGAACCTTGCGGCCGGCCAGGCGCAGGCCCTCGAAGGCCTGGGGGCTGGTGACCTCGTGTACGAGATGGCGGTCGATGTAGAGGATGGCCGTGCCGTCGGGCAGGGTCTCGACCACATGGGCGTCCCAGATCTTGTCGAACAGGGTGCGGGGGCTTTGCATAGTCTAAATCCTGTCATCCCGGACAGCGAAGCTGATCCGGGATCTAGGTGAATCGCGAAAAGGGCTGGGTCCCGGATCAGCGCCATGCGCTGTCCGGGGTGACAAGGCTGTTAAGCGCTCAGCGCTTCGGGCTCAGAGCGTTCGCGCTTGACCAGGAGCTTGTTCAGGGCGTGCACATAGGCGCGGGCGGCGGCGACGATGGTGTCGGTATCCGCCCCCTGCCCGTCCACCAGCCGCCCGTTTTCCTGCAGCCGAACCGTGGTCTTGGCCTGGGCGTCCGTGCCCTCGGTGACCGCGCCGACCGAGAACAGGGTCAGCTCCGCCTCGTGGGGGAAGAGGATGCGGATGGCCTTGAAGGCGGCGTCCACCGGACCGTCGCCGTCCGCTTCGGCCGAGGCGACGGCGCCGTCGATTTCCAGGGTGAGGGCCGCATGGGCCGGGCCCTTGGAGCCGGAGCGCACTTCCAGCTCGACGAACTTCACCCGCTCATGATCGCGCCCGAAGGACTCGTCGACCAGGGCGATGATGTCTTCCTCGAACACCGTCTTCTTGCGGTCGGCCAGGTCCTTGAAGCGGGCGAAGATGTCGTTCAGCTCGTTGTCGCCGATGGCGTCGAAGCCCAGCTCCTTCAGCTTGGAGCGAAAGGCGTTGCGGCCCGAATGTTTGCCGAGCACCAGGCTGGATTTGGTCCAGCCGACGCTTTCCGGCGTCATGATTTCATAGGTCAGTGCGTTCTTCAGCATCCCGTCCTGGTGGATGCCGCTCTCATGGGCAAAGGCGTTGCGCCCGACGATGGCCTTATTGGGCTGCACATCAAAGCCGGTGATGGTGGAGAGCAGGCGGGAAATTTTCAGCAAATTCTGCGTCTTGATCCCCGTTTTATAAGGAAAGGCGTCCGGCCGGGTCTTGATGGCCATGATCACCTCCTCGATGGAGGCGTTGCCGGCGCGCTCGCCGATGCCGTTGATCGCCGCCTCGAACTGGCGCGCCCCGCCCGCCATGCCGGCCAGCGTATTGGCGACGCCCATGCCGAGGTCGTTGTGGTTGTGGGTGGAGAAGATCACGCCGTCGGCGCCCGGCACGCGGGCCTTCAGGTCGGCGAAAATTCGCACCATGTCGGCGGGCATGGCGTAGCCGACGGTGTCGGGGATGTTGATGGTGGTGGCGCCGCATTTAATGGCCATCTCCACCGCCCGGCAGA
Organism: Caulobacter sp.; assembly: GCA_026225565.1. GTDB lineage: Bacteria > Pseudomonadota > Alphaproteobacteria > Caulobacterales > Caulobacteraceae > CAIOYC01. The sequence continues at coordinate 21,364 of JAMFTA010000112.1, read as the reverse complement.
GGAAGTCAGGATCGGAGCGCGAACCGTCTTCCGCCGACCATTCCACGTCGTCCGCATGGCTGCGGGCCAGGGTGACCGAGCTCTGGATGCGCTCAATCACCGCATCCGGCTCCATCTGCAGCTTGTACTTCATGTGCAGGGCGGAGGTGGCGATGACGATGTGGATGCGCTTGCGCTCGGCGCCCCTGAGCGCCTCGGCGGCTCGCAGGATGTCGGGCGCAGCGCAGCGGGCGAGGCTGGCGATCACCGGGCCCTTGATGGTTTCGGAGATCTGCTTGACGCTCTGGAAGTCGTCGTTGGAGGCGATGGCGAAGCCGGCCTCGATCACATCGACGCCGAGCTCGGCCAGGGCCTCGGCCATGCGCAGCTTTTCCGACAGGGTCATGGAGAAGCCGGGGGACTGTTCCCCGTCGCGAAGGGTGGTGTCGAATACGATGACGCGGTCGTCGGCGATCTTGCCGAAGTTGGGATGGTTCACGGTCATGGGACGGTACTTTAGATAAGGGGTCTGAACGGTGCGGGCGGCGGGCTTTCCCTGAACGCGCGAACCGTCAGGCGGCCGACGTCACGCTCAGGGGCGGATTAGTCGTAGCGCTAGCTGTGGCCGCGCGGAACCGGCCGCCCAAAGGACGGTGGTCAAGGCAGCGGCGGACAGGAGCATGGCCATGGTCCGAATCATGCGCCAATTACCCCGCAAAGGCAAGGGCTTGCGCCAAGCTGTGCGATCATTCGGCCGAGCGCCGGCCCACGACCGATTTTGTCGGCTTTGGAGGTCAATCCGTGTGCAAAACCGCCCCGATCGTAACATTTTACAGCTGAGACGCCTTTCCGTCAGAGATTCAACGCCTTCAGGATGGCGAGATTCAGTTGCCCGTCGGAGATCGGCTTGAAGAGCACCGCCGCCGGATGGTCCAGCTGAATCCGCGCCATGGTCGCTGGCTCGCGGGAGCCGGTGATGAAGATCACCTTGGAGCCGACCCGGTAATGAATATCCAGGGCCGCATCGACGCCGTCCTTTTCGCCCTGCAGCCGCATGTCCATCAAGACCACGGCCGGGCGGAATTCCTCGGCCAGGGCCACCGCCTCGTCGGCTGAGGCGGCCGTGCCGCAGACGCTTAAGCCCATGTCCTCGATCTGCATACAAAGGCCCTGGGCGATCAAAAATTCGTCCTCGACCACCAGAATATGCCGATTCAAGGCCATGTTGAGCGCTCCGTCGGGCAGACCGGCGCCGGGGCCGCTCTTATGCGCCATATCGGTCATGACAACACCGGCGAGGCGACGCGGATCTCGGCGCGGGTTCCTATTTCACTTCCCATGGTCATGGTTCCTCTGAGTTGGGCCACCAGACCAGCGATGATGCTGGTCCCAAGGCCGGGTGTGGAGCGTGGCGATTCGGGGCCGTCCTGGCCCTGACCTTGGCCATCGTCGGCTACGATGAGGGCCACCTCGCCGTCTTCGCCGCGCTGGAGACTGACGGAGATATTTCCCGCCCCGTCGGGAAAGGCGTGCTTGAGCGAATTGGTCACCAGCTCGGTCACCAACAGACCGAGCGGAATGGCGAAATCCAGGCCCACATCCATCGGCGCCGCCTCCACTGAGAGGGTGATCCCGCGATCCGAGTAGCCCTCCAAGATGTTGCCGGAAAGCTCCTTCAGATAGGGCGCCACATCGAAGGTGCGCAAATTCTGCGACCCCATCAGCTGATGGTGCACCAAGCCCAGGGCGAAGACCCGGCGGCGCAGGTTCAAGAGGGCGTCGCGAGCGGCGGGGTCGGTCAGGCGGCGGGCCTGCATCACCAGGAAGCTGTCGATGATCTGCAGGTTGTTCTTCACCCGGTGGTAGACTTCACGCAACAGAATGTCGCGCTGGGCCAGGGCCATGGTGCGCTCCTCCACCACCGCTTCCAGCTCCCGCTTGGCCGCCTCCAGGGCCAGACGCGACCTATGCTCGACCTCGATGTTCTCCACGACGGAGATCGACAGGGTCGGTTCGCCGCTGTCGATATCCCGCGCCGTGGACCAAGACACGCGCCCCCATATCGGGTGACCGTCCCTATGAAGGTAACGCTTTTCCAGAACGTAGGCGGAGATCTCTCCCGCCAGCAGCCGCTGGTGTTCCTTCTGAGTATCGGCAAAATCCTCCGGCCAGATCAGATCCTTGCCCGAGCGGCCGACCAGCTCCTCGGGCTCATATCCCAGCATGGAGGCGAAGGCCTTGTTGGCCCGTAAGATGAGCGCGGTTTTCGGATCGGTGTGCACCTTGCCGACGGCCGCCGATTCGAAGCCAGTCCGGAACGTCTCTTCGCTGGCGACCAGGGCCTGCATGATGCTGCGCCGCTCCTCCAGGGCGCTGGTCAGCTGCTGGTTGGCCGTCTGAAGCTCCGCCGTCTGCTCCGCCACCCGGCGCTCCAACTCCAGATTGATGGTGCGGATTTTCGCCTCGCTGCTCTTCAGCAGGAGGCTCGTGTCCAGCAATTCGGCGACGGTCGTCGACAATTTGGCGTTGGCCTCCTCAAGCTGCGTCGGCGACGGCAGGGCGACCAATTTGGGCAAGAGGGGCCAGAGGATGGCGGCGGTGACGACCGACAGGATCGCCGTCACCGCCTTGATCAGCCCCTCGACCCCATAGGCGGGAGACCAGAGTGTGAGGATGGAGAAGAGGTGCGTCGCGCCGCAGGCGACGATGAAGGCCACGAACAGATAGAGCGCCCAGCCGTACCTCAGATCCCGCCGCTGGCGCGCGAAGGAGGCCAGGACCAAGGGAATGGAGAGGTAGGATGCGCCGATAAGGGCGTCCGAGCCCACATGCAGTCCCACCAGCCCCGGCGCCCAATTCAGACAAAAGCCGTGGGCGGTGAGACCGGACGGATTCAGCAGCCAGGTCCAGATCGACATGTTCGGCGTTCACAATCCAGGAGCGGACTCCAAATGGCGAGGCGCAACGTCGGACGGCGCTGCGGACAAGCTTAGGTTTAGCCGATCATTCATCAACCGCCTGGGGCGGCGACGCCATGCGGCGAGAGGCCGCGCCTGGCCTTGCGGCGCGCGCCGCAAGGCTACGGCTCCAGTCATCGTCCGCTCCGAAAGCTTGCTCTTGCGCCCCTTTGCGTGTATCAGCCGCCGCTTCTCAGAAGGCGGTCTTTGCGTGGAGCGTCAACGGGTGGGGGATGTCCCCTCCTCGCCGCGCCAAGATCCATCGTCCGCATCGGGTCCTTCCGGCCTCATCGGGCGCCGCTTTCATTCACCGGAAGAGGATTTGAATGCCCCTATACGAACACGTCGTCATCGCACGGCAAGACATCTCGGCCCAACAGGCCGAGGCCCTCAACGACCAGCTCAAGCACCTCATCGAAGAACTCGGCGGCCACATCGCCAAGATCGAATACTGGGGCCTGCGCAACCTCACCTACCGCATCAAGAAGAACCGCAAGGGCCACTATTCGCTTCTGGCCATCGACGCCCCTTCGGACGCGGTGAAGGAAATGGAGCGCCAGCTGTCCATCAACGAAGATGTGCTGCGCACCCTGACCATCCGGGTGGAGACCATCGACCTGGAGCTGTCGCCGATCCTGGCGCGCCGCGACCGCGAGCGTTCCGAGCGTGGCGACCGCGAAGACCGTCCGGACCGCGCCGATCGCGGCGACCGCGAGGATCGTCCCGAGCGGCTCGACGCCGTCGAGACCCTCCCCGAAGACGCTGTGGCGTAAGGAGCAAACATCATGACCGACACACCCGCGCCGGACGCTCCGGCCGCCGGCGGCCAACGCCGCCCCTTCTTCCGCCGCCGCAAGGTCGACCCGTTTGCGGGCGCCGGCGCCCCGAAGATCGACTACAAGGACGTCAAGCTCCTGCAACGCTACATCTCCGAACGCGGCAAGATCGTGCCCTCGCGCATCACCGCCGTCTCGCAGAAGAACCAGCGGGAGCTGGCCAAGGCGATCAAGCGCGCGCGCTTCCTCGCCCTTCTCCCCTACGTCGTGAAGTAAGGGAAAACCATGAAAGTCATTCTTCTCGAACGCGTCGAACGCTTGGGCGCCATCGGCGACGTGGTGGTGGTGAAGGACGGGTTCGCCCGCAACTTCCTGCTCCCCCGCTCCAAGGCCCTGCGCGCCAACGCCTCTAGCCTGAAGATGTTCGAAGCCGAACGTCACCTGATCGAGGAACGCAACGCCGAGACCCGCGCCGCCGCTGAAAAGCAAGGCTCAAAGCTCGACGAGCAGTCCTACATCATGATCCGCCAGGCGGGCGACTCAGGCCAGCTCTACGGCTCGGTCTCCGGCCGCGACATCGCCGAAACCGTGGTCGCCGAGGGCGGCAAGGTCGATCGCAGCCAAGTGGTGCTCGACAAGCCGATCAAGACCCTGGGCCTCCACGAGGTGAAGGTGCGCCTGCACGCCGAGGTGACGATCACCATCAAGGTGAACATCGCCCGCTCGGCCGACGAAGCCGAACGCCAGGCCAAGGGCGAGAACGTGATCACCTCGCAATTCGAGGAAGATCAAGCCGCCGCCGCAGCCTCCGCCGCCGACATGATCGCCGGCGGCGCCGGCTCCATCGGCGACGACCGCGACTTCGCTTAGGCCTTAGGCGATACCCTACGACAGGCGGCGTCCCGGAGCGATCCGGGGCGCCGTTTGCGTTTTGGCTATGACCCTTCTCCCCTCCGGGGAGAAGGTCAAATCGCCTGTCTTACTTGTCCTTCCCTTTCGGCGGCAGCGGCGGATGGGCCACGTCCACCTGGGCGACGGCGGCGATCTCCGGCGCACGGGCGAAGTCCGACGGGGCGATGAAGCCCAGCCCATCCCAAGCGACCTTCACCCCCGCCGCCTGGAAGGCCGCCGCCACGAACTCCGAGCAGATGAACTCATCGTCCGGCAGCAGCATGGGCGGGGTGTGGTGCTCGCCCCCAAGCCTGGCCTCGGCGATGCGCAGGCCGATCTTGGCGATCTCCCCCGGGGCGAACTTATCGCCCAGGTGGTCGAAGGCGAACTTGGCCATGGGCTTGATCTTGGCCGCCCCTCCAAAGGCGGCGTGGCGGGCCAAAAGGATCTTGCCCGGATAGGGATAGGTCCCCTCCGAATCCCGCGAGCAGAAGGCCGAGAGGGCCACCGCCCGAACGCCGATCTTCTCCACCGCCTCGATCACCATCACCCGGTCCAGCGCCGCGATGCGAAAGGCGATGGCCACATGGCTCCAGGGGCTCTTGGTCGACCACTGGATCAGCTTGGAGAAGGGATCGCGGCCCTGGCAGAGGAAGATGTCCCCGTCCCGCACCTGAGCCCGCACGTCGGCGTAGGGTTGGGGCGGGAAGGTCTCCAAAACGTCTTCGGCAACGCTCATTAAGGGGTCCTTTCGCCTTCAGCCGACGCCTCAAAGGCCACGCTTGGATTTGGATCGCAAGGGCGCAGATGTTTTCCCCAGGGCCGCGATTTCTGTGGACCGGAGGCAAGGTCGCCGACTCTAAGGGCCTGCCTTAAGCTATCGGTAATCGATGACCTCTCCCGCTTTCGACTTCTCCCCCTCAGAGCCGGCCGCCTCGCCCCTGGGCGCGACCATGCCCTGCAACATCGAGGCGGAACAGGCGCTCCTGGGCGTCATGCTCTACGATAACGCCGCCTATGAGCGGCTGACCGACCGGCTGCAGGCTCGCCACTTCTATGAGCCCTTCCACCAGCACCTGTTCACCGTTCTGGAGGACTATATCCGCCGCGGCCAGCTGGCCGAGCCGATCCTGATCGCCGAGCGCTTCAAGAAGGACCCGGCGTTCGAGGAGCTGGGCGGCATCCGCTATCTGGCCGACCTGGTGGATCGGGCCCCGCCGGGCGCCAACGCCCCCGCCTATGCCCGCACCATCTACGATCTGGCGCTTCGGCGGGATTTGATCCGCATCGGCGGCGATATCGCCGTCAGCGCCACCGGCGACGCCGAGCGGCCGGCCCGCGACCAGATCGAGATCGCCGAGCAGCAGCTCTTCTCCCTGGCCGAGACCGGCGGCGCCTCCCAAGGCTTCGTGCCCTTCGCCACCGCCCTGCACGGCGCGGTGGAGATGGCGGCGGAAGCCTTCCAGTGCGACGGGGGTCTGGCGGGCATCTCCACCGGCCTGATCGATCTGGATCGTCAACTGGGCGGCCTGCACCCGTCCGATCTCTTGATCCTGGCCGGGCGGCCCTCCATGGGCAAGTCGGCGCTGGCCGCCAACATCGCCTTCCACGTGGCCCGCAACTACGCCTATGACATCCAGCCGGACGGGTCGAAAAAGACCGCCAACGGCGGGGTGGTCGCCTTCTTCTCCCTGGAAATGTCGGCCGAGCAGCTGGCCATGCGCCTCCTGGCCGAGGTGTCCGGCGTGCCGTCCGATAAGCTCCGCAAGGGCGAGATCGACCAAAGCGAGTTCGGCCGCATCCGCGACGCCGCCCTGGAGATCCAGGAAAGCCCCCTCTTCATCGACGATACCGGCGGCCTCTCCATCGCCAAGCTGGTGGCCCGTTGCCGCCGCCTGAAGCGCACCGCGGGCCTGGATCTGGTGGTGGTCGACTACCTGCAGCTGGTGGTGGGCTCGGACCTCGGCGCCAACGCCAACCGGGTGCAGGAGGTCAGCCAGATCACCCAGAGCCTGAAAGCCCTGGCCAAGGAGCTGTCTATCCCCGTGCTCGCCCTGGCCCAGCTCTCCCGCCAGGTGGAGAACCGCGAAGACAAGAAGCCCCAGCTGTCGGACCTTCGGGAATCCGGCTCCATCGAGCAGGACGCGGATGCGGTGATGTTCGTCTATCGCGAGGAATACTACCTCGGCCGGGCCGAACCCCGCGAAGGCACGCCAGAGCACCTCACCTGGCAGGAGGAGATGGACAAGGTGGCGGGTCTGGCCGACGTGATCATCGGCAAGCAGCGCCACGGCCCCATCGGCACGGTGCGCCTGCACTTCAACGCCGACCTGACCAAGTTCGGCAATCTGGCGCGGGAAGGCCGCTACGAGCAGCATTGAGCGCCGACGCCTGCCGCCTGACCGTCGATCTCGACGCCCTGGCCGCCAACCACGCCGCGCTGAAACTAGAGGCTGGCGCGGCGGAGGTCGCCCCGGTGGTCAAGGCCGACGCCTATGGGCTGGGGGCTGAAGCGGTCTCCGGGCGCCTCTGGGCCGAGGGCGCGCGGCGCTTTTTCGTGGCGCGCCTCGTGGAGGGCGAGCGGCTGCGGCGACAGCTCGGCGCCGCCCGGCCGGCGGTGATCTATGTGCTGGACGGTTGCACCGAGGGCGCCGCCGCGCGCCTGCTCGCCGCCGACCTGATCCCCGTGCTGAACAGCGCCGAGCAGATCGGCTGCTGGCAGGCTGCGGGGCAGCGCCCATCGACGCTGATGCTCGATACGGGGCTTCATCGCCTGGGCCTTAACCCCGAAGAAGCGGCAGCGTTCGCCGCCAGCGCCCCCGCAGTGGATCTGGTGATGAGCCATCTGGCCTGCGCCGACCAGCCGAACCACCCCATGAACCGCCAGCAGCGGGATCGCTTCCTCGCCCTCGCCGCCCTCTATCCCACCGCCAAACGCAGCCTTGCGGCGTCTGACGGCCTCTTCCTGGGCCAGGGCTTCGCCTTCGACATGGTCCGCACCGGCATCTGCCTCTATGGCGGCGGCCCCGAAGGTCGGCCCGATCCCCGCATCCGGCCAGTGGTGACCTTCGAGGCGCCCATCCTGCAGGTTCGCACCCTCCAGCCTGGCGATGTGGCCGGCTACGGCGCCGCCTTCACCGCCGAGCGGGAGATGCAAGTGGCCGTCGCCGCGGCCGGATACGCCGATGGCGTCTTGCGGGCGGCCTTCCCAAGGGCTTATGGAAGCGTTGCAGGCCGCCCGGCCCCCGTGATCGGCCGAATCTCCATGGACCTGACCCTGTTCGACGTGACCGGCTGCCCCGACGCCCACCCTGGTGCGATGATCGAGATCATCGGCCCGAACGCCCCCATCGACCGCGTGGCGCATGAGGCGGGCACCATCGCCTATGAACTTTTGACCCGTCTCGGCGCCCGCACCCCCCGCACCTATCTGGGCCTCGCCCCCGCAGGCGCGGCATGAACCCCGTCCGGGCCATCGGCCGCTCGACCCTGGGCATGTTGCGCACCGCCGGCGCAGTGGCGGTGTTCGCCGCACGCGGCGTCGCCGCCCTGCTGACGCCCCCCTGGTTCTTCGGCCAATGGGGCGGCCAGCTTCTGGCCATCGGCTTCTTTTCCCTGCCGGTCGTGGGCCTGGTGGTGCTGTTCACCGGCGCGGCCCTGGCCCTGAACATCTACGTGGGCGGCGGGCGCTTCAACGCCGAGCAGATCATGCCCCAGGTGGTGGCGCTGGGCATCGTGCGCGAGCTCGGCCCCGTCTTGGCCGCCGTCATGCTGGCTGGGCGGGTCTCCGCCGCCATCGCCGCCGAGATCGGAGCCATGCGCGCCACCGAACAGATCGACGCCCTGCAGACCCTCTCCACCGACCCCTTCCGCTATCTGATCGCCCCCCGTCTCTTGGCCGCCGTGATCACCCTGCCCCTGCTCACCGTGGTGGCCGATATTATCGGCGTTTCCGGCGGCTGGCTGGTGGCCACCGCCACCTTGAACTTCTCCGGCGCCCTTTACGTGCAGAACACCTGGAACTTCCTCACCAGCTGGGACATCGTCTCGGGCCTGATCAAGGCGGCGGTGTTCGGCTTCCTGGTGGCCCTGATGGGCTGTTACCACGGCTTCAACGCCTCGGGCGGCGCGCGGGGCGTCGGGCGCGCCACCACCCACGCGGTGGTCTCCGCCGCCATCCTGATCTTCGCCGCCGACTACATCATGACCAGCTTCTTCACCCGCTCATGACCGCCGCTCCCAAACTTGAGCTGAAAGGCGTCCGCAAGACCTTCAACGGCAAGAAGGTTCTGGACGGCGTTGATCTGGCCGTGGCCCCCGGCCGCTCCCTGGTGATCATCGGCGGCTCGGGCCAGGGCAAGTCGGTGACCATCAAGATCGCCGCCGGCCTGATGCGCCCGGACGCGGGCAAGGTGTTCATCGACGGCAAGGACGTCACCCGCCTGCGCGGCGCGGCCCAGCGCAAACGCGCGGCGCAGTTCGGCTTCCTGTTCCAGGGCGCGGCCCTGTTCGACAGCCTGCCGGTCTGGAAGAATATCGCCTTTCGCCTGATCAACGCCGACAAGACGCCGCAGGACGAGGCGCGGGAGGCCGCCGTCGTCGCCCTCGGCCGGGTGGGTCTCAGCCCCTCGGTGGCCGACCTCTATCCGGGCGAGCTCTCCGGCGGGATGCAGAAGCGGGTGGGCCTCGCTCGCGCCGTCGCCGCCCGCCCCGAGATCCTCTTCTTCGACGAGCCGACCACCGGCCTCGACCCCATCAACGCCGACGTGATCAACAACCTGATCGTGGAGGAGGTGAAGCGCCTCGGCTGCACCGCCGTCTCCATCACCCACGACCTGGTCTCGGCCAGGAAGATCGGCGACGAGATCGCCATGCTGCACAACGGCAAGATCATCTGGCGCGGCCCCGCCGCCGACATCGACCACTCTGGAAACGCCTACGTGGAGCAGTTCGTCTCCGGCCGCGCCGACGGGCCGATGACGAATGGGGGTTAGAACAAAACTGATCCTCCTCTGTCATCCCGGAAAGCGCGCAGCGCTTATCCGGGACCCAGCATCTCACCGATAGTCCTGGGTCCCGGATCGGCTGCGCCGTCCGGGATGACAGGGGGAGGGAAACCTAGGCTGTTGGGTTTGACGAGGTCGCTAAAGCAGCGCCGAGATCAGCTTGCTGAGCGAGGTCGCCAGCAGCATCAAGACCGCGTAGCAGACCACCACCAGGGCCACATAACCCGCCACCCGCTGCGGCCGGATGACGATCTCAATCCCGCAGTAAAGCAGATAGAGGCCCCAGAAGAGGCCGGCCGTCGCCAGCAGATGCAAGGCCGGAACCAGATAGAAGACGCTGGCCAGCCACCCCGCCGTGCCCGAATAGGCCGCCACCTTGAAAGCCGCGCGCCTGTCCCGCACCGCTCCGAACGGCGCCGCCAGCGCCTCGATCAAGAGCGCCAGGGCCCAGACCGAGGCCAGCCCCAGCCCATAGGCGATCACCCCCTCAAACACCGCATTCAGCACCGTCGGCCTATAGACGACGCCTAAGACCCGCTCGCCGAACACCAGGCGGCCGATGGTCCAGCAGACGGGATTGACGGCCCCAAGGATCATCACCCATTGCGTGAAGAGGCTGCGGATAGGGGTACGCTCGCCGGCGATCGCCGCCCAGGTCTGGCGCGGTCGCAGCACGATGGCTGTGGCTCGGGCGACCAGGCCCTCGCCCCACACGTCCCCCTCGATCACCGCCCGCTCTCCCCCGCCCCAATGCCGTTAGAGGGGCACATTCCCCGCAGTTTGCAAATGGATCACAGCGTCCTTGCGGCTAAACGAGCAAAATCGACCGACTCGCCCCACATAGGGAACTTACAACCCGGAAGGTCAGCCATGGCGCGCGACGGCGCTCTCTACGTTTGCCAGGCGTGCGGCGCGGTCCATGCCAAGTGGGCCGGCCAGTGCTCGGCGTGCCTGGGGTGGAACACCCTGGTGGAGGAGGCGCGCGCCCAAACGCCGCCGGGCGCCCTCACCGCCTCCAAATCCTCCAAGGCCCGGGCCGGCCTGGCGTTCGAGACCCTGGACGTGGAGACCCTGCCCCCGCCCCGCATCGTCACCGGGGTGGAGGAGTTCGACCGGGTGTGCGGCGGCGGCGTGGTGCCGGGCTCGGCCATATTGGTCGGCGGCGATCCGGGCGTCGGCAAGTCCACCCTTTTGATGCAGGTGGCGGCGGCCGCGTCCCTGCGCGGCGCCCGCTGCGCCTATATCTCCGGCGAGGAGGCCATAGAACAGGTGCGGGCGCGGGCCCAGCGCATGGGCCTGGGCCACGCCCCGGTGAAGCTGGCGGCGGAGACGGCGCTGCGTGACATCGTCGAGGGGCTGAAGCGCGACCGCTTCGACCTCGTCATCATCGATTCCATCCAGACCCTGTGGAGCGACCAGCACGAGGCGGGGCCGGGCTCGGTGACCCAGGTGCGCGCCGCCGCCGGTGAGCTGGTGCGCCTGGCCAAGAAGACCGGCGTCGCGGTGGTGCTGGTCGGTCACGTCACCAAGGACGGCCAGATCGCCGGCCCCCGCGTGGTCGAGCACATGGTCGACGCCGTGCTCGCCTTCGAAGGGGAGCGCGGCTATCCGTTCCGCATCCTCAGAGGCGTCAAGAACCGTTTCGGCGCCACCGACGAGATCGGCGTCTTCGAGATGAGCGACGCGGGCCTGCGCGAGGTGAAGAACCCCTCCGCCCTCTTCCTCAACGAGGGCGGCGAGCGGGCTTCGGGCGCGGCGGTGTTCGCCGGCATCGAGGGCTCGCGGCCGGTCTTGGTGGAGTTCCAGGCCTTAGTCGCCCCTTCCGCGCTCGGCACCCCCCGGCGGGCGGTGGTGGGCTGGGATTCCGGGCGCCTGGCCATGGTGCTGGCGGTGCTGGAGGCGCGCTGCGGTCTCGGTTTTGGCAATAAGGACATCTATCTGAACGTGGCCGGCGGTTTGCGCATCACCGAGCCGGCCGCCGATCTGGCCGCCGCCGCCGCCCTCGCCTCCTCCGCCCTGGATCAGCCCCTGCCGCAAGACTGCGTGGTGTTCGGCGAGGTCAGCCTATCCGGTGAAGTGCGCGCCGTCAGCCGCATGGAGATGCGCATGAAGGAGGCCGCCAAGCTCGGCTTCGCCCGCGCCCTCGGTCCCTCGTCCGGCACCGAAGGCTTCAGCTTTCCTGTGGCCGGGGTGTCGAAACTGGCCGACGCGGTGCGGCGGGTGGCCGAAAACGACTTCCAAAGCGCCCGCAAGGCCCCCGCCGTGGTTGGCGTGCGCGGCGGGAAGGGTTAGGGAGCGCCCATGCTTCACCTCTCGCCCCCTGGCCGCCGATGACGGTCTTCGACCTCATCGCGCTCGGCGTCATCGCCGTTTCAGCCCTCTCGGGGTTGGCGCGCGGCGCCGTGCGAGAGCTTGCCGGTCTGTTCGCCTTCGCCCTCTCGGCGTTAGCGACCGTGGCCTTCCTGCCGGCGACCGCGCCGATGGCGCGGCATTTCGTCCATTCCGGCTGGCTGGCGGCGGCGACCGCAGCCCTGATCACCTTCGTCATCGTCTTCATCTTCCTGCGCGTGCTGGCTGGAACCCTCACCGCCGGGCTGGACCGGGGCGTTCTCGGCGGGGCCAATCGCTTCGGCGGGCTGATCTTTGGCGGCCTGCGCGGCTTGCTGCTGCTGGGCCTCTTCGCCCTGGTGTTCGACAAGGCCACGCCCCCAAGCTTCAAGCCCCGCTGGATCGTCGATAGCGCCGCCTATCCCCTGGCCAGCGCCGCCGGCCAGACCATCGCCAAGGTGCTGCCCCAGGGCGCCCGCGCCATCGGCGCCTTCACCCCCAACATCGGCGACGCAGTGAACGCCCAGAGCGGGGAGGAGCCGCAATCGGGCAACACCGAAGCTTATTCCGAACCGCCAGCGCCGCCCCGCCGAGAAACTCCGTCATCGGAACGTGCCAAACGCACAAATCACGGCTATACGAAGCGCGCTCGCGACAGCGTCGACGCGTTAGTGGAGCGATCGAATTGACCTCATACGCCCTTCCCGCCCGCGACCCGGACGACGATCAGCTTCGCCTGGAGTGTGGCGTCTTCGGGGTCTGGGACGCGCCAGACGCGGCCGCCATCACCGCCTTGGGCCTGCACGCCCTGCAGCACCGGGGCCAGGAGGCCTGCGGCATCGCCTGTTTCGACGGGCACCGCTTCCATACCGAGCGTCACATGGGCCATGTGGGCGACGCCTTCGCCGGCGCGGACCTGGTGACGCGCCTCCCCGGCAAGTCGGCCATCGGCCACACCCGCTACGCCACCGCCGGGGCCAGCGTGATCCGCAACGTGCAGCCGATGTTCGCCGATATCGAGGCGGGCGGCGTGGCCATCGCCCACAACGGCAACCTGACCAACTTCCTGGCCCTGCGCCATCGCCTGGTGGCGGAAGGCTCGATCTTCCAGTCGACCTCGGATTCCGAGGTGATCCTGCATCTGATCGCCCGTTCGCGCAAAGTGCGGGTGGTGGACCGCTTCATCGACGCCCTGGCCCAGATCGAGGGCGGCTACGCCCTGGTGGCGCTCACCAACACCAGGCTGATCGGCGCCCGCGATCCCTTGGGCATCCGCCCCCTGGTGGTCGGCGAGATCAACGGACGCTATGTGCTGGCGTCTGAGACCTGCGCGCTGGACACCATCGGCGCCCAGTTCGTGCGCGATGTGGAGCACGGCGAGGTGGTGGTCATCTCCGACGAAGGCATCGAATCCATCCGCCCCTTCCCCGCCGCCAAGGCGCGGCCGTGCCTCTTCGAATATGTCTACTTCTCCCGCCCCGACTCGGTGGTGAACGGCAAGTCAGTCTACGACGTGCGAAAGCGCATGGGCGCCCGCCTGGCCCAGGAGACCGGCGTGGAGGCCGACGTAGTGGTGCCGGTGCCCGATTCGGGCCTTCCCGCCGCCCTCGGCTTCGCGCAAGCGAGCGGCATTCCCTTCGAGATGGGCATTATCCGCAGCCACTACATGGGCCGCACCTTCATCCAGCCCACCCAGGGGGTGCGGGAGCTGGGCGTGCGCATGAAGCACAGCCCCAACCGCGCGGTGCTCGAAGGCAAGCGGGTGATCCTGATCGACGATTCCATCGTGCGCGGCACCACCTCGGTGAAGATCGTGCGCATGGTGCGTGAAGCCGGGGCGAAGGAGGTGCATCTACGCAGCGCCTCCCCGCCGATCATGTGGCCGGACTTCTACGGCATCGACATGCCGGACCGCGAGAAACTCCTGGCCGCCACCCATTCCATGGACGAGATGCGCGAGCTCTTGGAAGTGGATAGTCTCGGCTTCCTCTCCGTCGACGGCCTCTATTGGGCGATGGACGCCGGACCCCGCGATCCCGCCTGCCCCCAGTTCACCGACCACTACTTCACCGGCGACTATCCCACCCGCCTCCTCGACCGCGAGATCGCCGAGGGCCGCAACGCCCCGGTGGAACGCCAGCTCTCCCTCCTGAGCGCTTAAATGTCCCAAAGTTTGAACGGCCGGGTGGCCCTGGTCACCGGCGCCTCGCGGGGCATCGGCTACGCCTGCGCCCTGGGCCTGGCCAAGGCCGGCGCCCATGTGATCGCGATCGCCCGCACCCAAGGCGGTCTTGAGGCCCTGGACGACGAGATATTTCAAGCCACCGGCGAGCACGCCACCCTGGTTCCCCTGGACATCAAGGATGGAGCGGGCATCGACCAACTCGGCGGCGTCATCTTCCAGCGCTGGGGCAGGCTCGACATCCTGGTCTCGGCCGCCGGCGACCTTGGCCTGATCACGCCTGTGGCGCATCTGGAGCCCAATACCTGGGACCGGGTGATGGCGGTCAACCTCACCGCCAACTACCGCCTGATCCGCTCCCTGGACCCTTTGCTGCGGAAGGCCGAGGCGGCGCGGGCCATCTTCCTGACCAGCGCGGCGGCGGCCGAGCCCCGGGCCTTCTGGAGCCCCTATGCGGTCAGCAAGGCCGGGCTGGAGATGCTGGTCGGAACCTACGCCGACGAGATAGCCCACACCGAGGTCCGCTGCATCCTCCTCGACCCCGGCCCCATGCGCACCAAGATGCGCGCCATCGCCTTCCCCGGCGAGGACCCGGACGACCTGACGCCGCCAGAGGCCATCGTTCCCCTGCTGCTGGAGCTGACGCGAGCGGACAAGACCCCGCCCACCGGGGTGGTGAAATTCACCGCTTAGCAGGGCTTACTGAGCTTCATTCGCCACGAACCGCGCGTTCTTCACAAATCTGACCGCTGAAAATGCAATCTTCGGCGCTTGCGAGGGGTTAGGCGGAGCGGCCGTCCTCGTGATAAGACCCCCACCCCGTGTGCAGACTATGTCGATAGAAGTGGTTAGGCGTCATGATAGGCCCAGATGAGTAGGGTGCTGGTAATCGGCGCTGGCGGCGTGGGTTCGGTCGCCGTGCATAAGATGGCGATGAACCCTAGCGTCTTCTCGTCCATCGTCCTGGCGAGCCGGGGCAAGCCCAAATGCGACGCCATCGCCGCCTCGGTGCTGCAGCGCACCGGCGTGACCGTGGAGACGGCGGCCCTCGACGCCGACGACATCGCCGCCACAACCGCGCTGATCCAGGCTGTGAAGCCGAAGATGGTGGTCAATCTGGCCCTGCCCTATCAGGACCTCTCGATCATGGAGGCATGTCTGGCGGCGGGCGTCCATTATCTCGACACCGCCAACTATGAGCCGCGCGACGAGGCCAGGTTCGAATATAGCTGGCAATGGGCCTATCAGGACCGCTTCACGGCCGCGGGGCTGATGGCTGTGCTCGGCTGCGGCTTCGACCCGGGCGCCACCTCGGTCTTCACCGCCTATACCAAAAAGCACCTCTTGGACCGGATCGACACCCTGGATATCCTCGACTGCAACGGCGGCGACACGGGCCTGCCCTTCGCCACCAACTTCAATCCCGAAATCAATATCCGCGAAGTGACCGCCCCCTCGCGCCACTGGGAAGGCGGCCAATGGGTGGAGGGGCCGGCGCTCAGTCAAAAGCAGTCGTTCGACTTCGACCAGGTCGGCCCGCGCAACATGTATCTGATGTACCATGAGGAGCTGGAGTCCCTGGTCAAGTTCTACCCGGAAATCCAGCGCATCCGCTTTTGGATGACCTTTGGCGACAGCTATCTGAAGCACCTGGACGTGCTGCAGAATGTCGGTCTGACCCGCATCGATCCTGTGATGTTCGAAGGGCGAGAGATCATCCCGCTGCAGTTCCTGAAGGCGCTCTTGCCCGAGCCGTCCTCGCTGGGGCCGCTCACCCGCGGCAAGACCAATATCGGGACCATCGCCACCGGCGAGAAGAACGGTGGGAAAAAGAGCGTCTACATCAACAATATCTGCGACCACGAAGCCGCCTATGCGGAGACCGGCAACCAGGCGGTTAGCTACACCACCGGCGTCCCGGCGATGATCGGCGCGGCCCTGATGATCACCGGCCAGTGGAACGGCGCGGGCGTCTACAATATGGAACAGCTCGATCCCGACCCCTTCATGGACATGCTGAACCGCCAGGGCCTGCCCTGGACCGTCCACGATCTCGACGCCCCCCTGGCCTTCTGACCCGATGCAGACCCAGGCGGCCGGTCCCGGCGCATTCGCCCGCTTCGATCTCGGCCGCGTTCCCTCCCCCTGCTTCGTGGTCGATGAAGCAGCGGTGCGGCGCAACCTCGACATTCTCAGGGACGTGGGCGAGCGGTCGGGCGCCAAGGTGCTCTTGGCGTTGAAGGCCTTCTCCATGTGGGCGCTGGCCGACCTGGTGGGCGATTACCTGCACGGGGTCTGCGCCTCGGGCCTCTGGGAAGCGCGCCTGGCCCGCGAGCACTATCATGGGGAACTGACCACCTATGCCCCCGCCTATCGGCGCGAGGATCTGCCGGAAATCCTGCGCCTGTCCGATACCGTGATCTTCAATTCTCCTGACCAGCTGGCCCGGTTCAGGGATGTGATCGCCGCCGCGCGTGGGGCGGGCGAGGCGTTCGAGATCGGCCTGCGGCTCAATCCTGAGCACAGCCAGGGGACGACGGCCAAGTACGACCCCTGCCAGCCCGGCTCCCGCCTCGGCTTTCCGGTCTCTCAGCTCCGCCCCGAGCACCTCGTTGGCGTCGATGGTTTGCACATCCACGCCCTCTGCGAACAGGGCTTCGAGCCGCTGGACAACATCTGGCGGTCGCTGGAGCCCAAGCTCGCCCCCATGCTGGGGCCGATCAAGTGGCTGAACCTCGGCGGCGGCCATCACATCACCCGCGCCGACTATGAGAAGGACGCCCTGGTCGCCTTGGTGCGCCAGATCTCCTCACGCCATGGCTTAGCGGTCTATCTGGAGCCGGGCGAGGCGGCGGCCCTGGACGCTGGCATCCTGGTCGGCGAGATCCTGGATGTGTTCGACAACGGCGGCCCCGTGGCCATCGCCGACATCTCCGCCACCTGCCACATGCCCGACGTGATCGAGGCCCCCTATCGCCCGGCCATGCTCGATGAGCGCGATGCGGGCGTCCTGGTGCGGATCGGCGGCCCGTCGTGCCTGGCCGGCGACATCGTCGGCGACTACCTCTTCCCCGCTACGCCCCAGCCGGGGACGCGCATCGCCTTCCTGGACCAGGCCCACTATTCGATGGTCAAGACCAACACCTTCAATGGCGTCCCCTTGCCGTCCATCGCCCTCTGGAACAGCGAGACCGACGCCCTGCGGATCGTCCGCCAATTCGACTATAGGGACTTCCGCGACCGGCTTTCGTAGAAACCTGCGCTATTGTGTCGGGATGATCGCCACCGCGCCCTTCGCCCGCTCCTCGACCCTGTCCGCCAAGGCCTTGGTCCTGGGCGAGCGCATCCATACGGCGGGTCTGGAGCGCCAGGACGCCATCTCTACGGCGCCGCTTTCCTTTCCGGCGGGCGAGGGCCTGGTGGTGGTCTTCCGCTACGGGGTCGTGGTGTTGATCGGCCTCGACGCCGCCGCCGAAGCCGCCGCCCTGGAAGATATCCTACCGCGGGTGCAGGGCGTGCTGGTGGAACGCGAAGAAGAACGCATCCGCCTGGCCTTGCGCGACGATCAGGACGAGGGGGTGGGCGCGGACGGGGTGGTCAGGATCGGCGCCCTGGCTCCGGACAAGCTCTTGGTGGTCGCCGACGCCCTGGCCAAGAGCGCGGCCCTGGCCCAGGACGAACGCCAGGTGGCCCGGGTTTTCGACACCATGGAGCCTTGGGCGCGCCGCCTCGCCGAGACGGGCCGGAGCCTGGGCGACCGGCGGGACATGCTGCGCCTGATCGGCTCGGCTCTCCTGGTTCAGCATCGCTTGGCCGAACGGGTGGCGGTGCGCGAAAAGCCCGACATCCTCTGGGAACGGCCCGATCTCGAACGGCTCTATGGGCGCCTCGAGGACGAATATGAGCTGGTCGAGCGGGCCGAGACCCTGGCCCATAAGCTCGACCTGATCGGCGACACCGTCACGGTCTTGACCGATCTGATCGACACCAATCGTTCGTTTCGCCTGGAGGCCATCGTCGTCGGCCTGATCCTCGCCGAAATCGCCCTGACCCTGATCCAGATGGCGCGATAGCACCGCCCCTCCCCCCGTTAAGGGGGAGGGGTTGAGGCCTATTCCGCCGGAGCGGCTTCGGGGGTGTGTTCGAGCACCGGGAAGGCTTCCATGGCTTCTTCGCGCTGGGCCGTCAGCTGCTCGTCGCGCTTGGCGGCGATGCGCTGGAGGTTGCGGAGATAGGAGCCCGTGCCGGCCGGGATCAGACGCCCGACGATCACGTTTTCCTTGAGCCCTTCCAAGGTGTCCTTCTTGCCGTGGACGGCCGCGTCGGTCAGCACCCGGGTGGTTTCCTGGAAGGAGGCCGCCGAGATGAACGAGCGCGTTTGCAGGGACGCCTTGGTGATGCCGAGCAAGACCGCTTGCGTGAGGGCCGGACGGCCGCCGCGGGCTTGCGCCTTGGCGTTCTCCATCTCGATCTCCGGCTTATCCAGGTGATCGCCGCGGATCAGGCCGGTGTCGCCGGGCTCAAGCACTTCCAGCTTTTGCAGCATCTGCCGCACGATGGTTTCGATGTGCTTGTCGTTGATCGGCACGCCCTGCAGACGATAGACCTCCTGAATTTCATTCACGAGATATTCGGCCAAAGCCTCAACCCCTTGAATGCGCAGAAGATCGTGCGGATCGGGCGAGCCATCGATGATGTATTCGCCCTTGATCACGTGATCGCCGTCGTGGACCTGGATGTGCTTGCCCTTGGGGATCAGGAACTCCACGGATTCGGCGTCGTCGCCGTCCGGGGTGATCTTGATGCGGCGCTTGTTCTTATAGTCCTTGCCGAACTCGACGCGGCCCGACATCTCGGCGATGACGGCGCAATCCTTGGGCCGACGCGCTTCGAACAGTTCCGCCACCCGCGGCAGACCGCCGGTGATGTCGCGGGTCTTGGCGCTCTCGGTGGGCAGGCGCGCGATCACGTCGCCAGGCGCCGTCTCGTCGCCGTCGCCGACGGAGAGAATGGCGCCCACCGGGAGGGTGTAGCGAGCGTCACCCCCCGAGGCGAGCTTGATGTATTCGCCATCCTTGGTCACCGCCATGGCCGGGCGCAGGTCAGCGCCGCGCGGGGAAGCCCGCCAATCGGAGACGACCCGGTTGGTGATCCCCGTCGCCTCATCGACCTCTTCGCGATAGGACATGCTTTCCAGCAGGTCCTCGAAGCGGATCTTGCCGCCCACTTCGGTGATGATCGGGGTGGTGTAGGGATCCCAGGCGGCGATGCGGGCGCCGCGCTTAATCTTGGCGCCGTCCGCCGCCTTCAGGCGGGCCCCGTAGGGGAGCTTGTAGGATTCGCGATCCTTGCCGTCGACCTGGATGACGATCTGCATGTTGCGGGCCATGACCACCAGATCGCCGTCCGAGGCCTTCACCGTGGCTCCGCCGACGAACTTGACCACGCCGTCGTTGGTGGCTTCGAAGAAGGACTGCTCGGCCACCTGGGCGATGCCGCCGATCCGGAAGGTCCGCATGGTCAGCTGGGTGCCCGGCTCGCCGATCGACTGGGCGGCGATGACGCCCACCGCTTCGCCGATGTTGACCCGGGTGCCCCGCGCCAAATCGCGGCCATAGCAGGCGCCGCAGATGCCGACCTTGCTTTCGCAGGTGAGCACCGAGCGGACCTTGACCGACTGCACGCCGGCCGCTTCCACGATGTCGATGAGGTCTTCATCGAGATAGGTGTCGGCGGGAACCACCACCTCCCCGGTGTCCGGGTTCTTGATGTCTTCCGCCGCCGAGCGACCGAGGATCCGCTGGCCGATGGAGACCAGAACGTCGCCGCCTTCGACCACGGCGCGGAGCGTAATGCCTCGCGTAGTGCCGCAGTCTTCCTCGGTGATGATGCAGTCCTGGGCCACGTCCACCAGACGACGGGTCAGGTAGCCGGAGTTGGCGGTCTTCAAGGCGGTGTCGGCGAGGCCCTTACGAGCGCCGTGGGTGGAGTTGAAGTACTCCAGCACGGTCAGACCTTCCTTGAAGTTCGAAATGATCGGCGTTTCGATGATCTCGCCCGAAGGTTTTGCCATCAGCCCGCGCATCCCGCCGAGCTGCTTCATCTGGGCCTGGGAGCCCCGGGCGCCGGAGTGGGCCATCATGTAGATGGAGTTGATTTCAAGCTCGCGACCGTCCGGGCCTTTGGGACGGGTGGAGATGTCGCTCATCATTTCGTCGGCGACCCGGTCGGTGGCTTTCGCCCAGGCATCGACCACCTTGTTGTACTTTTCGCCCTTGGTGATCAGGCCGTCGGAATACTGTTGCTCGTATTCCTCCACCAGTTTGCGGGTCTCGGCCACCAGGATGGCCTTGCGGGCCGGGATGACCACGTCGTCCTTGCCGAACGAGATGCCGGCGCGGACGGCTTCGCGGAAGCCGAGCGCCATCATCTGGTCGGCGAAGATCACCGTCGCCTTCTGACCGCAGTGGCGATAGACCTGATCGATCAGGTTGCCGATTTCCTTCTTGGTCAGGGGCTTCTCAATGAGCCGGTGACCCAGTTGCGGATGCTGGGGCAGAAGCGCCGCCACCTTCATCCGGCCGGCCGTGGTGTCGATCACCTTGGTGTGGCTGACCCCGGCGGCGTCGGACTCGCGGAAACGCGCCTTGATCTTGGAATGCAGGGTGATGACCCCCGCCTCCATGGCCGCTTCGATCTCGCCGAGATCTACGAAGGCCTTGCCTTCGCCGGGCTCATTCTCCTTGGCGATGGAGAGGTAGTAGAGGCCCAAGACGATGTCTTGCGACGGCTCGATGATCGGGCGGCCGTTCGCGGGCGAGAGGATGTTGTTGGTGGACATCATCAGGACGCGCGCTTCCAGCTGGGCTTCCAGCGAGAGGGGCACGTGGACGGCCATCTGATCGCCGTCGAAGTCGGCGTTGAAGGCGGTGCAGACCAGGGGGTGAAGCTGGATGGCCTTGCCTTCGATGAGCTTCGGTTCAAACGCCTGGATGCCCAGACGGTGGAGGGTCGGGGCGCGGTTCAGCAAGACCGGGTGCTCGCGGATCACCTCTTCGAGGATATCCCACACTTGCGGCTGTTCGCGCTCGACCATGCGCTTGGACTGCTTGACGGTGCCCGAGAGCCCCTTGGCGTCGAGGCGCGCGTAGATGAAGGGCTTGAACAGCTCTAGCGCCATCTTCTTCGGCAGGCCGCACTCGTGCAGCTTCAGGTCGGGACCGACGACGATCACGGAACGGCCGG
>JAMFTA010000111.1 GCA_026225565.1 Caulobacter sp. | reverse complement strand
GTCGCCGGTGTTCGACTGGCGCGATCCGACCCAGAACCGCGCGGACCCCACGACATGGAAGTGGTCAACCAACGCGATCGTCTGCTGGGTCCATGAGCTGTGGGTGCATCGCGGCCCGGATTATGACTGGAACAGGCGTTTTGCGCCCGTGTTGGACATTCTGACGGCTGAAGCTGACGTCTGCGACCAGCCCATCGACGTGATCAAGGTGCGGGGCGAGATCACCGATTGGGCCGAGGCAGGTTCCACGTCCGCCGGGTTCTCGACCGTCGCCGGCTTGGCGATCGGTTCGACGTTTCAGATCGGCAACCCGAGTAGCGAACACACGGTCACGGCGATCGAGGGTTCGAACGTCCGATTTGAGCCGGATCTCGGCGCGGATCACCAGAACGGCTCCGTCGTGGTGTGGTCTGTCGCCGCCGGCATGACCGTGACCGAGCCGCGCTATCAGGTGGCTGGCGTCTATAGCTGCGACGCGCGCCTGGCGGACGTGATCACCTCGTTCAAGGAGGCGTGCGACGGCTTCATGGCGCGGCGCGGCGATGGCGCGATCATTCTGCGCTGCGGCCACTTCGATGAGCCGACGGTCACCATCGGCGCTAATGAGGTGATCGATTTCAGCTGGCAGTCCTATGTCGAGCGGGAGCGGGCCTGTAATTCGCTGGACGTCCGCTACGTCTCTCCGGCCCACGCCTACAATCAGGTGCAGACCGACGCGTGGCAGGACCTGGACGATATCTCCACCGTGGGCGAGCTGCGCTCACAGCCCTTCTCCCCCGGATGGGTGCAGTGGAACAGCCAGGTGCGACGCCTCGCCAAGCGCAAGCTTGGCCAGATGATGGTGGGCACGGGAACCATCCGCGTGCGCCTGTCCGGCCTTCGCGCGCTCGGCCAGCGGTATATCCGCGTGCAGCTGGGCGCGGACGAGATCGACGAGCTGGCCGACGCCGTGGTGGAGATCTATGACGCGCCGCAGATCAATGAGGATGGACTTTCGGTCACCTTTCCGATCCGCATGGCCGACCCCAACGTGGATGCCTGGAATGCGGAGACCGAGGAGGGTGAGGGGCCTCCAGTGCCTGGTGGATCGATCTCAAACCAGGCCTTGACCGCGCCGACGATCACTGCGGCGAGCGCCTTTTTCGGAGACGTATCCAACGGCGCGTCAGGCGTTCGCATCGCGATCTCCGCCACGGGTCCCGACCGGCAAGACCTTACTTGGTCCTCGCGTTGGCGGGTGACGGGCGCGGCCAGCTGGAGAGAGAACACGGACACCTCGGCCGTGGGCGCCGTCGTGGTGCTGGATACAGACTTCGTGCCCACCGAAACGTCGATCGACGTCGAGGTCGCCTATCAAACCGGCGGCGGGACGCTGTCCCCGTGGTCAGAGACATCGGTCGTTTCCAGTTCAACGGCTGCAGCGGGTCCGAACGATCCAACGGCCCTGGCGGCGACGGGCGGCGTGGGAGAAGCGACCCTGACTTGGCGCAACTCGACCTCGGCGAATTTCGACCACGTGGTGTTGTCACGCGGCGCGACGGCCGTCTTTGGCGCGGCTGCGCCAATCGGCGCTCCTATTGCCGGCGCCGCCGGCGCAGCGGGCTCCTACGCCGACCCGGTCGCCGCCGGGGCCTACTACTGGTGGGTCACGGCCTACAACGCGGCCGGCACGGCCTCGAACAACGTCGGGCCTGTCTCGGCCGTCATCACCTAGGTTTCAGAAGGCGATCATGTCCCTTTTCATCGACGCCTTCGAGGCGGCGTTCCCTGACTATGTGACCATGGGGTTGCCCGCGTCCGGCCCGGCCAACCCCGTCAAGTCGATCATTCGGCTGATCGGCTCGCTGCTGGACAAGTTGCTGGGGATCGCCTCACTCGACACCTATGCCGTGATCGCTGGGATAGACCTCGATACGGCTGAGAATATCCAGCCGGCGATCGACGCCGCCACCGATGCGATAATCGCCGCCGCCGCCACGAAGAAGTCCGGTCTGAAAATCCGAATTCGGGACGGCGATTTCTCGCTGAATCAGATCAGGCTCTACAGTCGCGGCGGCTTCATCTGCGGCAAGGGTTGCGTCGTCCTGCGCCAGATCGTCGATAACCCGGCGGAGCCAGTGCCGTTCGTGGCGCTTGGCGATCCCTACGCTTCAGATTGGGTGTTCGATGGCTTCATCTTGGATGGCGGCTGGAAGAAG
Organism: Caulobacter sp.; assembly: GCA_026225565.1. Taxonomy (GTDB): domain Bacteria; phylum Pseudomonadota; class Alphaproteobacteria; order Caulobacterales; family Caulobacteraceae; genus CAIOYC01. The sequence goes on along the minus strand of JAMFTA010000111.1, from coordinate 7,013 downwards.
CTTCGGCCCGGTTATTCTGGAGTAGCCCCCGATCTGTCTCAGGAAGATGACCCGTGGCTGTTCCAATATCCGGCCGTGATCACCGATCCAGCGGAGCCGGACACGGGCGCCCAGGTGGGCCAAGCGGCCGTCTATATTCACCAGGCCTATTCCGGGGTCGATGACGCCAAATATATCGCGAACAGCGCCGTCGGGTCGCAGGTCCCGCACGGCCGCCTGTTGAATATCGGCGTCTATAATTTCGGCGGCGATCTGATCAACATCAGCGGGGCCGGCGCTCTTCAGATCAGCGGTGTGCGCGGCGAAACGGGCGGGAGCCGCGGTTATGTTTGCAACGGTTACGATAGCAACCACACCGACATAGATCTGGGCGACCTTGGCCTGGAGACCTGTGTCCTTGGTCCCAATTCATCATCAGCGCGATTCACGGCGGTCAAGCTGTGGTACGGCGGCTTCCGCAATATCGCCGGCCACCGCATGGGCTTGCGCGTGGATCGAAGCTCTGGCGTAAACTTCGAAGGGCAGGTGCAAGATTGCTCTGGCCCTATGCTTGATATCACGGGGCCGTGCACAGGCAACGAATTCAACCTGCGCTGCGATTGGCAGGGCGGCGTCACGCCGATGCAGGCCGACAACACGCTGATGGACCTGCATGGCTCGGTCAGCTGCAACCAGATCAACATTCGCGCCAACCGCCAAAATGCGCCTGACGTTCTAAAGCTCGGTCGCTTCTCGGCCATCGACGGGGCTTATCCATCCGGAAACCATTTCAAGATCGCCCATACAGGCTGGCCGAACGACTTCGGTATTTGGTGTGACGAGCACTGGGAAGGGCTTCTCGACAACAACACGTTCGAGGTGAACGACCAGCTTCGGAGCCCGCGTCAGACCGTAGGGGCCGATAATAATCGCGCCCTCTTCGGCATGCTCGTGCCCAATACGGCCGTTGGCATGATCGTCAACGGGCAGAATTCACAATATCCGGGCACGCAGCTGGTCACCATGCATGGGGATGGCATTTTGCTTGTCGCTATGGACACCACGACGAAGGCGTCCAGCGTGCTCACGGCGACCGGAAATTTCACGGATGGCGAGCCGGTCGTGCTCGCCGGCAAAGCCTACCACTTTCGGGCGGTGCTTCCGAACCCAGGCGTGGACGGCGATGTACAGTTGGGCGCCACCCTGGCTATCTCGCTCACCAATCTGGCCAACGCCGTCAACGTCTTTAGCTACACCTTGGGGGTTAAGGTCGATCTGGGCGTCCGCGGGACGGACTATTCCTGGCGGACGACCAGCCATCCATCGATCGGGATTTCGGCGACCACGGCCAACACGGCCACCGCGACGGCGCTGGGCGGCGGCGTTGGCGGAAACGCCCTCACGGTCTCCACCACGTCCGCACATGCAAGCTGGCCGTCCGGCACGCTCACGGGCGGCGCTGATAACGCCGGGATCACCTACACCGAGGCCTTGAGGTGGTTTGACGGCGGCGTCGGATCGCAGGCGATCCAGGCCGCACCGAGCTATGGCAATGATGGCGCCGCCGCTGCAGGCGGCGTGCCGATCAACGGCTTCTACCGCAACGGCTCCGCGCTCCAGATCCGCGTCGCCTAAGCCAACCTCTTCAATACGGAGAACACCTATGATCCGCCGCTTGCTCGGCGCGATGGCGCTCGCCGTTGCGCTGCTTACACCTGGTCTCGCCCTGGCCACCTCCAAGGTGAGCGTCGAATGGGTGAGGATGACGCCGCCCGATAACTACAAGGGCGCGGCCGATAATGCGCCGGCCGCCTCGTTTGGCGCGATCACGCTAACAGTGTCCGCGACGCCCGTATCCGCTACGGCGCCCGCTGCATTGAGTTCCGGTTTCGCCCGCATTGTGGGTGTGTCGGGGGCGGTGCGCTGCACGCTGGACGGCACGACTCCTTCCGAGGCTACGGGTTTCCGCGTACAGGCCGGAGATAAGCTTCCCGTCGCGACCAGCGCAGGCGGTGTGATTGCCTGCATTGAAGCTGCGGATCAGCCCAGCGCCACTGTCTCTATGGCCAATACACCAGGGACGACGGGGGTTGGCTATGCGGCTTCGGGGGTGACGCCCATCAGTACGCCTCTGACGGCGGCCGGCGCGTCTGCGACGATGGCCGCCCCCCTGGCCCACCGCACCATCCACTTCTTGATCAAGCCCGGAACGGGTGTCGCCACCTGCTACATCGAAGAGCAACTCGACGGCACGAACTGGTTCTATCAGACCATCAACGGATTGCCCTTCGGCAGCGCCTCCTACAACGGCACGCAGGTTAACGAGACGCTGATCGAGGATCAATCTCCCGTCCCCGTTCGATGGGACTGCGGCGCCACCTACGGCTCCTTCACCTCCGGAACCATCCCCCTGGAGATCACCCAATGAGGCGCTTTCTCAAGGGCGTTGTCGCAGCGCTGGCGATCTTCGCTGCTGGGCCGGTGATGGCGCAGGATGGGCCAATCGCGAAGGCGGCCTATGGCCTCGCCGGCAACGTCAAGCCAGTTCAAGCTCAGGTAACGTCGATCGTCGGCAAGAACCTGTTCAACCCATCCGACAAGGATGTTTTGCTCGGCAACTTCGTGAGCAATACGACGGGGGCTCCATCGACGTCGGTTTCCTATAATCTTACGGGCTATATTCCCGTCGCGCCGCTCACGGCTTATGCGACGGTCAACCAAGTCGTCGCCCAGCGCCGCGCCTACTATGACGCGAATAAGAACTTCATCAGCGCCGATTTCGTCAACACCGGCTTGACGTTCACGACGCCGGCCGGCGCGGCCTACATGCGCCAGACCGTGCCGGTGGCCTATTGGGGCGCTCTTCAGATCGAGCAGGGCGCCGCTCCGACCGCCTACCGCCCTTACGGCTCGGCGTCGGTCATGGGGCTGCAGAACCCGTATCAGGCGCAGCTTCTCCGCCAGACGCACATGGCGTTGACGAAGCTGGGGCTTCCAACGCCTGAGGCAACGCAGCTCATCATCAACCTGTCTGGCGACAGCTACACCCAAGGCGCGACGCGCTGGGCGCAGCCCTTCACGCAGTTCATGGCCGCCAAGTACGGGGATGCGGGCGGCGGATGGTGTGGTTTCGGCTTCCTGGTATCGGGCAACGTCGCGCCCTGGACCACCGGCAACCAGCCGTCTTTCCTGAATGGCAACGCCCGGCCGGCGACTTATCCAACCCGGGAATATGGCTCTATCGCGGGGATTTACTACACGGCGGCCACCGCAGACCTAGCAGCGGCGACCCTCAGCCAGGCCGGCGACGCTGTTGAGCAGGATTTCCCCGCGTCGCCCACGATCAGCTCTGTCGACCTGCACTTCATCGGCACGAGCGGGGGATCGATCCGCTACACCTTCAACGGCGGCACGACTTGGACCACGTTGAGCGTGTCGGGAACGACAGGGGTGACCGCTGTCACGACGCTGTCGCTCACCGGCTACACAGCCGCTGCTGCGGGAACCCTTCGCATCGAATGGGTCTCGGGCACGGCGACCCTGGCAGGCGTTAACCTCAAGTCCACCGCCAGCGGCGTTCGGGTGAACAAGATCGCCGCCACGGGGTCGGCCGTCTCCGCGTGGGCGCAGAATTCGACGGGGGCGGGCTTCACAACCTCGTCGGCGGCTCTCTCCCCCAACCTGATCGTCTACATGGATGGCCCCAACAGCCAGACCGCCGGCGTCTCAACCACCCAGTGGGGAACCTACCTCACGACGCTGATAAATCTTTGGCGCACGATTACGCCGGGGATCGATGTGTTCGTGATGGCCCCGCCTGAAAATCAGCGGACCACCAACCCTGTGCCGGTAGCCGGTTATGCCCTTCAGGCCCGCAACATGGCGGCGACGATGAGGTTCGCCTTCACCGATACCCAGAACGCCTTCGGCGACCCATCCAACCCGACCGAGTATGGGTCGGCCGGCATTGTCCCGCTGTTCGCCACAGACCTTCTCCATCCCGATCCACCGACGGGGGGGCGACTACTGATGGCAGAGGCATTGAAGGCGATCCTGCCGTTTGGCGGTCAGTGATCAGAGACGGCTGGCGATATAGAGGCCAAGCCGGTTGAATTCGGCGGGCGTCAGGTGGCGACCATCTACAAACGACTGCTCATGACCTTTGTAGGAGGGCAGGAAGGCGGCGTAGCGGATCGGGACCATGTCGCTCTTGTCGTCGATGGAGCGCTCATAACGGTCGGCCACCTCTTGGTTGCCACCATCGTGGACGATCCGCTGGAACAGGTGCTTGGCCGCCTGAAGGGGGGGCGACCGGTCTTTCTCAAGTTCGACACGCGGGACCGTCAGATAGAAGACCTTTGCTGCGGTGAGCCGAAACTCATCTCTGAGCGCCTGCAGGCCGGCTTTATAAGCCTTGGGGCCACCGTGCTGAATGGTGTCGTTCACGCCCACGACAAGGACGACCTCTGTCGGCGCGGCGCCCAGGGCATGGACCATCGCGGCGGCATTGGCGGGATCGCGGACAGAGGCGCCCACCTCGTTGGCGGTGAAACCTGGAAAGCTCACGGCACACGTTCGGGAGACGCGGCGCCTCTGGTCTAATCCGGCCTGGAGCCCCTGCAGCAGTGCAAGGTGACCGGGCCAGGAATCGCCCACCACAAGAATGCGGGCGCCGTCGTTCGCCGCGCCCTCGCAGGCGATCTTGGCGAGTGTGGTTTTCTCAGCGCAGCCCACCAGCAGCAGGATGGGCAGAATCAGAACCAAAAGGCGTGTCGGCAATGTGTGTCCCCCACAGGTTGCGAGTAGGACTTTGCCTAAATGCCGCCACAATGCAAGCTGGCCGCGATGATCTCCACATGGAAGTGGTGATCGCAAGAACTGCGTTCATGCGCCTAGACTGAAGCGGCTGCATCAGCAGGCCGCGTTTTTTCATCAACCGAGGACGCGGCATGATACCTGCGACGGCGTTGCCGTATCTCTTGGCCGCCGTGTGGGGCTTCCTCGGCTCCTTCGCCTACGCGACCTTTCGGGCGCGCATGGTGCTTTGCTCGGGCGAGCGGGAGGCCACTTCGCTCGAGCGAAAGCGGGCCTGGGGCGAGTATCTTTCGTCGCCTCCGGTGGGCGCGATCGTGGGCGCGGCGCTGGCACCGACGCTGCTGCACCTGGCTCCCTTCCTCAACCTTGCGGGTGCGGCGGCCGTGATCGGGCTTTTCGTCAATCCGTTCATGCCGTCCGTCGTGGCGATCATCAGCGATCGGACGTTTGCCGAGGGGCTGTTGAAGTGGCTGGCGGGGGTCTTCACCAACCTTGGGGCGGCTTTGAGCAAGCAAAAGGACAAGCAGCCATGATCGGTTCGCTCTCTGCTTCCGTTCTCACGGGTCTTCTCCAGCTGGCTACGGCCGCCTGCATCCTAGGGAAGGAAATCCTGCTTAGCCCTCGGGTCCCGAACTATCCCAACGGCCGACGCCGCCGGCGCTGCGGATTGTTCGTCCTGGGCGCGGTGCTCATCTATTTTGGGCTGGAGACCTTGAGCCTGGCGGCGACCGGGTTGCGCTTCTCACGGCCGTCCGCCCTGGTGCTATCCGCTGCCTGGTGCTTCGTGGCGGAGACGGAAATGGAGACGGTGCTGCGCCAGTGGTTGCCGGAGCGGGTCCAGCGCCGCGTCCAGCGCCTGTGGGAATACGCCTCGTGCAAGAGCGCGCGGCAGATGCGCGAGCGGCGCGAGCTGGACGCCAGCGCAGTGAGGGCAGGGGTGTCCGTCAATGTTCCTCCGGCGCGGGCTGTGGGCGCCGCGCTTGTGGATCTGAAGCTGAACGGCTGGACCGTCGTCGGTCCCAACGAGTCGAAGGACGTTCTCGACGATTGATGCGAGCGCCGCTCGCATCGCTATCCGCATCACCCGCTTCGGCGGGTTTTTTATTGCCTGAAGGTTGGCCACATGACCGCTGTATCTCCGAATTCTTCGCCGCCGCCCGTGTCGCCACCGCCTGCCGATTGGCTGGCGCTCTTGGTGTGGAGCGAGGCGCGCAACCAGATCGCCGACGGGATCGCCGCCGTCGCCAAGGTGGCGCTGAACCGCGGCGCGCTGCGGTTCTATTCGGACGGCTCGATCCAAGGGACGATGCTGGCCAGAGACCAATTTTCCGGTTTTTGGTTCGACCGCGTTCCGACGCTTGAGGCGGATGGGCCGAACAAGGGCAAGCCAGTCGTCATCGGCGGTGTTCGGCAAACCCACTATGCGCGCGTGTGCTTCACCGCGGCTGATGCGTTGGCGCGGGCGCGGAACATGCTGACGACGGCCAGGGCGGACGTCGCCTGGTCGAAGTGTCAGCGGATCTCCGGCGAAGTGCTGGCCGGCGCTTATGAGGGCGGCTCGGCCTATCGCAAGCTCACGTCCAGGACGGTGAACTACCTCAACCCGCACGCGGTGGATCACATGCCCGTTTGGGCCGCGCCCTCGTTGCTCGACGGGATCGTCGGCGCTCACCAATTCTATCACGCGGCGTCGGCCTAAGACGTCCGCTCGCCCCGCCAGGGCAAAGGTTTCGGCCGGCTTGATCCGGTCGTTTGGCGCGCTCGCCGCCGATCGCGAGCTTCATCCAGGAAAATAGCCATGACCGACGTTGCTCCCGTCGCCCAACCCGGCGACGCCTCTGCGGCTGCCTCAAGCAGCCCCCTCTCCACCCTCGAAACCGACGTGGCCCAAGCCCTCGTCTCGTCCGGCCTGACCGACTCCAAGCCGGTGCTCCAGTCCCTGACGATCGCCGGCGCGCTCCTCGCCGTTGCCGCCTCGGCCGCGCCGATGGTGCTCGGCGAAGCCGGCGTCACGGGCGGCCAGATCGGTCCGATCGTCGCCGCGCTAAGCGCCGCCGCCGAGGACCTGAACGACCATGCGTCTGCTCGTCGTCGAAGACGACCGCGATCTGAACCGGCAGATCGTGGCGGCCCTCGAAAATGCGGGTTACGCCGTCGACCGGGCGCTGGACGGTGAAGAAGGATGGTTTTTGGGCGATACCGAGCCCTATGATGCGATC
>JAMFTA010000014.1 GCA_026225565.1 Caulobacter sp. | reverse complement strand
TCTGCTTGGGCCGCGCCCCCTCCACCGACAGGCTGATCACCTTCAGATAGTGATCGAAGCGCACGTGCAGCATGCGGATCGGGGCTGTGGTCTTGTTCTGGATCACATAAACCCCCCGCACTAGGGCGCGTGGCGCATCGGGATAGAGGGCGACGTTCAGGGAAACGTCGGTGATCTTGGGCTGAGGCAGGGTTTCGTAATGTAGCAGCGCCTTCTCATAATCGGCGTTCCAGCGGTCGTTGTCCTTGTCGGTGTGATAGGTGTTCCAGATATTGGTGTTCAGATAGATGAAGCCGCCGGCGCCAATGGCCACAACCACAGCCGCCGCCAGGATGCCCCCCGCCGGACCCGCCAGTCGGCACGGCAGGCGAGCCAGGCGTGGCCGTAGCCGCGTCTCCGTGCCCCGCCGCCAGAGGGCGTAGGTCAGGACGCCAAGCACCAGGGCGATGGCGCTCCAATAGCCGCGAAACCACCACCCGCCCTCGCCGGCGCGGCCCTGGCCGTTCATGTCCGACAGGGACAGCAGAGGACCCAGGAGGCCGGCGCCGTAGCGGTAGAGGTTATGTTGCAGACCCAGCTGCCCCATCACCGTCAGGACGATGATGAACAGCACCATCACTCCCCAGCCGACGAACTTGTGCGGAACTAGCGCCTGTACGAACACCGCCAGGATGGCGAACAGGGTCAGGCTGACGGTCAGCGGCGTCAAATACCACCAGAGATACTTGCCGATCTCAAAATCGCCGTAGCGCTTCAGGCTCTGCACCGCCAGCGCCGCCAGGATCGAGACGGCCAGGAGGGCTATGAACACCAGGGCGATGGCGACAATCTTGGGGACCACGAACACCCAGTCGGGAACCGGGGCGACATCGATGATTTCTTCGGTGCCGCGATCGCGCTCGCGCCAGACCAATTCGCCCGCGTAATAGACAGCGACGATCAGGGGTATCAGGCCAAAAGCGCCCTGCAGAACACCGATCATCAGCCGGGTCACCGGATAGATGTCGACCCCATAGTTCCCGTCCATGAACCACATGCCGACGCCGGAATTGAACAGGCCGAGCGCCAGGAGCACGAAGAAGGCCGGGCTTTTGAACACCTGGGCCATGTCGAGCTTGGTGCGGGCCCAGAGCTGGGCGCGGCTTGCGGCTGCGTCAAAGCGGGGAACGGCGCGGACGTCGATTCGTCGAGGCGAGGTCGGCGTCGCGGCGTCGCGACGCTCCCTCCGGCTGAGCTTCCTACCCCGAAGCTCAAAGCGAAAAATACAATAGGCTGCGCCCAGTAAGGCGGCGGCTATGGTTAGCCAAAGGGCGCGGTTCCATAGCAAAGGCCCGACCAGCGGCACTAGGGCGGTGTTGCGCTCGGTCACCGTCCAATAGCGGGTGGCCTTATCGATAGCTCCAAAGCCCAGGGGATCCAGATAGGCCATGGCGGTCATATATTCGGGCTTGGCCGCCAGCGTGGTCACTATTGTGTAGAGCACAAGGACGCCGACCACGCCGATATAGGTTCCCATCATCGAACGTGTGGCGGTGGCGAGCGCAAAGAAGCCGGCGGAGGTCAGGAACAGGCTCGGCAAAGCCAGGACGAAGTAGCTGTAAAGATAGTCGCTGGCCCGGAAAGGCCCGAGCTTCTCCGGATCGACCCAGGGCATTAGCGAGCCGATGAAGGTGGCCAGCGGCACCGTGAGGAAGGCCGCCGCCACCGCCAGGAAGGCGCCGGCGAAGCGGCCATAGAGATAGTCGAACTTACCGACCCGCGTCGTGCGGATCAGAGCGCCAAAGCCGGTCTCGTCATCGCGCACCACCACATTGGCCACGAAGGCGGTGGAGACAAACATGAAGAAGAGAGAGAAGATCAACTCGGTCTGCGCCATGGCGTATGGCGAATTGACGTGAACATTGGCGCCGGAGCCGATCTGGATCTCGTCGATGGTCACCGAGCCGAAGGTTAGGAGGAAGAAGATCGCCGCCGTCACCCAGAACACCGGGTTCTTCAGCTGATAGCGAAATTCAAAGCCGGCGATCTTGGCGAACATCTGGGGGTCAGGCCGCTTGGCGCGAGGTGCTGAGGGTGGAGAAATAGACGTCCTCAAGCCCGCCATGATGGGGCGCAAAGCCGTCGCCGGGGTCGCTGTCGGCCAGCACGTGGGCCACTGTGCGGCCCCCGAACAGGCGGGTGGAGATCACCTGGTGCTGTTCGCGCAGGGCGGGCAACTCGGCCTTGTCAATGGTCTTGATCCACACCCGGCCGTCCAACTCCTTCACCAGGGTGACCGGCGCGCCGGTGCGCACGATCTTGCCGCCGGCGATGATGGCCATGAGGGGGCAGAGATCGGTGACATCCTCGACGATGTGGGTGGAGAGGATCACCACCACATTTTCGCCGATCTCAGCCAAAAGGTTCAGGAAGCGGTTGCGCTCCTCGGGGTCGAGGCCGGCCGTGGGCTCGTCGACGATGATCAGGCGCGGCTGGCCGATCAGGGCCTGGGCGATGCCGAAGCGTTGGCGCATACCGCCGGAAAACCCGGCCAAGGCCTTCTTGCGCACCCCATAAAGGTTGGTCTGCTCCAAGAGGCGCTCCACCTCGCCTCGGCGCGCCTTGGGATCGGCGACGCCCTTCAGGATCGCCATATGATCCAGCATGTCGTAGGCGGAAATGCGCGGATAGACCCCGAAATCCTGGGGTAGATAGCCCAAGATCCGTCGCAGCGCCTCGGGGGTCTTGATCACGTCGATGTCGTCAAAGCGGATCTGTCCCTGGCTTGGCGTCTGCAGGGTGGCGATGCAGCGCATCAGGGTCGACTTGCCGGCGCCATTGGGCCCCAAAAGCCCGTACATGCCCTTGGGAATGCTCAGGCTCACCCGATCCAGCGACTTGACCCCATTGGCGTAGACGTGGGTCAGTTCGTCGATCTGCAGCATGGCCAAGGCTCTCCCGTCCATCGCAAGCTGCACGGCGCGGCCTCGTGCGGCAAGTGAAACACCGTTCATGTTCTGCAGTATGCCTGCGGCGGCTTTATCATCGGCGCCGAGGGGCGTAGTCATGCCTCCATGCCCGATCAGACCTTCGTCATCCCCGCCCCGCCCGTCCCGTCCCTGCCCATCGAAGGTGTGGACGCTCGCTTCCCTGTCCGCCGCATCTATTGCATCGGGCGAAACTATGGAAAGCACGTGAGGGAAATGGGCGGCGATCCCAAGGAGCAGCCGCCGGTCTTTTTCATGAAGCCCGGCGACGCGGCGGTGGCCGATGCGACCATCCCCTATCCCCCCGGCACGGCAAATTTCCATCACGAGATCGAACTGGTGGCGGCGCTGAAGGGCGGCGGATCGAATGTCTCGCCCGAGGAGGCGCTGGGTTTGGTCTATGGCTACGCCGCTGGCGTCGACCTGACCCGCCGGGATTTGCAGACCGTGGCCAAGGACAAGGGCCAGCCGTGGGACAGCGGCAAGGGCTTTGACGCCTCGGCCCCGATAGGCCCGATCCGCCCCGCCGACCGGTGCGGGCCGCTCGACGGCCGCATCGCCCTTTCGGTCAACGGGGTGGTCAAGCAGGACGGCCTGCTGTCGGACATGATCTGGAGCGTGGCTGAGACCATCAGCCAGATCTCCAAGCTTTGGACCCTGCAGCCCGGCGACCTGATCTTCACCGGCACGCCGGACGGGGTGGGGCCGTTGGTGCGCGGGGACCGGGTGAGCGGCGAGATCGCCGGCGTCGGAACCGTCGCCTTCACGGTCGCCTGATGGACCTGAAGCTCTATAGCGCCGCGCGCAGCAATGCGGCGCACCGGGTCCGCATCGCCCTGAACCTTAAGGGCCTCGCCTATGACTACGTCGCTGTCGATCTGGCCGGCAGCGAACAGCACAAGGCGCCGTTCCGCGCCATCAACCTCCAACGTCTGGTGCCGGCTCTGGACGTGGACGGCCGGGTGCTGACCCAAAGCCTAGCCATCATCGAATGGCTGGATGAGACACAGCCCCAGCCGCCATTGTTGCCCGCCGATGCCTGGGACCGGGCCATTGTGCGGGGCATGGCGCAGATTATCGTCGGCGACATCCATCCCCTGATCAATCTGCGCATCATCCGCGCTCTCGGCGCCATGCGCGTGTCCGACGTCGATCAACAAACCTGGCTGACCCGCTGGATTGGCGACGGTCTGCAGGCGCTGGGAGCGAGGGTGGCCGAGCACGGGCATGGCTGGGCCTTCGGCGATCGGCCGGGCCTGGCCGACTGCTGCCTCCTGCCGCAGATATATGGGGCTGAACGCTATGGGGTGAGCCTGGAGCCCTTTCCCGCCATTCGCGGCGTGGCCGAGCGCGCGGCTGAGCATCCGGCCTTTATCGCCGCCCATCCCCGCCAGCAGCCGGACGCGCCGCCGGTTTAGCCGCCTAGCCGGTCTCCTCCTCGCCCGGCTCGTCGGGCGGGCCGGGGACGAAGTTGAGCAGGTCGCCGGGCTGGCAATCCAACTCCCGGCAAAGGGCGTCCAAGGTCGAGAAGCGCACCGCGCGCGCCTTGCCGGTCTTCAGGATCGACAGGTTGACGATGGTGACGCCGACGCGGTCTGCCAGCTCGGTCAGCGACATGCGCCGCTCCACCAGCATTCGGTCAAGGTTTACGCGGATGGGCATGTTAGATCGTAAGCTCGGCGTCGCGGCGCAGGCGAGCGCCCTCGCGAAACACTTCGGCCAAGACGAACACCACCAGGATAGCGAACCAGCCCGATAAATTGACGGTGAAATCAAGATGCTTGCTTCGCTCGGGAATGGCCCACACCAGGGCCAGCCGCACCACGTAGCCTACGAGCTCCAGGGCGATCAGGGCCAGGCCGACGATGCGCAGGCGGCCGACGTTCTCGGGCCGGAACGGGTCTCCGAGGATCAGGGTGGCGAACACCTGGCGCAGGCGAAAAATGATGATCAGCAGCACGGCCAGATAGGCGACGATGGAGACGGCGGCGCCCAGGAGCGTCGGCCAATGGGCGACGAGAGCAGATATGTCGCTGGCGTGGCCGTCGATGTTTCCGTGGCCATCGAGGCGCCCGGTGAGAAAGGGCAGGGCCAGGAGGCCGGCGGCGGTCGCGAACACCACAAGGACTAGGCTCGCCCACAAGACCGCGTAGGCGACGTCTTGCGCGATCTTCAAAAGGGAGGCGATCGACCCGGGGCCGAGGGTTCGCATGGGCAGGGCGGGTCCTAGTATCCGGATAAGCGCGACGCGGCGTTTCAAGTTCCGCATGTTGGTCGCCGCGTCAACGCCTGTTCCGATTCATCGACGGCTCAGAAGGAGTGGGAAAAGAATCCGATGGCCGCCATGGGCAGGGTGGAGAGCAGCACGGCGATGACGATGGTGTTGGCGAAACGGTCCAGCCAGTTGGAAACGATCATCTTGAAATCTCCTCAGTTTTGGGGGCTTTGGGCCCCTTGGGTGTGGTCCGCCCCAGCGGCGTTCCATGACGTGAGCAATAGGCCCGCATCGATAATCGATCAAATTACATATCGTTTAACGATATTAAATCGCTGCAATATTGTGAAAATTCAGTAAGGTCGTCGTCCATGGTCCTGAAGCTCGAAACCGGCTTGAAATTGGTCTGCGCCACCCACAATCCGGGCAAGGCGATAGAGATCGCCGAACTGCTCGACGGGCGGTTTGAGGTTGTCACCGCCGGCGCCCTGGGCCTGCCAGAACCCGAGGAGGTGGAGGCCACCTTCGTCGGCAATGCAGTCTTGAAGGCGCGGGCCGCGGCGGATGCGTCGGGGCTGATCACCATCGCCGACGATTCGGGCCTGTCGATCACCGCGCTCGGCGGCGCGCCCGGCATCTATTCCGCCCGCTGGGCCGAGACGGATGCGGGGCGGGACTTCGCCTTCGCCATGGACCGGGTGGAGCGGGAGGTTAAGGCGGCCGGCGGCGGCGATCACGCCTGGTTCACCTCCGCCCTGGCCGTGGCCTGGCCGCACGGCGCGGTGGCGGCGGTGGAGGGGCGGGTGGACGGACGGCTGGTGTTTCCGGGCCGCGGAAGCAATGGCTTCGGTTACGACCCGATCTTTATCCCGAAGGGCGAGAGCGAGACCTTTGGCGAAATGGACCCCGCCCGCAAGCACGCTCAGAGCCATCGGGCGCGGGCGTTCGACAAGTTGAAGGCCGCCCTGTTTTGACCGCGCCTGCGCCGATTGCGGCGGAGCCGCCCCCGCTCGGCGTCTATATCCATTGGCCCTATTGCGCGCGCATCTGCCCCTACTGCGACTTCGCGGTGGTGCGCGATCGCGGGCGCCGGGGCGAGCAGGCGGCCCTGGTGGACGCCATCGCCGCCGACCTGACCGCTCAGGCGATGATGCTGGGGCCCCGGCGTCTGGTGTCGATCTTCCTCGGCGGCGGCACGCCCTCCCTGATGGACCCCAAGGCGGCGGCGCGGCTGATCGATGTTTGCCGATCCCTTTGGCCGGGGAGCGGCGATCTTGAAATCACCCTTGAAGCCAACCCCACCGACGCGGAAGCTGACCGTTTTTCCGCCTTCGCCGCCGCCGGGGTCACGCGCCTGTCGCTGGGCGTGCAGGCGCTGGACGATCAGAGCCTGATCTTTCTCGGACGCAACCACGGGGCGGATGAGGCGGGGCGGGCAGCCAGCCTGGCCGGGCGGATCTTCCCCCGTCTGTCGCTGGATTTGATCTACGCCCTGCCGGGTCAGACCGAGCAGGCGTGGCGCGAGACCATCAAGGCGGCGGCCGGCTTCGGCGCCGAGCACATCTCCCCTTATCAGCTGACCATCGAGGCGGGGACGGCCTTCGATAGAGCGGTGCGGCGGGGCAGTTTCGCTCCCGTCGATTCCGATCTGGGCGCCCGGCTTTATGACGAGACCCAGGGAAGTCTGACGGCGCTGGGTTTTCACGCCTATGAGGTCTCCAACCATGCCCGGGGGGAAGCGGCGCGCTCGCGGCACAACCTGATCTATTGGCGGGGCGAGGACTATATCGGCGCCGGTCCCGCCGCTCACGGCCGCCTCACCGTCGCGGGCCAGCGCCTCGCCACCGAAACGCCTCGCGCCATCGGCGACTACATGGCGCGCGTGCGCGCGGCGGGCGACGGCCTGCTGGTGCGCGAATTCCTCGATCCTCGCGCCCAGGCCGAGGAGCGGTTGTTGATGGGGCTTCGCACCGATGAGGGCGTCGGGCGCGCCGAGCTCGCGGCCTTGTCCCTCTTCCGCCTGCCTGAGCTGGTGGAGGCCGGGATGATTGCCGCCGATCCCGCGCGTCTGGTCGCCACGCCCGCGGGGCGACTGCTCCTCGACCGGGTGACGCAGATGTTGGCGGAGTAGGCCCTAAATCCCCGCGCCGTTGTCGATGCTGGCCAGGGCCGCCTGATGGGCTTCGGCCTCGGCCTTCAGCCAGCCGGCGAAGGCACGCACCTGACTGAGCCGCCCCTTGGCCTTGGGATGCACGACATAGTAGGCGAAATCCACCGCCGTGGAGATGTCGAAGGGCGAGACCAGGCGCCCGGCGTCCAGATCGGCCTGGGCCAGGGCGCGCTTGGCCAGGGCCACCCCCCGCCCATTCATCGCGCTCTCGATGACGAGGCTGGACTGGTTGAAGCGGGGGCCCCGCCCACCGTCCACTCCCTTGATGCCCCGCGCCGCCAGCCACATCGACCAGTCCGGGCAGCTGTCGTCCGCGTCCGGCGACCCGTCGTGCAGGAGGGTGTGATGGGCCAAGTCCTCGAGGGAGGTCAGGGGCTTTTCGGCCAGGAGGGCGGGGGACAGCACCGGAGCCACCGTCTCGTGCATCAGCTGGGTAACCTCCAGCCCCGGATAGCGGCCCGAGCCGTAGCGGATGGCGATGTCGATCTCGCCGGAGGCGAAGTCCACCAGCTCCATGCCGGCGGTCAGCCAGACGTCCACCTCCGGGTGGGCGGCCTCGAAGCGCCCCAGCCGGGGCATCAGCCATTTGGCGGCGAAGGAGGGGGCGGCCGAGACGGTCACCCGGCGGCCGTCCACGGCGGCGGTGAGCAGGCTCGCCGCCTCCGCCAGGCGATCGAAGGCTTCTCTGAGGGCGGGGAGGGCGGTCTGGGCTGCGTCGGTGAGAAAAAGTCCGCGCGGGGTGCGGCGAAACAGCGCCGCGCCGATGTAGTCCTCCAGGTTCTGGATCTGCTGGCTGACCGCGCCAGGGGTCACCGAAAGCTCGTCCGCGGCGCGGGAGAAGTTCATGTGGCGGGCAGCGGCCTCGAACGCACGCAGGGCGTTCAGGGGCGGCAGGCGACGACGGTCCATAGTTTTCCTAAACGACGGGGCAGAAGAGGTCGCTTGCGAAGTGAGGCTTTGCGGACGATTTTGCAATGCTCCTTCGCTGTTAACGGCCCTTTCCAGCGGAGGACTTGGCGGGGCGGGCGTGACAGCGTCCGCCCCGCTTGCTAAGGCCCGGTTTGGGCTCAGGAGTGTTCAGAATGGCTCGCCGCGACGGCTCTGGCGTTCGCGGCCTCGTGGCTTTGGCTGGCGGGGTCGGGTTTCCGCGCGCCAGTGGGTTGGGCAAGGTGTGGCTGGTGGGCGCGGGGCCAGGCGATCCGGAACTGCTCACTTTGAAGGCCGCACGCGTCCTGGCCGCCGCCGATGTGCTGGTGCATGACCGGCTGGTCAGCGCCGAGATCATCGCCCTGGCCCCTGCTGGCGCTCGCCGGCTCTATGTGGGCAAGCGGAAATCCAGCCATTCTCTGCCGCAAGAGGATGTGAACGATCTGTTGGTCGCCCTCGCCCGCGAAGGTTTGACCGTAGTGCGGCTGAAGGGGGGCGATCCGTTTGTATTTGGGCGCGGGGGCGAGGAATTGCTCGCCTGCCGCGCCGCCAGGATCGATTGCGAAGTGGTGCCGGGGATCAGCGCCGCCTTCGCCGCCTCCGCCTCGGTCGGCGCGCCCCTGACTCACCGGGGTCTGGCGCAAGCCGTCACCTTCGTCACCGGTCACGCCGCCATCGAGGGCGACGGCGAAGGACGCGAGCCCGATCTCGACTGGGTCGCCCTGGCCAAGGCCAACCACACGGTGGTGGTCTATATGGGCGTCTCCACCGCGCCGATGATCTCCGCCCGCCTGATCGGCGCCGGCCGCGCGCCCTCTACGCCCGTTGTGGTGGTGGAGAACGCCAGCCGCAGCGACGAGCGGCGGGTGCTCGCCACCCTCGGGGCCTTGCCTGAGGCGGTGGCCGCCCTGGACGGCCCGGCGGTGTTCATCATCGGCGAAGTGGCGGCCATGACTGATATTTCCGCTCATCCCCGCGGAAGCGGGGACCCAGGGCTGTCCAGCGAGATGCAGCGGCTCGACCTCGGTCCCCGCTTCCGCGGGGATGAGCGGGTTAAAGGATGGTTGCGATGACGCAAACCCTGCACGCCCTCACCGCCAATCGCCTCACCGACGGCATCGTCGTCTTCTGGTCGCCCACCGGCTGGGCCGAGCGTTTCCCGGACGCGGAGCTGTTCACCGATGCGGCGCCCGCCGAAAATGTGCTGGCCCAGGCGAAAGCCCAGCCCACGGTGCTGGTCGATCCCTATATGATCGATGTGAAGATCGAAGACGGCCAGCCTGTGCCCACCAGCTATCGCGAGCGGGTGCGGGCGCTTGGCCCCACCATCCACCCGGAGATGGGCAAGCAGGCCAAGGGCGGGCCCATTATCGAGGCGATCCAGAAGGCGGCCGGGGCGGCCCGCTCTACCGGGCGCCTCAGCCTGATCAGACGGAAGTAGTATGAGCCTTTATCGGTACGATGCGATCGACGCCCAGATGCTGGAAGACCGGTCGGCGCAATTTCGCGACCAGGTCGAGCGACGCCTGTCGGGCGCCCTGACGGAAGATCAGTTCAAGATCCATCGGCTGATGAACGGCCTCTATCTGCAGCTGCACGCCTATATGCTGCGGGTCGCCATCCCCTATGGCACGCTGAACGGCGCGCAGCTGCACAAGCTGGCCGAAGTCTCGCGCCGGTTCGACAAGGGCTATGGCCACTTCACCACCCGCACCAACATCCAGTTCCACTGGATCAAGCTTGCCGACGCCCCCGACATCCTGGACAGCATGGCCGAAGTCGGCCTGCACGCCATCCAAACCTCGGGCAACTGCATCCGCAACACCACCACCGATCCCTATGCCGGGGCGACGGCGGAGGAGATCGACGATCCGCGCGTCTGGTCCGAAGTGATCCGCCAGTGGTCGACCTTTCACCCGGAATTCACCTACCTGCCGCGCAAGTTCAAGATCGCGGTCACCGCCTCGGCCAAAGACCGCACCGCCGCCCGCTCCCACGACATCGGGCTGAAGGTGCGCCGGAGCCGCGACGGAGAGCTCGGCTTTGAGGTGATGGTCGGCGGCGGCATGGGGCGCACCCCCTATCTCGGCCAGACCATCCGCGAGCACCTGCCGGCCAAGAGCCTGATCTCCTATCTGGCGGCGATCCTGCGGGTCTACAATCGGCTCGGCCGGCGCGACAACATCTATAAGGCGCGCATCAAGATCCTGGTGGCGGCCCTGGGCGCCGAAGAATTCGGCCGCCAGGTCGAGGCCGAATGGAAAGCCCTCGACCAATCGGCGCTGGACGTGCCGGACGTGGAGCTGGCCCGCATCCGCGGCGCCTTTGGGACGGATCATTTCGAGCCCCGCCCGGCGGTGTCGGCGACGTTCGAAGCGCGCAAGACCGCCGATCCGGCCTTCGCCCGCTTCGCCCGCAACAACCTCGCGCCGCACAAGAAGCCCGGGTACAGCATCGTCAACATCGCCCTGAAGACCCCTGGCGAAGTGCCCGGCGACTGCTCGGCCGATCAGATGGACGCCATCGCCGATCTGGCTGCGCGCTATTCACTGGACGACGTGCGCGTCACCCACGCCCAGAACCTCGTCTTGCCCCACGTGAAGCTGGATGACCTGCCCGCCGTGTTCGACAAGCTGGTCGAATTGAACCTGGCGGCGCCGAACCTGGATTTGATCTCCGACATCATCGCCTGCCCGGGGCTGGACTACTGCGCCCTGGCCAACGCCCGCGCCATCCCGATCGCCCAGCACATCGCCGAGCGCTTCTCAGATCCCGTGCGGGCCGAGGAGGTGGGGGAGCTGAAGATCAAGATCAGTGGCTGCATCAACGCCTGCGGCCACCACCACGTCGGCCACATCGGCATCCTGGGCGTCGATAAGAAGGGCGAGGAATTCTACCAGCTCACCCTGGGCGGCTCTGGCGCGGAAGACGCCGAGGTTGGCAAACCCCTGGGCCCGGCCCTGGCTGCCAACCAAGTCGGTCAGGCGATCGAAGACCTGGTCGAGGTCTACCTGCGCGAGCGCAAGGGCGACGAGCGCTTCCTCGACACCTTCCGCCGCACCGGCGTCGCGCCCTTCAAGGAGGCCGTCTATGCCGAAGCTCATTAAATTGACGGCGAACGGCGCCGAGCTGATCGATGACCGTTTCACCACGGTCGCCGATGACGAAGCCATCCCCGCCGGCGACGTCATCCTGTCGCTGACCCGCTACCAGGCCGAGGGCGAAGTTCTGGCCGGTTCGAACAGGGCGACCGGCGTCCTGCTGGCTGGCGACGAAGAAGTCGAGGCGCTGGTCTATGACCTGCCGCGCATTCCGGTCATCGCCCTGAGCTTCGCCAAGTACCGCGACGGACGCCATTACAGCACCGCGCGCCTGCTGCGCGAGCGGTATGGCTATAGGGGCGAGATCAGGGCTGTGGGCGATGTGCTGCGCGAGCAGGCCGGTTTCATGGTCCGGTGCGGTATCGAGGTTTTCGCGCCGTCCGACGGCTCGACCCCCGGGGCCGGTTCACCGTCGTCTCCCGCCAGGCCGTTGAGACACTCGATCCGACTCGG
>JAMFTA010000110.1 GCA_026225565.1 Caulobacter sp. | reverse complement strand
CTGGACCAACACCTATAACCTTCACGCCCTCACGCCGGCATCGGAGGCCGCACACCTTGGCGAAGGGTGAACAACCTTCTTGGAAATGACACCTAGCCGCCTCTGACGGGTGGCGCGTGGCGTCAGGGCGGGCTTGGGCGCCTAGAACTCTTCCCAATCCTGGGCGACGGCCTGGGCGCTGCTGGCGCGGGCGGCCCCGGCGGCTCTCGCCGACGCGCGGGGGGCGAGGGTGGGCCTGGGGGCGAGCCTGGTCACTGTCGCGCGGCGTGGGGCGTGGGGCGCCGCCGGCCGGTCGCCAATCCTAAATCGGCTGGTCAGTTGGCCCAGCTGCGCGGCCTCATTGCCCAGGCTTGCCGCCGCCGCGGTGGATTCCTCGACCATGGCGGCGTTCTGCTGGGTCACCTGATCCATCTGGTTGATCGCGATGTTCACCTGGGCCAGGCCGGCCGCCTGTTCCTGGGCGGAGCGCGACATTTCTCCAATGAAGGTGTCGATCACGCCAACCTTCTCGACGATCCCCTTCAGGGCCTCGCCCGTCTGGCCGACAAGTTTGGTCCCGCGCTCGACTTGGTCGGAACTGGTCACAATCAGGCTCTTGATCTCCTTGGCGGCGGCGGCCGAGCGCTGGGCCAGGGCGCGGACCTCGGAAGCCACGACCGCGAAGCCTCTGCCCGCATCGCCCGCGCGCGCCGCCTCGACCCCGGCGTTCAGCGCCAGAAGGTTCGTCTGGAAAGCGATTTCGTCGATCACGCCGATGATCTGGGTGATCTGCGTCGAGCTCCCTTCGATGTCGCTCATGGCCGCGACGGCTTGGCGCATCACCTCGCCGGACTGGCTGGCGTCGGCCTTGGCGGTCGAGGCGGCCAGGGCCCCCTTCTTGGCGCCCTCGGCGCTGCGCTGGACGGTGGCGGTGATTTCATCGAGGGCGGCGGCGGTTTCCTCAAGGCTCGCCGCCTGCTGCTCGGTGCGCTTGGATAGGTCGTCGGAGGCCGAGGCGATCTCGCGGACGCCCGTCTGAATCGCTTCCGAGGCGCGGATCACTTCACCCATCGCCGTCTGCAGGCGCTCCATGGAGGTGTTGAAATTGGTGCGGAGGTCTTCAAACCCTGGATCGAACGCCTGGTCGATCCGGTGCTCCAGATTGCTCTCGGCCAACTGCACCAGGCCTTCGCCGATGGCGCGCACCGCGCGGACCCGCTCGGTCACGTCGGTGGCGAACTTGACCACCTTGGCCACCTTGCCGTTGAGATCGAAGATCGGATTGTACGAGGCGTTGATCCAAACCTCCTTGCCGCCCTTGCCGATCCGCTTGAACTCCGCGGCGACGTATTCGCCAGCGTTCAGCTTGCGCCAAAACTCCGTGTAGTCGGGGGAGGCCGCATAGGCCGGCTCGACAAACAGGCTGTGGCGCTTGCCGCAGACCTCTTCGAGCCGATAACCGAGGGCGTGCAGGAAGGCCTCATTGGCGGTGATCACCTCGCCTTGGGGCGTGAACTCGATCACTGCCTGCGCGCGGCCAATGGCGTTGACCTTGCCCTCGAACTCGGCGTTTCGCAGCTTGGCCTCGGTGATATCCGTCGCCGCCTTGACGACGCCGGTCACCTTGCCGGCGCCGTTGCGGACCGGATTGTAGGTCGCTTGAATCCAGACTTCCTTCCCGCCCTTGCCGATGCGCTTATATTCGCGGGAGTCGAACTCGCCCCGACCGAGCTTGTCCCAGAAGGCGCGATAGTCGGCGCTTTGCGCATATTTGGGATCGATGAACAGGCTGTGGTGCTTGCCGACAATTTCAGATCGCGGGTAGCCCAACACCGCACAGAAATTATCATTTGCCGAAAGAATCTTCCCCTGCAGGTCGAATTCGATGATCGCGAGGGACTGGTTCAGCGCTTCGAAGGCGCGATCCGCCCGACAGACGGTGGAGTTTTTGGATCGGATCATTTGCTTCCTCGCACCGGCGGGCGATCAAGATCGCGTGCTAACGGCGATCAATATTTCTCGCGTGCTACAAATCGTAAAATAGCGAATTGTCCTTAATGGGACGTGAGAACGGCCTGTCGCCGGGCAGGCCAGAGTGTCGCAGGCGCCCCACGCTTCGCAGCGGCCAGGCCGAACGGACGACGGTGTAACCGGCGTCACAAAACATCCCTATGCCGCCGCCAAAGCCCTTTTGGTTGGAGACACGGATATGACGTGCATACACGGCCGGCCCTGTAGACGACGGGCTGGCGCAGGCTTGTCGGCGCTTGCGACGGCCATTGGCGCTGCGCTTGGCGCCTTGGCCCTCCATGGCGCGGCTCTGGCCGCTTCTCCCTGCCGGATCGACGCGAATGAGGTCAAAGACGCCGGGCCGGGTTGCTCGGACGCCTGGATGGATCGCAACCTGCGCCTGAACGACCTTCTCCTCGTCGGCACCCACAACAGCTATAAGCAGCGGATCCCCGACGCTGAATTCGCCCTCATCGCCAAGCAGAGCCAAGCCTTGGCCCAGCTGGTCGATTACGGCCATCCAAGCCTTCCGGCGCAACTGGACGCGGGCACCCGGCAGTTGGAGATCGATGTCTATTACGATCCCCAAGGGGGGCTCTTCGCCCATCCGCTCGGGCCGACCTTCGCGGGAACCGGCGTCTCGCCGCAGATGCAGGCGGCGCTGGCGGCGCCCGGCTTCAAGGTGCTGCATATTCCCGATGTGGATTTCCGCAGCTCCTGCCTGACCCTGGTCAGCTGCCTTGAAGCGGTGCGGGGGTGGTCTGAGGCCCATCCGCGTCACGCGCCGATCATGCTGATGTTCAACATCAAGACCGACACCTCGCCGTTCCCCGCCGGGGTCAAGGCCTTGCCCTTCACCCCCGCCGCCGCCGACGCCCTGGATGCGGAGATCCGCTCCGTCTTCGCCTCCGCCGACCTGGTGACCCCCGACGACGTGCAGGGCGCCTATCCGACCCTCAGAGAGGCGGTGCTGCACGACAACTGGCCGCGCCTGGGCGAGGCGCGCGGCAAGCTGCTGTTGGCCATGGACGAGGGGCCGGACAAGGTCGCCGTCTATCGCGGCGACCGGCGCTCGCTGGAAGGACGGGTCTTCTTCATCAATACCGACGAGGCCTCGCCCGCCGCCGCCTATCTGACCCTCAACGATCCGGTCGGCGAGGCGGCGCGCATCGCCGTGGACGTGAAGGCCGGCTTTCTGGTCCGCACCCGCGCCGACGGCGACACCAAGGAGGCGCGGGTCAACGACACCCGCCGCCGCGACGCCGCCCTTGCCGGCGGCGCTCAATATGTCTCCACCGACTATATGCGGCCCGACCCGCGCTTCGCCGGCGGCTATCGGGTCGGCCTGGCCGGGGGAGCGGCGGCGCTCTGCAATCCTCAGCGCATGGGGGATCGCTGCGCAGGGACAGCGGTGGAAGCCATGGCGGCGACCGGCTACCTCGGGGGCGCCTTGCTGCCCCACGCCCTGGACCTGACGCTAGCGCCGCCCCGGCCGGGCTCCGCAGAGGCGCGGGCCGATCTTGAGGTGTTCGCCAAAAGCCGCAGGCTTGAGGGCGGCCCACGTTGGCGGCTGGCCCAGCGCGACGTCACCGATCCGCCCCTGACCACCTTCGCCTGCGCTCTGGGCGTGCAGTTAAAGTCCGGCGAGGCGCCGGCGGTGGAGCGCCTGCTGGAGCGCCTGGGCGCCGACCGCGGCCCTCTGGTCGACGCCGGCAAGTTCCACTATCGCGCCAAGCGTCCCTATCAGCGGGCCAAGGGCGATATCTGCGAAGCCAAGACCGAGCACTTGGCCGGCAATCCCGACTTTCCCTCCGGCCACGCGGCGGCGGGGTGGAGCACGGCCCTGGTGCTGGCCGAGCTCCTGCCCGAGCGCGCGCCCGAGATCCTGATCCGCGGGCGCGCCTTCATGGAGAGCCGAGTGGCCTGCGGCTCCCACAGCCTCAGTGCTGTGGAGGCGGCCTCGATGCTCGCCGCCGCCCTGGTCGCCGCCGAGCATGGATCGGTCGAATTTCGCGGCGATGCCGACGCCGCGCGGCGCGAACTGCAGGCCGCTCGCGACGGCGGCGCCAAGCCAGACCCGGCCCAGTGTCGCGCGGAGGCTGAGGCGATCGCGTCATGGCGTCCCTGAGGCCGGATCAATTTTTTATGACGCATGGAGGAACGACACGCATTTCGCATCCAATGCATGGGCTCAGCCTTTGAGTGGGTACGAAAAAGCGCGGCTTATGGGTTATGTGAGCGACGAGCGGTCGCAATGGCTGGGGCTTTATGTGCTGCCGCATGAAGGCGCCCTGCGGGCGTGGCTGCGGGGCAAGGCGTCGCTGGGGTTCGATGTCGATGACGTCGTCCAGGAGACCTACGCCATCCTGGCGGCCAAGAGCGAGGTCGACTCGATCCGCAACATCAAGACCTACGCCTTTCAGGTCGCCTACTCGGTGATCCTGCAGCAGCTGCGCCGGTCCTCCGTGGTGCCCATCCGGGCGGTCGCCGATATCAACGCCCTGGAAGCCATGATCGACGAACCCTCCCCCGAGGAGACCGTGCTGCATCGCCAGGAGTTGGATCGGGTGCGGCGGGCGATCGAGGCCATGCCGCGCCAGACGCGCCAAGCCTTTGTCATGCGTCGGATCGATGGACTGTCCCAGCGGGAGATCGCCCGGCGCATGGGGTTGTCGGAACACACCATCGAAAAGCATATCGCACGCGGAATAAAATTACTGCTGGCGGAGTTTGGGCGTGGGGGAAATGGGGCAGCCCGCGCATCTAGCTTGGAAAAGGGTTTAGCAAAGCGTGATCTCCCCAAAGCCAGCGGCGAAAACCATCGATAAACAAGCGGCCGACTGGGTCGCCCGTCTGGATGGCGGCGCCTTGGCGGTCGATGAACAGGCCGCTTTGGACGCTTGGCTGAAGAGCGACATCCGCTGCCAGGGCGCCTTCGCCCGGGCGCGCGCCGTCCTGTTCGCGGTGGACGGCCTGCAAGACACCCCTCCGCGTCGCGCCCGCAGCGGCCCGGCGACCGCCACTCGGCGCGGGCTGATGGCGGCTTCCGTCGCCGGACTCGCCGGCTCGCTCTTGCTGTTGCAAACCCATCGCTCGGTGGCCAAGCCGCGCCGCTTCGATTCCGAGATCGGCGAGGTGCGGGTCATTCCGTTGGAGGACGGATCGCGCATCACCCTCAGCACCAATTCGGCGGTGACCGTGGATTATCGGCCGGAGCAGCGGTTGGTGCGGCTGCTGCATGGCGAAGCCTATTTCGAGGTGGCCAAAAATAAGGCCCGCCCCTTCGTGGTGGTCGGGCCCAAGGCCCAGGCCCGCGCCGTCGGAACCGCCTATAGCGTGCGCCTGCTGGACGACGGTCAGATGAAGGTGCTGGTCACCGAGGGCCTGGTCTCCATCGAGCGCCCGCAGGCTAGGGCGCGCGGGCCGTTTGCAGATTTCCTGGAACCCGCGGCCAACATCGACAACCTGGTCTATGTCCGGGGCGGAGAAGAGGCCAGCGTGCGGGTGATCGGCGCCGACGCCGGCGCCGACAGCGGCCGCGTCCTGGTCGGTATCGCCGCCGTGCCCGCCGACGCCGCCGAACGCGCCCTGTTGTGGCGTGAGGGCCGACTGTCGTTCGAGGGGCAGACCCTGGCGGCGGCCGTGGCGGAATTCGCCCGCTTCTCCGATCGCCGCATCGTGATCAAGGACCGGCGCCTGGCCGGGGAGCATGTGTCGGGCCTGTTCGCCGCCACCGACCCCTTAGGCTTCTCTCACGCCGTCTCCTTGGCGCTCGGCGCCAAATTGAAGCAGAAAAACAAGAGCATCTATCTGTACCGATAAAGCCGCATGACCGGCGTTCCTCAATATATTGTAAAAGTTTTATTACATATGGCGGGAGCCATCGCCCAAAGCATCTAGGGAATGAGGCGCAACAATAGGTTTGCGTCTGGGCTCTGCACAAGAGCGGGCAATTCCATTGGGGGCTGATCTTTCATGAACTACAACACCATGCGACAGGCGCTGTTCGCCGGCGCCGCGCTCGCCTGCATAAGCCAAGCCGCCCACGCCCAGACGCGTGATTTCGACGTTTCGGCTCAGTCGGCGGTGACCTCCGTGCCGCTGTTCGCCCGCCAGGCCGGCGTGCAGATCCTGGCCCCTACCGACCAATTGACCGGGGTCAAAACCCCCGCGATCAAGGGATCCTATGAGCCCACCCAAGCGCTGAAGATGCTGCTCAAGGGCACGCCCCTGATCATCGCCTCGGACGATGGCGCCACAGTGGTGTTGAAGATCGCGCCTAAGACCAAGAAGGCCGCCGAGAACAACGACGAACCCATCTCAACCGACGCCGCGCCGAGCGAAGTGGTGGTGCGCGGCTATCGTCAAAGCCTGGCCAACGCCAGCGACGTCAAGCGCCGGGCCGTTGGCGTGGAGGACGTGATCAACGCCGACGACATCGCCGGCTTTCCCGACCTGAACCTGGCCGAATCCCTGCAGCGGATCCCCGGCGTGGTGATCACCCGCGACGCCGGCGAAGGCCGCCAGATCGCCCTTCGGGGCCTCGGTCCCGACTTCACCCGCACCCAGCTGAACGGCATGGAGGTGCTCAGCAACACCGCCTCGGGCATGGACAATCGCGGCAACGTCAGCCGCACGCGCTCGTTCGACTACAGCATGTTCGCCTCCGAACTGTTCGACCGGGTGACGGTGCAAAAGTCCTATGCGGCTGAGCAGGACGAGGGCGGCATCGGCGGAACGGTGCAGCTGTCCACCGCCAAGCCCTTCGATTATCCAGGTGCGGAAATGGTGCTCTCGGCCAAGGGGCAGGACAACACCAACGCCTCAGGCGTCACCCCGCGGGTGGTCGGCCTGGTTTCCGACCGCTGGGGCCCGTTCGGCGCTTTGCTGTCGGTGGCCTATAGCGAGAACAAGTCCAACGAATACGGCTATCGCAGCTATGCCTGGTCGCAGATCAAGGCGAACGCCGCCAACATCGGTCCCGGCGTCAGCGCCGCCAACGCGACCCTCTTGGAATCTGGCACGATCTTCGCGCCGCAAGCCGACACCCTCTCTACCTGGTACACCGACCGCAAGCGCCTAGGGATCACCAGCTCCTTGCAATACCATCCGGACGGCGGTCGCCTGACCCTGGATCTGGACAGCCTCTACGGCAAGCTGACCAACGACCGCAGCGACTACGCCCTGGCCGCCTCCGGCACCAACAGCCTGACCGGCAACCTCACCGGCGCCCAGATCGTCCAGTCCGCCACAATTCGCGGCAACACCTTGGTGGCCGGCAATTATACGGGCGTCGACTTGCGCAGCGAGCACAACGTCGAAAACGACACCACCAACTTCTATCAGACCGTGCTGAACGGCGCCTACAAGATCACCGACAAGCTGACCGCCAAGTTCATGGGCGGCTATTCCCGCTCGGTCTATTCCCTGCCGATCTTTGCCAAAACCTACCTGGAATCGAAAAACCACAGCATCAACGTCAACGACACCTCAGAGTCTCCCAGCAATACCTATGACAACATCACCGACGTCAACAATTGGAACCTGATGCGGGCGGACGCCCAGCAGAACGGCATCACCAGCGAATACAAGACCGGCAAGGGCGATCTGATCTATAAGTTCGATAACGGCTCGGCGTTGAAGGTCGGCGCTATGTACAAGGATTTTTCCAATTCCGGTTGGCAGCGTTACAACAAGCAGTTCTACAATTTGTCGCCGGTCAACGTCGATACGGTGATCCCGAATATCTATAAGGGCTTCTTCAGTCAGGATAGCTACGCCCGCTATGTGGTCGGCGACCTCTATTCGCTCTACAACTATATCGGCAAGCCGACCAATCTGACGGCGGCCTATAATCAGCCGGGTTCGGACTATCAGGTGGCTGAGAAGACCGTGTCGGCCTACGGTCAGTACGACGTGGACACGACCCTGTTCGGCTATGTCACCCGCGCCAACTTCGGCGTGCGCTACTATTCCACCGACCTGACCTCGTCGGGCACGCAGACCGTCGGCGCGGTGCTGGCGCCGATCACGGCCAAGCACACCTACCATGACTTCCTGCCGGCGGCGAACATCGCCATCAATATCACCGACAACTTCCTGGTGCGGCTGAGCGCCGACCGCAACGTCAGCCGTCCAGCCCTGTCGGACCTGGCTGCGGCCGCCACGGTCAACAACTCGGCTATCGGCGGCACCATTTCAGCGGGCAATCCCGACCTGAAGCCAATGACCGCCAACTCAGCCGAAGCATCGGTGGAATACTATTTCGGCAAGAGCGGCTACCTCTCGGCCGGCGTCTTCTACAAGGACATGGAATCCTTCGTCGTCAGCCAGTCCAGCACCGTCACCTACGGCTCCACCGGCTACCCCCTGTCCTATCTTCTGCCCGGACAGACGGGCTCGATCCTCTACGGCTACACCCGACCTATCAATAGCAAGGGGGCGGACATCGCCGGCGTGGAGCTGGCGGCCCAGCACGACTTCGACTTCCTGCCCGCGCCCTTCGACAAGTTCGGCGCCAACGTCAACATGACCTATGCTGACGGCTATCAGGACAACACCTACACCGCGAACGGCGCCACCAGCATCATCTCCGTGCCGCTGTACAATCTGTCGAAATATTCGGTGAACTCGACCCTCTACTACGCCACCAAGCAATGGGATGCGCGCATCTCTCTCGCCTACCGGTCCGACTACCTCATCAACGCCGGCGGCAACGGCAACATCGGCGAGGGCATGGGCGCCACCACCAACGTCGACTTCGCCGCCCACTACAACCTCGGCAATCACATCACCTTTGTGGTCGAGGGTATCAACCTGACCAACCAGGCCATCACCCAGTGGGCGGACATCCACGTCAAGCGCCCAGAGGTCTACACCACCTCGGGCCGCACCTTCACCTTCGGCGCCGCCTACCGGTTCTGATCGACGCTTCAGCGACACCTTCACCGCCGGGGTCCAGGCCCCGGCGGTTTTGCTTTTTACGGATGAGAGACCTTTCGGCCGATCAGCTGGTCACCGACGCCGGGGTGGTGATCACCTCCACATTGTCGCGCAAGAGGTAGAACATGTCGTCCAGGGCCGCGGCGCGGTCCTTGGGCGTCGTGGCGGCGGACAGTTCGGCGAGCTTCCTCGGCAGGTCCTGGCTGATGCCCTTGAGGATGCACTTCAGGTCGCCGTCCGTGCCCCGGGCGGCCAGATCGATGTGGCCCTTCATGTCGAGGGCCGAGAGGGCGTCGATGCGGGCCTTGAAGTCCTCGAACTTCGGCAAGGGCGCGGCGGTGGCGGCCTTGCGATAGTCCTCCACCATGGCCTTCAGCCCCTTGGCCTTGTCGACGATGCCGGCATAAAGGGGCTCTGACATCAGGTGGCTCACCGGGGCCGTGCTGGCCAGGACGAAGTTCGGGCTGAAGACGGGCGCCAGGGACGGGGGCGATCCGCCCCCCAGGCTGGCCAGCCAGATCATACCGGCGGCGGCGGCGTCGCAGGACATGGCGGATTCCTTAAAGGCTTCGGCTTGAAAACGTTGAACCCGATGAGAAACGCAGCATTGGGTAAACAGCCGGTAACCATAGCCGTTCACCCGCCATCGATTGGCGCACCCGCGAACCGCCGCCTTCGTCAGTCGACGATCATACAGAGGGCGGCGGGGGAGGAGCGTTCGATCATCCCGAACGTTTCTTGTCCATCGAGGCTGTATCGCACGCCGCTTTGCTCATTGTTGCAGCCGTTCACGGCGGCGTTGCCCAGGTGGAAGGTGCAAAGCTCTGTCACCCCGCCGATCCGCGTGACGCCCAACGCCGACTCCAGCTCCACCGAAACATCGTCGCCCCCTGCGCGGATCGTGCGCAGGAAGGGGATGTTCCGCGCCTTGGCCGGGTAGAGCTTCCCATCTTGGACCACATAGCCGATGTTGTGACGCTGCTCTTCGACCTCCCCTTCGCGCAGGGGATAGGCGATGTAGCCGAAGGCCCGGCCGTCAGGAAAGATGCCCGATTGCCAGCAATGGCCGCGAAACGCCGCCATGGGCCGAACGCTCTGGCGATGGATGCGCGAGCCGATGGCCTTGAAGCTGCGGGTCGCGCCATCGACGGTCAGCGTCCCCTCGCCGCGAAACATCTGCTCGATCCGATAGCCATAGCCCATCGATCCGGCGTCGGCGCGTTCCTGCTCGCTCATGCCTGAGAGTTTCTCGGGCCGGTAGTCCTGGATCCAGGCCGGCGCGGCCATGGTGATCTCCACCTCATAGGCCACCGGAACACGCGGGTGATCGTAGGGGCCCTGATCGGCATAGATGCTGAACGCGCGGGCGATCTGTTGTTGGACCGTGCCGGCGAAGGCCTCGCCGTCATAGGCGATGCGCCATTTGCGGAAGGGCTCCAGGCAGGTGAAGGTGAAGGGACCGACCCCAAGGATGTTGGACCGCCCATCGGGGCCGACCGAAGGACGGGTCTCTCCCCGCGTGCTCTCACGCAGCACCCGCCCACCGGCGAAGGCGAAGTTGCAATCGAAGCGGTGACGATCCCAAACCGCGCCCTGGGCCTCGATGCCGTTGCGCGGGAAGGCGAAGGCGCCGCCTTCCTCCAAAAGCCAGATCGAGGCGCTTTCGCGCATCTCCGGATCGTCCGGCTTTCCCGGCAGCATGTAGTCGGTCTCGGGCGGCAATCCGCCAGTCCAGATTGCGTCGGGCGCTGTCATCGCTTCACCTTGTTCGGTTCGAGCTAAGATACATCGAAGCGGTCCAGGTAGAATTGGAACCGCTGGCGTAGAGCGTCGGCGTCCAGGCCGAAACGCGCCATGTCCGTCCGCCGATAGCCGGCGTCTCGCGGCGTGCAGCGTCGCCAGACTTCCATCCGCGCCCGCGTCTGCGGCGTCAGCTCTTCGCCGAGGAAGCCGTAGAGGTCCCCTATGATCGGCAAGGGGTCCTCCTGAAAGGGCGCGAACTGGATGTCGAAGAAGCGGCCCTCCTGGCCCCCATCGCGAAAGGCGATCATGCGCTCCATGCCGAGGGCGCAGAAATCGCTGGCTTCCTGTCCGATCGCCGGCAGGTCCACATCGTCGCTATAGGCCGTGCGCAGCTCCATATAGAGATCGGCGACAGATGGGATGACGGCGGCCACATCGCGATGGGTCATGACAAAGCGGGCGTCGGGAAACACCTTGTTTAGCGCCCCGATGAAGAGGCTGTGGGCCGGGTTCTTCAGCCGCCAGCGATCGGGCGGGCAGCGCCATTGCAACAGCTTCAACACCCGCTTCACATAGCCGTAGGTCGGCACAAGATCGGCCGTAACGTTCAGCCATTCGACATAGCTCGGAATATGGGCGAAGGCCTGAAACAGCTGCGACTTGAAGTCATAGCCCATGAACAGCTGGCATTCGGTGGGAGAGGTCGCCGTGCTGGGCAGCATGGCGGTCATTCGAGGAAAGAGGCGGGCGCGCCGCTCCATGCTCTCCTCCGCCTTGGCGATGCGGGGATCGCCTTTGAGGGTCGCCGCGTCCGGCGGCGGGCAGGGGCGCATCGATTCCCAGGTGGCGATGGAACGGACGGCGGGATCTTCGCCCAGGAGATGGGCCAGGGCTGTCGACCCGGTGCGGGGGAGGCCAAGCCCGATCAGCGGCGCGCGAATTTCGCCCTCGTCGATCTCAGGGTGGCGGCTATACCAGTCCTCCACCTGCAAACGCTGGGACAAGAGATCGACGATCTGGCTGTCCATCGCCCCACGCCCCAGATCGTTGAGGCGGGCTTCCCGATCCAGTGCGGCGGTGAGGCGCTCTAAACCCTCTTGGAAGGTGTCCTCACCGAAGTCGGCGAGTCCCGTCTGCTGACGGGCTTGCGCCATGAGCGCCCTGGCGCGGTCCATTCTCCACCCTTTTTTCGTTCACCGTATCGGGTGTTTCCGGCTCCATCAACTGCGCCGGCCGACGGCGGCCTGCTCGGGCGTCAGCCGCCCCTCGATCAGCTTGCGAAAGTGGCGGCTGGTGGCGTAGCACTCGCAGGTGCGTCGCTCGAGCCCCGGCCGATCGTGGATGGTGATCACGCCGCGGGAATAGTCGATCAGCCCGTCGGCCTTGAAGGCGCTGGCCAACTGGGTGACGGTGGTGCGCTGAACCGCCAGCATGGCGCTGAGGAACTCCTGGGTCAGGGGCAGGCGCTCCAGTCCCGTGCGGTCCTGGCATTCCAAGAGCCACCAGGCCAGGCGCTGCTCCACCGGGTGGTGGGCGATGCAGGCTATGGTCTGGCGTCCCTCGGCGATGGTCAGCTCCACATGGGCGGCGATGGTGCGCCGAAGAGAGGCGCTGGCGTTCCAGGCGGCGAGGTAGGCGTAGGCGGGCGCGCGCAGCGCCACCAGATCGATCTGCACGATCGCGCGGGAGAAGATGATTCCCGCGCCGGCAGCCTCCAGAAAGCCGACTCCGCCCTCGCGTCCGACCACGGCGGATTCCACCTGGGCGCCTGAAAGCATGACCGTGATCAGCGAAATCAGACCCTCTTCAGGGAAATACACCCATTGCACCGGACTTTCAGGTTCATAGAGCACCGCGCCGCTATGCAGCGCGACGGGGTGCAGGTGCTTTTCGAGGACGGCGAAATCCTCGGGCGACAGGGACCGTAACAGCGAATTGTTCTGGGACATGGTCACTTCCGCCGGCCGTCGATCGCATCTCTACAAAGGGGCGTATGCCTAGGCCTCGGCGCGGTAGAGTGGGCCTCGTCCGCCGCTCAAGCAAGATCGATATGTCGGATTTCAGACATATCTTTGGCTTCCCGGCGGCGCGCAATCGCCTATCCTGCCGCGCAAAAGGGAGATCGCCATGAATGCTCACACCCCCGAGGGCGTCTACGACTGTTTCACCGTCTCCATCGACGCCGGCGTGGCCCACATCCAGCTGAAGCGCCCGGAGGCCATGAATTCCATGACGCGGGCGTTCTGGAACGAGCTGCCCGCCATCGTGAAGGATATCGACGACAACGCCCGCGCCCGCTGCATCGTCATCTCCTCCACCGGCAAGCACTTTTCCTCCGGCATGGACCTGTCGGTGTTCGCTGCCGGCGGCCTTGGCGGCGGCGTGGCGGCCACGGAGGCGGAGCGGCAGACGGCCGGGGAGAGCCTGCGGCGACAGGTGCATTCCCTGCAGGACGCCTTCTCGTGCCTGGATCAGGCGCGGATGCCGGTCTTGGTCGCCGTTCAGGGGGGCTGCATCGGCGGGGCGGTGGACATGACCTCGGCCTGCGACATCCGTTACGCCACCAAGGACGCCTTCTTCTGTATCCAGGAGATCAACATCGGCATGACCGCCGACGTGGGCACCTTCCCGCGCCTGTGCAAGCTGATCCCCGAGGGCTGGGTGCGGGAACTCGCCTACACCGGCCGGCGCCTCCCCGCGCAAAAGGCCCTGGAGATCGGCCTGGTCAACGCCCTGTTCGACACCCACGAGGCGCTCCTCGCCCACGTGATGGAGACCGCTCGCGAGATCGCCGCTAAGGCGCCCCTGGCGGTGGCCGGCTCCAAGGTGATGATCAACTATGCCCGCGACCACTCGATCAAGGACGCCTTGGACTACATCGCCACCTGGCAGGTGGGCATGTTCTCGCCAGCCCTGATGCAGGAGGCCTTCGCCGCCCAGCAGCAGAAGCGGGAGGCGAACTTTCCCGACCTCCTGCCCTTGCGCCGGGGCCTTTAGGCGATCAGTCCGGCTTCTGCAGCTCGGCGATGGCGCAGACGATGTGGTAGAAGGAACTGGCCGGCGCCGGCTCGTCGATGAAGCTGCCGTCGGGCTGCATCTTGTCGCGCCACAGGCCCTCGATCGGCGTCGTCAGATAGAGTTGCAGACCGGCGACGCCGGCCACCGCCTCCTCCCGGTAGGCGGCCCTATCCGCCGGGGTCTCGGCCGAGCCCGCCAGGATGATCGCCGCCTTGATCCGCTCGGTTTGGGGCCACAGGCGCGCCTTGGGCTGATGGATGGAGAAGTCGTCCAGCATCTGGTCGAACGCCACGCCGCGCTGGCGATCCACCCCGTGGGTCACGCCGATCTCATAGAGCCGCCGCGCTGCCTTGCGGGCGTCGGGGCGGCCTCGCAGCCGGGACCAGCGTTCCAAGAGCCAGGCCCATTCGAACTGATGCCCCGGTTCGACGATGCGGCCGTCGATCCCCGGCTCAAGCGACCAGTCCTCGGCGAAGAATTCGTGCAGGGCGCCGTCGCCGTCGATGAACTTGGCAAGCGCCAGGCCGGCGATCTCATCGACCAGGGCGGGCCAGAGGGGATCGTCGTCGATCTCGCTCCAGGCCAGGCAGGCTTCAAGCAGGTGCATGTGCGGATTGGACTGGAAGGGGTGCTCGGGCGAGGCTTCGGAAAAGCCGCCTCCGGCCAGCTGTCGGTCGCCAAGCCCCGCGATCACCGCCTTGGCCATGGGGCGAAGGTCTCTGCGCTCCGGCAGCGCCCTGGACGCCTCGGCCAGCGCCAGGAGCACGAAGGCCTGATCGTAGAGCCACACGGCGTCGTCCGCCGGCGACCCGTTGGCGTGAACCAGGGTGCGGAACAGGCCATCGGGCCGGCGATAGCGGGTCATGACATAGTCCAACCCATGGGCCACGGCTTCGCGCCAGGGACCGGTCCATCCCAGCCGACCGGCCATGGCGTAGACGTAAATCTGGCGGGCCTGCACCCGGGCGCGCCGGTCGACCGCCCGGGGCTCGCCGTCCTGGGACAAGAGCTCAAAGAAGCCGCCGTGGAGGCGATCGGCCCCCTTTTCCCACCAAAGGGGCAGGGCGGCGCTCTTCAGCCAGAGGTCCAGGGCGTCGGCGGCGGTCTGCAGTGACGCGCTCATGGGGCGGCTCTTCGTTTCAACTCGTCGACGATCTTTTTCACGTCCTGAGCGCGATGTTTGGGCAGGACCAGCACATGATCCCCCGTGGCGATGACGATCAGATCGGTGATCCCGATGGTCGAAACGATGGGACCGTCGGCCCAGATCAGTGAGCTATTGGTGTCCAGCAAGATGGCGTCGCCGCGGAGGAAATTCTCTTGGGCGTCCAGGGGCCCCTGGCGCCAAAGCTCGCTCCACGAGCCCACGTCCGCCCAGCCAACGCTGCACGGCACCACGGCGGCCGTGTCGGTCTTCTCCATCACCGCCGTGTCGATGGGTTCGGACGGGCAGGCGGCGAAGGCGGTCTCTTCCAGGGTGAGGAAGGGGCCGTCGTGGGCGGCTTCCTTCAGGGCCCGCAAGGCGGCGTCGACGACCTTGGGGCAGAAGGTCCGCGCCTGGCCGAGGAAGACTTCGGGCCGGTAAAGGAAGATGCCCGCGTTCCAGGAATAGCCGCCGTCCTGCAGATAGGCCTCGGCTACGGCTCGGCTGGGCTTTTCCACGAAGCGGGCGACGGCGAAGGCCCCCTCGTAAAGGGGCTCTCCGCTCTGGATATAGCCATAGCCGGTCTCGGGGCCTGTGGGCTCGATGCCGAAGGTGACGATGTGGTCGGCGGCAGCGGCGATGGCGTGTCCGACGGCGCCCCGAAAGCCGTCGCCGTCCAGCACCACGTGGTCGGCGGGCAGCAGCAAGACGATGGCGCCCGGCGCGTGCTCGGCCGCCCAGGCGGCGGCGATCACCGCCACCGAGGCGGTGTTGCGCCCGAACGGCTCAAGGACGATGGCGGCGGGGCTCACGTCCAGCGCCCGCAATTGGTCTCGCACCAGCGTTCCGTGGCGCAGGTTGCAGACGATCAGGGGGGAGAGAAAATCGACGCGATCATCGGCGCCGAAGCGCAGGGCCGTATCCTGGATCATCGTCAGGTCGGAGGCCAGGGCATGGAACTGCTTGGGGCGTGCTTCGGTCGATAGGGGCCAGAGGCGGGTTCCCGACCCGCCGGACATGATGACAGGCAAGATTTTCAGTG
Organism: Caulobacter sp.; assembly: GCA_026225565.1. GTDB lineage: Bacteria > Pseudomonadota > Alphaproteobacteria > Caulobacterales > Caulobacteraceae > CAIOYC01. Next base: position 50,672 of record JAMFTA010000110.1, on the reverse strand, counting down.
ATGAACCCACGCCGCGACCACTCCTTTAAAATGACCCTACATCCGCACCCGTAACGGCTTGCTGGCGCCCAGCGATCCACCATAGCCTAAAAAAGCCCGCGCAAATCGGCCTCCCCGACTATAGCGTTGAGCCAACGACGCTCAATGGAGCGCCCCCACCCGCATGGACGATCATGGCCGACGAGACCGCCCACATCTACGAACCGTGCGGCGGCCACGGCCTCAGCCACGACCCGTTCAACGCCATCGTCGGCCCTCGTCCCATCGGATGGATCTCGACGGTGAGCCGCGACGGCGTGCGCAACCTCGCCCCCTATAGCTTCTTCAACGCCTTCAACTATAGGCCGCCCATCGTCGGCTTTTCCAGCATCGGCTGGAAGGACAGCGTGGCGAATATAGAGGCCACCGGCGAATTCGTCTGGAACCTGGCGACGCGCCCCCTGGCGGAGGGGATGAACGCCACCTCCGCCGCCGTGGGCTCGGATGTGGACGAGTTTTCCCATTCGGGCCTCACCCCGGTGCAGAGCCGGCTGGTCGCCGCCGACCGGGTGCTGGAAAGCCCGGTGAACTTCGAATGCCGGCTGACCCAACTGATCCAGCTAGTGGCGGCCAACGGCTCGCCGGTGCAAACCTGGCTGGTGCTGGGCGAGGTGGTCGCCGTGCATATCGACCGACGGCTGATCGTCGACGGGGTCTACGACACCGCCGCCGCCCGTCCGATCCTGCGGGCCGGGCGCATGGGCGACTACGCCGAGATCACCCCTGAGGCCATGTTCGAGATGCGCCGCCCCGGTTGAGGGGTGCGATGCGCCGCCCGACGCTCAACTCCTGGCCAGGACGACGCCCACGAGGATGGCGGCCCAATGGGCGCCGGCGGCGGCCACCACATGGCCGTGCCAGATGGCGCGGCAGAACTTCAGCTGCTTGTTGAGGTAGAAGATCACGCCGGTGGAATAGAGCAGGCCCCCCATGCCGAGCAACAGCAGGGCGAGCCAGGTGGTGCTGTCCAGCATCGGCTTGACGGCGATCACCGCCAGCCAGCCTAGGGCCAGATAGACCGCCACCCACAGGCGACGGCCGACGGTGGGCAGGAAGAGCTTGCCGAGGGCCCCGAAGGCGGCGATCGCCCAAACGGCGGCGGTCATGCCCCAGGCCCAGCCGCCAGAGAGGTTCTGAGTGGTGAAGGGGGTGTAGGAGCCGGCGATCATCAGGAAGATGCCGGCGTGGTCGAGCCGCCGCAGCACCGGCTGAAACCGAGGGGCGGCGAAATTATAGGCGGTGGAAAAGGCCAGCATGGCGAGGAGACCCGCGGCATAGATGGCGACCCCGACGATCATGCTCACCGAATGGCTGCGCACGGCCAGCGCCAGGAGGACGATGCCGCCGACCAGGGCCAAGGTCAGGCCCACCACATGCACGATCAGGTCCGCGCACATCGCCCCCATCGTCGAATAATGGCGCGGGGGCGTCGTCAGCACTGGTTCGACTGTGGCCATGGCCGGTCCTGTTCCGTCTAGACCCAAGCGTGGCGCGGCGCGTTGCCCCGCCCCGCAAATGCGATGCTACGTCACCCCGAAGGCGGACGCCAGGGATCAGGCGGCGCTTCGCCGACGTTCCAGCCCCTGAGCCTGGGCCGGCGCGCGCCCGGTGGTTCGCCGGGCCAGGCCATAGTGATAGGAGGCGTTCATCTGATCGCCCTGGATGCCCAGATAGGTCAAAAAGCCCCGGATCACGAGCCGCTCCAGGACGCCGAATCGGATGAAGTCCGGCTCGGAAAAGACGCCCTGACGATAGAGGGCGACGCTCATTCCGCCTCGCGCCCTGGCTTGCGTCAAGGCCTGATCTTCTTCCGTACTCAGACCCGCCAATGGCTTTCCCCGCATGATAGGCTTTACCGACCGCAGACGATGGACGATCAGCTTGGCTTTCGTGGGGCGTTAGATTTCAGTTTTGCGTCAAGCATCCTGCGTCGCCATGGCGGGCCCTCGGCCTGAAAATCCCTATGGTCAAGCTTGCAAGCGGGATGTAGCGTTGGGTTTGGCCTCGCAAACCGAGACTGCAACGTGCAGCGAACGCAAAAGCGGACGTTTCGCGATCGGCGCAATCCCCATGTTCGACCTTGTTGGCCTGGCCGTCTCCTTGACCGTCGCGGTCCTCTACACCACCCCTTACCGACGTCCGTGACCCTGGCGCCCGTTAGGCGACGCCCTTCGCGCCCGCGCCGAGGATCGGCCAAAAAACCACGCCAGTAACCACTTCGGTGCGTGCGCCTTTAACCAGCGCGGCCCTAAGGCCGGGGCATGGACCTACTCAACATCGGCGCGGCCGGGATGATGGCCGCCAGTCAAAGGCTCGACGCCAGCGCCGTGCGGCAGGTGCGGGAAATCGCCGATCCCGTCGCTGCGGCGGTCGATCAGATGCTGTCCAAACAGGCGTTTCAGGCCTCCGCCTCGGTGTTCAAGACGGCGGACAAGATGCTGGGCTCGTTGCTCGACATCAAGGTCTGACGCGTCAAGCGTCACCCGGCGCCATTCCCCAGGCTCAGCTTCGATTGCGGCTTGGCGTAGCCTTGAGCTTTGCCCTAGATCAAGGCCTCGCGATTAATGCTGGGGTGGGCTGATGAAAACCTTGTTGTTCGCTGCGGCGATCTCCTTTGCCGCGGTTTGCGCCGTAGCGGCCCCAACGCCTCCCAAGCCGTCCCTCTCCGACAAGGCCGACGCGGGGGCGAGCGCGGCGCCCGATCACGGGGTCCTGTTCGCCTCCGAAAGCTCTAACAGCGAGGGCGCTGTGACCATCGAGGGTCAAAGGGTCGACTACCGCGCCGTGGCCGGGACCATTGTGGTGCATCCCAAGGGCTGGGACGACGCGACGACGCGCGAGGACAAGGAGAACAAATCCGCCAAGGACCTTGGCGACGACGCCAATCCCAAGGCCGAAGCTTCGATGTTCTACGTCGCCTATTTCAAGAAGGGCGCCCCGGCCGCCGGCCGGCCGATCACCTTTCTCTATAACGGCGGTCCGGGCTCCTCCACCGTCTGGCTGCACATGGGGGCGTTCGGTCCCAAGCGGGTGGTGACCAAGGACGACAGCCACACCCCGGCCGCGCCCTACAACCTGATCGACAACGCCTATAGCCTACTGGACGCCAGCGACCTGGTCTTCATCGACGCGCCGGGCACCGGCTTTTCCCGCATCGCCGGCAAGGACAAGGAAAAGGCCTTCTACGGCATCGACCAGGACGCCTACGCCTTTGGGGAGTTCATCACCGGCTTCCTCTCCAAGTACGGGCGCTGGAACTCGCCCAAGTACCTGTTCGGGGAAAGCTATGGCACGCCCCGCTCGGCGGTGGTGGTGAACGCGCTGGAGACCGGCGGGGCGGTGGATTTCAACGGCGTGATCCTGCTCTCGCAGATTCTCAATTTCGACTTCAACGGCGACACGCCGCAGTTCAACCCGGGGACGGACGGGCCCTATATCGTCACCCTGCCCACCTACGCAGCCACCGCCTGGTATCACAACCGCCTGCCCGGGCAGCGTCCGGCCGACCTCGTCGCCTTCCTGCATCAGGTGGAGCAGTTCGCCGACACCGACTACGCCATGGCTCTGCAGGCCGGATCGTCGCTGGACCCCGCCCGCCGCCAAGCCATCGCCGAAAAGATCGGCCAATATACCGGTCTGCCCGTGGCCTATGTCTTGAAGTCGGATCTGCGCATCAACGTCGGCCAGTTCGAGAAGAACCTGCAGGACGCCGAAGATCTGACCACCGGCCGGCTCGACACCCGCTTTTCCGGCCCCAGCATGGACCCGCTGAGCCGCGAGGCGGACTACGATCCCCAATCGGCGTCGATCGGATCGGCCTATGTCTCAGCCTTCAACGACTATGTGCGCAAGACCCTGGGCTACGGCGAGGGGCGGATCTTCAAGCCGGAAATCGACGTCGGCAAGGATTGGACCTCAGATCACCAGCCGCCGGGGGCGACTTCGCCGCAACCGGGCATCCTGAACGTCATGCCCGACCTGGCCTCGGCGATGAAATACAATCCGACCTTGAAGGTGATGCTCAACGGCGGCTATTTCGATCTGGCCACCCCCTATTACGAGGGGATCGTCGAGATGCGCCACCTGCCGATTCCACAGAGCCTGCAGGGCAATATCGAGTATCGCTACTATCAGTCCGGCCACATGGTCTACGCCCACGAGGCTTCGCTGAAGGCGCTGCACGACAACGTGGCCGCCTTCATCCACCGGACCGACAATCTCAACTAGGCAAGGCGACCGTCGGGCGGCGCCATGCGCGATCGCCCGATATCCAGGCAAAAAAAGTGGCCGCGCCCGAGGACGCGGCCAAGTTCAGGGAGGAAACGCCCCAAAAGGGGCAAGGGCTATATATGCTGCGCCGCAGCAGAGGGGAAGGGGTTATCGACGTTAATATGAGCTTTTCCGGTCGGGAGGCCCCCGACCGGGGGTGACCGTTATTTGACCAGCCTGCCCGATTCGTCATCATATGATGCGCCGCGCCATATTTTTGACAACGGCGCCCAATTTTTTGTATCGCGACGGCCCGACCTGTGCGATCCTGTCCTCAGGCGGCCAATCTACAGAGTCGCTTTCCGGGGAGGAGTTTTCCACATTCATTGGGAACTCCTTATCATGACCAACTCCATCAAGACCGCCCTCGTCGCCTTCTCCGCCGTCTTCGCCTTCGCTGGCGTCGCCCAGGCTGAAGATGTGAAAATCAGCGTCGTGGGAAAAGACGCCAAGACCGTCCAGGCCGAGATCGTCCACGCCGCCTACAGGGTTTGCCGCTTCAGCAATTTCAACTACGGCGGCTACGCCGTCGCGTCCGAAGCGAGCTGCGTGAACGACACCATCGCCAAGGCCGACGCCGATCTGCGCAGCCTCTCCGCCCCCCGCATGGCCGTCGCCGAAGCCACCCAGCTCGGCTCCCGCTAGGCCGGTCCTTTCATTCATCCCTGGCGCGCCCGCGGTGCGCCAGGGCTAGGGGTCAGCGCCAGGCTTTGAAATGCTTGGACAGCTTCAGCCCCTGGCGCTGATAGTGGGAGCCGTCAAAGCCGTATAGGCGCGTCGGCCGCTCGGTGAGGGGCTCATAGACCAGGCGCGCCACCGTCTGCCCGTCTTCCAACAGGAAGGGGGTCTCGTGGCTGCGCACTTCCAAGACGCCCTTCGAGCCGGTGGCGCCCGCCTCCTCGGTGCCGAAGCCGGGGTCGAAGAAGCCGGCGTAGTGGACGCGAAACTCCCCCACCGAGGGATCGATCGGGGTCATTTCCGCCGCCTGGTCGGCGGGAATCTCGATCGCCTCCTTGGAGGCCAGGATGTAGAATTCGCCGGGATCGAGCAAAAGCTCCCCGCGCCCCTCTCGATTGGGTCTGGGCTCCAGTGCCTGCCAGAAGTCCTTCGGATCGTGGCCGTCCTCCTTGTCGAGGTCGACTACGCCCGCGTGCCGCCGCGCGCGAAAACCGGCGATCTCCCCTGTGAGGTCGACGCCGACGCTGCGGATCTGGAGCTTTGGCGGATCGCCGCGCTTCAGCCTGAGCTGGTTCAGCCGCGTGCCGGTCCGCACCAAGACCGAGAAGGTCTGGGGCGCGATCTCCAGAAAGCATGGCCCGGCGTAGCCCTCGGCCACGTCATCGAAGGCGGCGGAATGGTCGGTGAGCAGGCGCACGAACACGTCCACCCGCCCGGTGGAGCTTTTCGGATTGGCTCGGGCCTGTACGCCAGCCGGCAGCCGGAGCCGCTCCTGCACCTCGGCGATATAGACGCAGCCCCGCTCCAACACAGCCCCGTGGGTCAGGTCCAGCTGGTGCATGGCCACGTCGGCCAGCCGCTCGGCGACCGTGCGCCCCATGCCGGGCAGGAAGGACGCTCGCACCCGCCACACCCGCGTCCCCAGCCGCAAGTCGAGACTCGCCGGCTGCACCTGGATGTCGATGAAGGGGGTTTCGGCGGCGATGGCGCCAGTCTCGATCAGGGCCTGGATCGCCTGATAGGGCAGGATGCCGGGGGAAGATGTGTCTGTCATGGAGCCCATCACGCAAGGCCGGGCACTTTGCCGAGGCGGCGGCGATTGGCAAGGGGCTAGCTTGGCGAATGGGCGAGGGGGCAGGCTTGACGTCAGTCCGATTGTGGATATACAATTGGGATATACTAAAGAGGGGTGACCCATGGCCAACACCACCCTGTTTCAATCCAACCGCTCCCAGGCGGTGCGCCTGGCCAAGGAGGTGGCTTTTCCGGAGGGTGTGAATGCAGTGACCATCGTGCGCGACGGCCGCCGTCGCATCATCACCCCCGCCGACGCCCAGTGGGACGACTTCTTCGAAGCTCCCGGCGTCGATCTCGGCCCGCGCGCGCAACCTGCGGCCCAGATCCGTGACGCCTTGGCCCGCGAAGACCTCTAGTGCTGCGCTATATGCTGGATACGAACCTCTGCATCCGGGTGCTGAGGGATCGGCCGAAAGCGCTGCAGGAACGTTTCAATCAGGAGGCTGACGGCCTCTGCATTTCCACCATCGTCCTTGCCGAATTGCTGCACGGCGCCGCCAAATCAGCCAAGCCGGCCCATAACCGCCAGGAGGTCGAGCGCTTCGCCGCCCGCCTGACGGTGCTGCCCTTCGACGTATCGGCGGCCGACCACGCCGCCGACATCCGCGCCGCCCTGGAGCGCGCCGGCCAGAACATCGGCGGCTATGATTTGCTGATCGCCGGCCACGCGCGGGCGCTTGGGCTGATCGTCGTCACCGGCGATGCGGAATTTCGGCGGGTGGAGGGATTGCGGTGCGAGGACTGGCTGGGGTGAAGCTTGCCCTCTTGATCATCCGCCGCCCTTGTGGCCCGCCTCACCACCCCGCCAGAATTCCTGCCCTTGACCTCGCGGCTCCCCGGTCGTTTCTGCGCGGCCAGTCCTGAGCCGCCCGAGACCCGCCATGAGCACGCCGCCAATCGAAACGCCCGAAGCCTGGGAGCCGGCCACCCAGCTGATCCGGGGCGGCCTCACCCGCTCGCTTTATGGCGAGACCTCTGAGGCCCTCTTCCTCACCCAGAGCTTCGTCTACGAGTCGGCGGAGGAGGCGGACGCCCGTTTCGCCGGCACGTCCAACGGGCCGCAGTTCGTCTATTCCCGTTACGGCAATCCCACCAACCAGATGTTCGAGGAGAAACTCGCCCTGTTGGAGGGCGCCGAGCTTTGCCGCTCCACCGCGTCGGGCATGGCGGCCATCTCCTCGGCGCTGACGGGGCTGGTGCAGGCCGGCGACCATATCCTCTCGGGCCGGGCCCTGTTCGGCTCCTGCCGCTGGATCCTGGATAAGCACCTGCCGCGTTTTGGGGTGGAGAGCTCCTCGGTCGACGGGCCGGATCTGGACGCCTGGCGCGCCGCCATCCGCCCCAACACCAAGGTGGTCTTCATCGAGACCCCGGCCAATCCCTTGCTGGAAATCACCGACATCGCGGAGGTGGCCAAGATCGCCCATGAGGTCGGGGCGAAAGTGGTGGTCGACAACGTCTTCGCCACCGCCCTCTATCAACAGCCCCTAAAGCTCGGCGCCGACATCGTGGTCTATTCCGCCACCAAACATATCGACGGCGGCGGCCGGGTGCTGGGCGGGGCCATCCTCGGCAAGCAGACGCTGATGGACGAGGCCTATAAGGATCTGCTGCGCCATACCGGCCCGGCCCTGTCGCCGTTCAACGCCTGGGTGATGCTGAAGGGTATGGAGACGCTGGAGCTGCGGGTCGACCGGGCCACACGTTCCGCCGCCGCCCTGGCGGACCTTGTCGCCGATCACAAGGCGACCCGGCGCGTCTTCTATCCCCACCGCAAAGACCACCCCCAGTACGCCGTGGCCAAGAAGCAGATGAGCGCCGGCTCCACCCTCCTGGCCTTCGATCTCGGCACGCAGGCGGCGGCGTTCAACTTTCTGAACGCCCTGCAGATCGTCGACATCTCCAACAACCTTGGAGATTCCAAGTCGCTCGCCACCCATCCCACCACCACCACCCACCGCTCCATGAGCGAGGAGGAACGCCTCTCCGTCGGCGTCACCCCCGGGTGCGTGCGCCTGTCGGTGGGGCTGGAGGGGCTGGGAGACCTGTCGCGGGATATCTCGCGGGCGCTGGACGCCGCTTAAACTGCGGTGTCATCCCGGACAGCCCGCAGGGCTGATCCAGGACCCAGCGTTCATCTACCGCATCCGGGTCCCGGCTCTCTGCTTCGCTCCGGCCGGGATGAACACTATCTAACAAACCATTAGATTAATTCAACTATTTTTGCTATATTTTTCTGCACGAACTATGCACTGCGACGTAAAATCAATGCATTAGCGGCGCGAGTTACACAGAACTTGCACAGATCGGGGGGAGATATGGCCAGCATCGATAGCGAAAATCCCGCCTTGGCGCAGGCACGCGGAACAGCCGCGCGGCGGGGGCGACCACGCAAGGCGGGGACGCGCACGGCGGGCGGGTTTATCGTGGACAAGGAAACGATCTATCCCGGCCTCATCATCTTCCGGCGCGCCGATGTGGCGCACCACAACTGGTATTGCCGCATCAAGCTGCCGAAGGCGGAGCGCTACAAGACGGTGGCGCTCAAGACCGCCGACGCCGCCACGGCGCGGCAGCTTGCCATGAAGCAGGACATGAAAATTCAGGCGCGGCTGGAGGACGGTATTCCGATTTTCGACCGACCGTTCCTCTCGGTGGCGCGGGAGTATCTGGCGACGCAGGAGGAGCGCGCCGACCGCCACCGGATCAGCGAAGGGCGCGTCGAGAAGATGCGCTCCATTATCGAGGTGGTGCTGAACGGCTATGTCGGCTCCACGCAAGTCAGCAAGATCGGTCAGGTGACCTGGGACGACTACCCGGCATGGCGGCGCGCCAATGGAAGGGGGCGCAACGTGCGCAATGGCGTGCGGGCTGTATCGCCGGAGCTTGCGGCCACGCTGATCGCTCAGGAGAAGGCGGCGCGGCAACGGGCGCGCGTGGCGCGCGGGCTGCATCCGACGAAGCGCGCGGGCGACGAGGGCGAGCGCGAGCCGGTGATAGACGCGTCGAGCGTGCCATTCGTCAGCGACAGCACTATCCGCTTTGAGATGTCGATCTTCGGCGCGGTGATGAACTACGCCATCAAGAAGAAATACGCGCCCGCTTCGCAGCGCTTCGATGATCGTCCCAAGCTCAAGGTCATGCGGCGCGACGCGTTTAGCCGCGAAGAATACCGCCATCTCTACGAGACCTCGCGCGATTGGGCGAACGGGAAAGAACGCGACGCGGACGGTAGCAAGCTGCCGCCCAAGGCGCAGAGGTCCGCCAGCCGCTGGTATCGCACCGTGGCGCATAATTTCATGCTCATCATGTGCAATACGGGGATGCGGCCCTCGGAGGCGAAGAACCTGCGATGGGGCGACATCACCCCGACAACAGACAAGCACGGGCGCGACTATGGGGTGCTGTTCGTGCAGGGCAAAGGCAAGTCGCGCCAACTGGTCGCGCCGCCCTCCGTGCTCACCTACCTGAACCGCATCCGCGAGATCGCGCGCACCCAATCCAAGACCGAGAAGGATGACGATGGCGACCCCAAAATCATCGTCGGCAATCCCGCCTTCGACGATTTCGTGTTCACCACCCACAACGGCAAACGCGCCGGAAGCCTTTATCAGGCGCTGATCGAGAGCATGTTCGAGAATGCCGGGCTGCGCGCGGGCAGCAACGGCATCCCACGCTCGACCTATTGTTTCCGGCACACCTACGCCACCTTCCGCCTCGAAGAGGGCATCGACGTGTATTTCCTGGCCCAGCAGATGGGGACTTCGGTCAAGATGATCGAGGACCATTACGGCCATGCGACCGCCCTGCGCCACGCCGACCGCGTGTTGCACAACATCGTCGGCTGGGAGTCGTTGCCGGAGTTGGCCGCGCCGACCACCGACACGACCAAAGCCGCCCATACTGTCGCCGCGAAGGCGAAGGTCATGCCGAAGCCCAAGCGCACCAAACCCTAACGCAACGGCGCGCGGCGGGCCGGGAAACAGCATCGAGATCGATGCGCCGCCCCGCAACGCGCCGTTACTCTTTCCCGCCGTTCGGACGATGCGCCGCTGGTGCAGCTTGATCGACCGACCGGCAAAGCCTGCAGGTGAAACAGGGCGCAACGTGCACGGCGCGACCCACCTGCTGGCGTCTTCCTCAGCCCCACCCATCGGGCCGCTGGCCCTCTGGGATGGGGGGGGGTGAGGTCTTCCCTTCATTTCTACCTTGGTTTTGGCTTTCGCTCTCCTTGAGAACGAAGCAATGCAGCAAGCCGAGGAGCCCCCGTCTGGGGTCCTAGACGGGCAAGAGCTAAGGCATTCGGGTTGTGGTAAAGGGATAATCCCGCCCACGAACATCAGCGGCGGCGAAATCCGACTCAGTAGAAAATCCGTCGGATTTTACCCATGCCGGTTCGATTCCGGCCGTCTGCACCAATTAAAGCGCTTGAGGCCGGTTTTATACCAGGTAAAGCTCTAGATTAGAGGTCGGCGCGCCGTGCGCAAATTTAGCTGTGGCGGCGATATCCGGACAAGATTTACAATTCAGATGATCTATACATTAGGTCTCGCATATCAATGGTTGGCCGAATATATTTAACTCTATTATTTAAATTGACGTCACCTCTAGAATCTAAGAATTCCTTAACTGTAAATCTTGCAGTTGATACAGATAACTTTCCAATAATATTTCCTTTATTTTCTTCGGCCGCCAACAGGAAAGCTATTACGTAAGCAACGATATAACTAGTGCTGGTATCTTTTCTATTTACAACATCAAACATCGCATTCACAAACGCGTAAAGTGTTGGGTTTACGGCCTTATGGAAGTTAGCCACACCGACGTCGCCTCCTTCGCCAAACCAACCAGTGCGAAAATGCACGCCGCCGACTTCTCCCTTATCCAAATATTTTGGAACCGAAACCAGCCAACTTGTAAGGGTTTCTGGATCGACATTCCCAGCGAGCCAGTAGTCGAACTGATCACTCTTCAACCCCCAATAACGTGAAAAGAAATTATTCACTTTCACTTTATTCGCAGCTTCAATGGAAGCCCTCTGAGTACGCGATTCGTCACCTGTCAAAAATGGAAGCGTCTTAAATTCACTTTCGATCGATGATCTGAATTCATACAACTCGTCATATCGGACGTTGCAATGTAGAATAACGTTCGAAATTTGATTCTTCACCGCGATTTCTGAAGCTTGCCTCGTTAAGATTGCGCTCTCTCTTGCTGATTTCCGACTCATCGTGATCGACCAAATCGAAATGATTGATGCGATGACCGCAGCAAGCACGAGGGCCCATGTACACCATTCGAGACCCTCTGTGGCTTCGGCGGTTCTCTCTTCAGCACTACGGGTGGTAGCTGCAGCGTTTGCTGCGGCTGCTTCCGACTGATTCAGTGCGGATTGGATAATTCTGAGTGTTACACTGCTCTCATCACCCCGTAGGGAAGGCACGGCTTTCCCTGCATCGGTGTAAGGTTTGGATTTGACCAAAACCAGAGGTGCCGGCGAGGCACCCGCCTCGGCCGTCTTTAGCGCTTCCCCCATATCTCCCCCGCCCTCGACTTTAGGGAGAATAGTTCGACGTTGTCACCTCAATCAATGCCGGGAACGTTCCGTGTGCTTTATTTTTGGTGTGCTGGGAGGCGCATCGGGCGTCGTCTTTTCGTCCACGCATCGGAAGTAACTGGTAGTAATTAGATTAGACATAAGCGTTCCCAGCAAAACTGCGCTCGACTCGTTAGTGACCGATTTTGATTTTCCAAAGCCGGTAGTAGCAATTATTGCATTATTAAATTCAAGTGCCTTTGCGAGACATTGATATTCTTTTAATGTAAGCGTCATGGCCATCTCCATTATTTAATACAAATATTAATTTTATAAATGTACACTTTGCAAATATAAATTGTGTTACAATTGTGTTAAGTTTTCATTGAGCGCCTCCTGATGGGGAATTCCTCGCGTCCGCCGCCTTATCGCTGCGACGAGTTGGGCGATGGCGCTGACCAGACCAGCGGTTGCTGTAATGAGTGCCGCGATGTCGGTGTATGTCATAAACCCTCCTCTGTTGGCCGCGCGCGGGATGCGCGACGGATGAGGACTTCCTGCCGATCCTAGATTCGTCGTCGGCACAGGCCGGTCACGCCGCGCAGCGGGGCGGAGTTGCACAAAGCCTCGTAGAGTACTGCGGAAACGAGCCGCCTTGCAGACGCCGAGAGGTCGGCGACACTCCCTCATCCCGTTCGTGCATCGTGGGCGCGCAGACAGCGGGATTGGTGCGCCATGCATCAAGAGCCTGGCCGTTCAGCCATCACTGGCCGTTGCGTCTGGCGTTTACATTCGCCGATCTCAGCAACAGCGGAGCGTGGCCCACAGGCTTGGAAGATCGCGGTTTGCTCTTGGTCTGACCTTCACGGCAAGGGCAGGACCATCACGGCTTTTCAGGTGAGCGTTCTGGCGCCGTCCCGGCATCGGTAAACCCAGCTCGCCATGCTCGACCTGCGGTCTGCGCGTGGCTCCGCTCCCTGCGGGCGCTGCGCGGGGTGTGACCGCCGCCTCGTAGGCCGTCGCCTCCTTTCTCCCCATCAAGCCGCGGGATGGTCCTGCGGCCAACATGAAGGAGACAGACCATGAAAAAGCAAACCGCCACCGAAGCCCGCAAGCCCGATCACCGCCTCTATCGCGTCCAGGGCGATGGCGACAAAGCAAACTGGACGCCCATTGGCGCCGCGTGGCTGCATCAGGACGGCAACGGCTTCACCATCATTTGCGACGCCGTCCCGCTTCAAGGCCGCATCGTCATGCGCCGCATCACCGCGCGGGACAACGCCACCACCTTCGAAGGAGACGCCGCATGAGCGCTCCATCTGTCGACCATGCAAACCATCGCTCGCCCTTCGGGGCGAGCGACCGGCTCCACCCGAACCGCGCGCCGTTCGAGTTTTATCCAACGCCACCCGAGGCCGTCCGCGCTTTGCTCTCTGTCGAACAGTTCGACGGCCCGATCTGGGAGCCTGCTTGTGGCGACGGCGCTATCGCTCGCGCACTGACCGCTGGCGGATATGATGTCATCGCCACCGACATCGCTGACTACGGCTTTGGCGTACCGGGCATCGACTTCCTCTGCGAGCCAACGATGCGCGCCAGGCACATCGTCACCAACCCGCCCTATGGGCGCGGCCTGGCGGATCGCTTCGTCGGCCAGGCGTTGCGGCTGACCCGCACGACCGGCGGTTCGGTCGCAATGTTGCTCAATCTGGCTTCCCTATGCCACCCGAGCCGTCATCCCAAGTTCATTCACACGCCGCCCGCCGCGATCTACGGCCTCGACGCACTGGTCTGCTATCCCAACGGCAATCCACAGGAGGCCACTACCCAAACCGCCCAGCACCGCTATTGCTGGGTAATCTGGAAAGCTGGCCATATGGGACGTCCCAGCTTTTGGTGGCTGTCCACGGCGGAATTTCGGTGATCGCACGCGCGAGGCAATGATTAACGAATTCTTAAATATTATTCTGTATACTGACGATATAATCGCAACGATGCAGGTAACCTATAGCTCGCCAAAACGCAGTTGATGCTTCATCGTCTCGGCAGACTGCCGAGACGGAGGCTAGCCTCCGCGAACAGCTTCGCGCCCAAATCGACGGTGCGCGAGCGCAGCTATCCGCAAAACTCGCCGAGCTGCGCAACACCGCCAACGCCGATAGCGGGTTGATCGGCAAAGCCGACGCACAGCTCGGCGCACTCGCCATACTTCAATCGCAGATCGATACAGCAAACCCGCTAGCGCTTGCGATGATGACCGCGCGGATCACCGCGACCGTCGCCAATGCCGCCACCTTGGCGCAACAGGCGAGTGAAGTGGCGGCCACCGTGCAGGCCGCCGTCGCGGCCCAGCAGCTCGCCACTGCCAGCAAGGCAGCGCGCGAAGCCGTCACCTCGTTCGAGGAGGATTTCTACAAGCGGAAGATCTTCGATGACTGCCTGAAATTCACGTCGGACGACGACAAAAAGGCCTATCGCGAACGCGAGGAAGAACGGCATCGCGCCATCGACGCGGCGAAGGCGAAAAACACGCCGGAGGGCGATCTACAGGCAACGCGGCTGTCGATCGCCCAATTGGACGATGCTGGCGCGCACGGGGCGGATCGCAGCCCTCAGTTCAGTCAAACACGCCACATCTTGTCGCAGAGCGAGACCGCACTATCGACCGCAATTGCCAGCTCTAATCGTTCTGCCAACACCCCCGTTGCGAAACCAGAAGCCGATCTGCTCGACGCGTCGCCGTCTGCAGCAGTGGACCCTGCCATTATCGCCAGCTTAAAGTCGGCTGGCGTGGTGGTCGCCGATCAATCCCAAAAGGGCCACGGCGTCACCGCAGACGTGACTGTCTCGAATGGCGTGCAGCGGTCTTAGCCGCCTACATCAACCCCAGCGCCTTGCACGTGGCGACCGCCTTCGCAAAATACTGCCGGTCCGTCACCATCGGCGGCAGTTCGCTCGCCTGCGTGCGCCCGAAATCCTCGTCGATCTGGCTACCCGACAAACCAAGCACCGCGCCAAGTTTGGTCCCGGCATCGAATGACTGATGCGCCTTGCTTTCATAATACTTGGCCTGGGTTGCATCCCCCGCACGGGATCGAATGCCCTCGGCATGACCATCCGCGATGAAGCATTTCAACGCCCATCCATAAGCGCTGCGATTGGCGCTGGCGACCGCGCTATCGTCGGTCTGCGCCAATGCCGCCCCCGCGCTAAGCGCGGAGGCGGCGACCATCGCGGCCAATACCGCCTTGAGGTCGGCCATCGGCTATTTCCTGCCTTTGTGCATGAAATGCACGACAGTGCCGGATATGACGCCGCTCACGCTGCTCTTGATAATGTCGAGAAGGTGCCGCTTGAACGTCGCCTCATCATGGTCATCGTGATGCTTGTCGGTGGTGACGTTGTAGGCTTGTCCATCACTCATCTTGGCGTGGTACAGATTGGCCACGTAATCGCCCCCCATCCCAAAAATATCGATGAGAGATTGTTACATTATGCGTGATATTGTTGCGCTCAACGCCTTGGCTATGCACCGTTATAGGCGTGTTTTACATGCCGACAAAGTGCCGATGCTTACCCCTGCGCAGCGCTGATTTTTTCAACCGCAGCGGGGGTTTTTTACGACGACCGCCTTGCAACAATATCACGCAAAATGTTTCAGCGCGGCGGCCGGAGCGGCGGCCATGACCATGGTGTTTGGTTCAGACGGGTTGACCCAACTCTTCGACAACCACGGCGCGCGCAAGTACGTCTGCGGCGGAGAATGGCGGCGCTTCCTTGACGCCGCCGCACACATGGCCGCGCCCAGCCGGACATTTTGCGATCTGCTTGCCTACACCGGTTGTCGCATCAGCGAGGCGTTGGCGCTCACACCCCAACGGCTTGATCCCGAGACGGGCTGCGTCATCTTCCTCACGCTCAAACGCCGCGCGCGCGTTTTCCGCGCGGTGCCTATCCCGCCGGAACTGATGGTCGCGTTACGCAAGCTAGCGCGGGGCGCAGCACCGGACGCAAGGCTGTGGAGTTGGAGCAGGCAGACCGGCTGGCGGCGTGTCAAAACCGCAATGGCTGCGGCGGGCATCACAGGGGCACAGGCCACGGCGAAGGGGCTGCGCCACGGGTTCGGGATCGCCAATGCCGAGGAAAATATTCCTGCCGGGATCACTCGGCGCTGGATGGGCCATGCACGGCTGGAAACCACCGCCATTTACCAGCACGCCGTAGGTCAGGAGGAGCGCGCCTTCGCCAAGCGCATCTGGCGGCGGCTGCCCCGCGTCCACTGAGCAAGACGGTGAAAAACTTGGTCAAGACGTTGATAAAGCACGGCGGACGTGGATACGACGAAGAACGATGGCTATTGCAAATCGCCCCTAGCGTGGAACCTTCGGACACTCTTTCGGCCCGTTTGCTCCAGGCAGTGTGGCCGGGATCATGTATTCATAGGTCGCGCTTATCGGGCCTTCACTTATCTTGGTCATTTTGTCTGGATCGAAATACCAAGTCTCACGGTTCGCCACCCTCATCGAGAATGATACTAATTGAGGCGAAGCATTAAAGTGGGCGTCGTCATCTAAACTCGGCAGGATCGCGGTTGTAACAAACATTTGGCTGCAAGGAATATCTTCGATTGATACGATTCTTCCACTTCCACCGGACTCATTGAGATCGTTCTCCACATCTGCAAATGATGCGTTGTACCTTACTACCCCCGCGAATACGTCGGCTCTATATTGTGGCTTTTCTTTGGATTTTGCCCCCATCATACCACCAAGTGCTATAGTCAAATCCGAAGCGCCGTCATGAGCAAGAAATTTTCTAGCGGGAATAGGTGTCCTAGCAAGGTCTATGATTATGGACTGATCGCCTAGCATATCCATGCCGCTATTATCCCGATTGACCTCGTCCACTATACCTTTGAAGTCCCCTTTCGTTTTTATTAATGTTTCAAAGTCAACGCTGACGTGTTGAAGCGGTGACAGGGACCGAGAGATTGAACTCAGGAGTTTAAGTGTGCGCACTTCGTCCGCGCGACTAGCTTCACCCCTCTCAATCGCATCGACTACCAAAGCGCCGGCGCCAACAAAGAACGATAAAACAATCCCGGAAATCGTGGCGATTCCGTCGCGTTTGATATTTTTTATATCCCACTTGGATGGTGAAAGGACCGCAAGACACCCGAGGCCCGCGCTGAGAACCGCGCCGGCTATGCCCAAACCTAGTCGCACATTGATCACAGATTGATCCCACATAAAGGCACCCCCAGAAGCCTGAACCGTTTGCCAAGTGATGGCGATCTCTAGGCTGGGATCAAAGCCCAGGTGTTCGGGCCGACAATCCCGTCCGGCACTAGATTGTGCCGCCGCTGGAAGACGCGGACGGCGGCTTCAGTCTCTCCGCCAAAGTCCCCGTCTGGGGTCACACCAACGGCCTGCTGAACTTCCTTGACCAAGTCAGAGTTCGCGCCCCGTCGAAGCGTGACCCGTGTTCCGTCTGTTGCTGGAATAGGGGCTGGCGGCGGCGTGGCGCCGGCGAGGATGTTCGCGACACCGGCGCGGAACGCATCCATGTCGAAGTCTGGATCAGTCTTGCGGCCGGCAGGAAGCGCATACTCCTTGTGGCCGCAGCACATCACCTCCGTCGCGCCTATCTTTGTCAAGATCGCGGCGACGCCGTGTTGATAAGCGTCCATCTGGATTTGCGGCCATGGGTCCGCCGGGACGCCTCGATTTTCAGCCTCTATTCCGATGAAGCTCGTGTTGCCGGATTGGACGCCTTTCCAAGCACCTCGCCCAGCGTGGTTGGCGCGACCTGACGCCACCACATAGAAGGTACCGTCCCGACCTAACCCGAGCTGAGACAGAGGGCCTGAAAGTGGTGGATCAGCACGGCCATCAGTGATGGTTGCGAGGGAGGGCATATTCCCGTCGCGCACGGTCGCTGTATGATGGCACATGACGCCCACGATGGGGCCGAATGGCACGTCAAGCCCTCGGGTCTCCCATCCATCCTGTGTCGCAACTTTCAACCCAGCATCCAGCAGGACCTGGGGAAGCCAATTTAGCCGCATCCAAGTTCTCCGAGATATTTCATGTCTAACCAGCAGCCACGCCGCCGGTCGCAGCCGGTAGGTCTGCGTCTGGCGTGACATCGTCAGTCGGCAAATCATCGCCACCGAGGCAGCCGTCCTCGTCCGCGTCCGGCTCGGCCGTTGGAATGGGTGCAGAACCTTGCGCAGGGGTAGGTACTGGGCCTAGCGCTGGAGCGGGCGTTGGTCCCTTTGGGGCCACGACATTTTCTATGGACGGCGTGACTGGGTTGGTTGGCGGGTTCGATGCTGGAGGCGGCGAGGTGAGAGGCTTTGCCGTCGAGCTAGCGAGCAAATCTGGGACCAGCTGTTGCGAAAACCCAGCAATGAACCCAGCCAGAGCGACGAGCGTCCAGGTCTCATCGCCAACATTCACTGAGCCGAGGTTGAGCGAGACGGCCTTCGACTGCAGCAAACATTCAAAGACCGCTCCAGAGATCACACCGATGATCACCCGCAAGATCGCATCGGCTACGTTGTCCCGCATCTGAAGGTCAGTCAGGATCGTGCGCTTTGACACGGTGATCGCGATTGAAAAGAACGCGCCAACCGCTCCTGCGCCGCCGGCAAGCCAGAGATTGGTGCTTTCGCCAGGCCAGCCGGGAATGAATTTCGTGATCCAAGGCGTCGCCACGGCTAGGAAAATCGAGATCAGCAATGCCGCGGCGGCCGAAGCGGCAATCAAATAGAGGAACCGCGCCCAAGACGTTCGCTCGTTTAGAATGTCGGACTTAACGCCCTCCAGTGCCGTCACTGCGCTGGCAGGATCTCCTTCCAGTGCGAGCACGAGCGCGTCGGCGACGCGGTGGTCGAAGCGGCGAGCCTTGCCCTTTTTCGTAGGGTCCGCACTCCCACGCCAGCCGTCGATAAGGCCGTTGATTTCGCTCCGCACCGGATTGAGAGCGATGAGTTTGCTGCGCTGGTCGGTCGCAAGCGCCGGCTTGTCGGCGAACTGAACCATTACCCGTTGGTCGGTCCGGTAGACAGCATAGAGGGGAGGATTGCGGGCGTAGACCTCTACGACCTTGGCCCCGGCCGCGTCCGTAGTGCCGATCGCGATCTCGTCCACGCGATTCTCAGTCACGTTCTGCCCCCCGGCCTCGTTGCGAGAGGATACGCGCAAAAGTAGCGATCGCAAGGTTTGAATAACTAAATTGCGACTCCGGGCGGCTTCCGGAGCGATGCCAAAGTCCGCTTCGGGCGCTTTTCAACCGCCAGAAAGGCGAACAGCGGCCCCGCCGAGGGCGGCGCGAAGGACGTGCACCTCCGCCGCTTCATCGAAGGATGCGGCACTGAGGCGCGGAAGAATCGTGGTGACGCTGACCTGCACCGCATGGTCGGCGCGGATCAGGGCAGCGAGTTGGTCGATGGTGTGCTTGGCGATCAGGTCGCGCAGAGCCTGCGCCGCACCCAGTCGGATATTGGCGATGCGGATGGGATCGATTTCACCCGCGAGGAGGTCGAGGAAATCGCTGACCGCGCCCAGCTTATGAATGAAATCGCTGCGCTCGACCGTCTGACGCGCGCGCTGCGCATCCTGCTCGACGACTGCCAATCGCGCATCGCTTTCCTGGCGCTGCGTCGCCACCCGCTCGGCTTCGCGCTTGGCGCCCTCAAGGACAGCGGTTTTCTCCTCTTCCTCCATCCGCCAGCGGGCGAAGTAATGGCTGGCGATCAGGGCCAGCGGCGCGGTGATCACCGCGAGGGTGACGCCCCCGGCGTAGCTTCCATCAGCGGCCCCCTTGCTCATGGAGCAACTGATGCTGTGCAAAAACCCTGAGCAATGGTCGAAGGCGGCGATGGCGGCCTTGTGGCGGGCCGCAAGGTTCAGCCACCAGTAGGTGATCCATCCCAGCCCGAGCACCACGCCCCAGCCGTTGCGGATGCTGCGGTAGCGGGTTTTGGCGGTGCCGATCATCCGTGCGCGCCCACCGTATGCATGGGCAGCGCCAGTTGGCCCGATAGCTCCGGCCCAAGATCGAGCGCCGCGCCGCCAAGCAGCAGGATCACTTCGGTCATCCGACCGTAGAGCAGCATCGCATCGGCGCGGATGCGGCCGAGTTCGGCATCGATGTCGCGGACTCGCTTGCTCAGCTCCACCCGCATCAGCGGATCGCTGGCATGGATCTGCGCCGTGCCGAATTCCGCCTGCTGGGCGCGTAAGGCTCGCGCATCCTCGGCATACTGGCCGAGCACCTCGCGAAAGCCCTCCTGCACCGCCGACACGCGGCGCGTCACCAAGGCGTCGGTGATCTGCATCAACGCGCCGGAGCGTAGCGATAACATCGCCTGCTCATGCTTCTGCCCGTGATGGCTCATCGCCAATTGCGCAGCCGCTCCCAGCGCGCTCATCACCAGTTCGGTGCGCAGCTCAGCCATGGGGGTGTTCCTGTATCTGGCCGGGCGGCACGAGCAGGATGGAGCAATAGGCAGGCAACGCGGCGAAGGCCTCCGCGACGGTGGGCGACGCCCACGGCCGCCCTTGGCAGATTTTCACCACCACGGCGCGCGTAGCGCCGCGCCGCCGCAGGCGCGCGAGCCCGCCGACGAGGCCCCATGCGATCAGAAGCGCCGTCGTTAGCCAGAACAGCAGGGTTGGAAGTCGCAGCGCGGGTTCGTCGCCGTGCTGGGCGACGTAGATGGCGAGCGCCACCCAGATGATCGAGCCGATCCCAATGCGCAGGCCAGCGGGGATGCGCGGCAGGCGGAAGCCCTGCCGAACCTCGCCGCCATTCATGGCGTTCCATTCCCGCCGCCAGCGATGAAACTTGCCGATGCGCCCCGCCGCGTTGAATGCCGACAGGGTCACCATCACCATGATGCCGGGCAGGACGGGATTGATGACGCCCGTCCAGCAGCGATAGGCGAAGTAAGCCGTCGTGCCGATGGCGGCGCAAACGCTCAGCGGATTGCCCAGCAGATAGGTGCGGATCGACGGGCGGTTCATTGCTTAAACGTCGCGTGCAAATAGTTGCGTCCGCTGCCGGCGAAGGTTTTCCCCGCAGAAAACCAGACGCCGGTGACCGCCCCGCCATTGGCCGGGCCGCCGGTGCGAAGATGGCGGCTGAACGTGGCGGGCTCGATTTCGTAGTCCATCGTTTCGCTAAATCCGGCACTTAAGGATTCGCCGTTGTTGCGCCCGAGATTGCGGCCGTAGTTCGCGCCGGAGCCGGAGCTGCTGCCTGAATTGGAGCTGTAGGTGTGGCGGCCTTGTCCATCGACCGAGGAGCCGTAGCCGGAGTTGGAACCCCAATTGCTGCTCTCGCCCGAGTTCATACCCAGCGAGACGCCGGAGCTTCGCCCCTCGCTGTAATTGGCGCGGCGCTGGAGCGAGCGGCCGATGGTGTCGGCCGCCCAGCGGTTGGTCTCGGGATCGGCGTTGTTGTGGAACACCTTGGTCACGAAATTGGCGAGCAGCATGTCGGCGCGCGCCTTCGCATTTTCGCCGCCCATTCGCGCGTAATAGCTTGGCAGCGATTGGGTCAGATAGACGGTGCAGGCGCGCGCCGAGCGGCAGGTGGATTGATAATCCGCATCGTAGCTGTTCTGAAAATACTGCGCCTCGTCGGCCCATAAGAACACCGGCCGGTCGCGGTGCTTCTGCGCCAGGCCGTTGCGCGCCAGCACGGCGCGCTGCCACATATATTTGAAGAGCTGTTGGCCAATGATTCCATCATCGTTCCAGCTCAACGCGGGCATATCCATAATCACCAAGGCCCCGTGAAACGTCAGCTCCGGCACAAGGCTTGTGGTATCCGCGAAAGCGCGGTGCAGCCGCCCGCGATTGAAGCGGTCGAGCGCGGTGGAGAGTGAGATGGCGATGTTGCCGCGCGTCTTGGGATCGAGCTGGCTGTACTCGTCATGCCAATAGGCGGCGGTCTTGGTCAGGTCCGCTTGGCTGATGGGGCGCAGCGGATGGGTGCGCGCCGCCACGAGGCTTTGGAACAGGAACGACCGCGATTGCCAATCCGGCTCGCGCAGTTGCGCTTGGGTCGTCGGCGCTGCGCCGACATAGCGGATGATATCCGGGATACGCACCGTCCCCGTCGCCGCGTGCAGCACCGGAATGGTGTTGCGCAGCAACTGGCGTGTGGTGTCTTCCCAGAAGGATTCGCCGGGTCGGGAATTGGTGCTGGCGTTGCGCGCCGCTTCCAGCACCCGCATCAAACATTCGATGACGCTTCCCACGCCATCTTCGCCTTGGCGCGCCAGCTCATAATCAAGAAAATTGAACCCGCCGCCGCGCTCACCAAACAGGATGACGGAGTTGGCGCGGCCATGGGCCTTGGCGTAATCCAGCCAGCGCTCCACCTCATCCGGCTTGGCGGTGAGGACCAGCCCGCCCATCCCGGCGCGTAGATAGGCGGCGGCTAGGGCCGCGCCGCTGCCGGTCGTCTTACCGCTGCCGATCCCGCCGAAAATATGCACGCCTTGCGTGGCCGCGCGCAGGTCGAAGCGGTCCTGTGCCGACAACCGCAAGAGCGGCGTATCGAGATGGCTGACATAGTTCATGCGCGCCCCCGCGCTGCCCGAGGAGGCAAGCGTAGCAGTACTGCGCGCAGCCGCGAGCAAACTCAACCTATGGGAGTCTATTCTTTAGCTTATTCTCTTTGCGGGCATATTTTTTCGATGAAGCGATCAGGGATCGGAGCGAGATGGCCAAGGATGCCGCGAAGGGGCCAGAGCAGGGCAACGGCCTTTGGGACGCGCTGTTCGGCGAGATCGGCCGCGCCGTGACGGAGTTTCGCGACCAGGTTGTTTTGGAGCCATGGTTTGGCCGGGCGGCGAGCCATAGCCCAAGTACTTCCACCGAGAGCGTCGCGGAGGAATTGGGGTGGGTGAAGAACGGCGTCGAGGCCGAGCAACCAGCCGGTCCCGATCACGGACGGGATTTTGATCGGTAGGTACGCGTACTTCGCGAGAGAGCAATCATCCCGACGACTGAACAGGCTCTGCTATGCGCGCGCTCCAAGCTTTTCCGCATCCCACAATCGGGATTGCACCAGTTCCTGGATGGCGTTCATCCGCTCCACACCCTCGCGCTGCATCAGATCACCCTTTGGAAAGCGGTCTGGACCAAGCAACCCGCCGAGCTCTTGGTCGATGCCCCGCTCGGTCATGGCGTCGTAGTTCAAATTACTGAGGTCGCGAAATTTCTCCCTGAGGCCTGGCTCGATGAAGATTCCGTGCGAAATTAGATAGTTTTGAAAATCCCAGTGACGCTTCTCAACCCGCCGGAGGCGAATCCAGAAGACCATCTCGTGGAGTTTGTCGTCCATAGCCTTTCCTTTGAGGCTGCGCAGCTCTCCCTGCTGCCAAACTACCAGTTCTGAAGCTTTGAAGAACTCATCAAGCTCACCCGACCCCATGTGGCTGATTTTGGGATAGGACTGCATCCTCGCGGTGAACGTGATCGTTTCGGACACCGCCTTCGTCATGAGGTCCCAGATTTTGGGGAGCACCTCGAACTCGTTTTGATGGAGCTTCGCTGTTCGGTCAAAGAGCCTCTGGATTCTACCCCTAAGGTGTTCGAGCTCGATCGCCTGAGAACTCTTAATCGCCTCAAGCTCGGCATTCTTCTTCGCATTGAACTCCGCGAGATCCTTCTGAAAGTGCGCATCTATCCACTTGGTGCCAAGAAATCGAAATAACGTCCAAGCGGCAAGGCAGGCGCTGGCGACAGTAAATGCCCACTGACCGAGGTGAGTTAGAACGAACCATAGCAGCGAGTTCATCGTGCCTTCTTAAGATCGCAAGTGTGGTTGATCACATCAGTGGCGGGGACCTTCGTCCAGATCAAACCGAGTGGTCATCGAGGGATGCCAGCGGTTGAACTTAGCTTAATGACTCATACCATCATCGAGATGACGGGACAAAGTTTGTCTCTCACCCACCGCCGACCAGCCTTAATGTTCGGAACCGCTGGTTCGCGGTGGCCTTACGCGGTCGTAGAAAGTAGAAGTAACCTCAGCCAGTCTGCGGGCGCGCCGTTCCAGGGATCGGTCTAACCACCCGCGCCACGTACTGCCTCAGGCCTCATGACCGCTATCGCGTCGATGATCGGCTCGCCCGCATCCGGGCGCGGCCAGACCAAGGCGGAAAATTGCTGAATGAATGTCACCTGTCGGCGTGCCAGTTTTTTGCGTAGATCGCGCAGCTTGTGGCCTTCAATCACGACGATGCAGTCGGGCAGAAAGAGCTTGATTTGCTCATCCCCGACATAGCCGATCTGCATCAGGAATCGGTACTGGAACTCGATGCCTTCCGCCGCCTCGGTTCCGTCGATCCAGCGCCGCACATCGCAGGTCTCACCAAGATTGGCGGCAGGCATATAGCCATAGGGTTTGTAGGGGCCATCGCCGACTGCCGCCTCGTTCGGCTCGTCCGGCGTCTGGTTCGTTGGGGATCGCAGATAGCCCTTGCTCTGCGCCTCCCCCATGAGCCGGTCGGCAAAGCCGCCCTGCGTCGGGCGCGGCGTCGGCACACTGCCGAACATCCGGTCGAAATCATCATCGCTCAAGCGGCACCTCCGGAATCGTCGGTGGCGATTTGCGGAACGATGCGGCGAACCCTTCCGCCATGTCAGCCAGGCGCAGCACGAACTCCGCCAGCTTGACCGGGTCGCGCCGCTGGTAATGCTCCACGTCGGCATAAAGGGCGGCGCGCTTTTTGACGGCTACCCATTGGGTCACACGCTCCTTGAGATAGTCGTAAGCCGCCTCGATATGCCGGGCGACGCCAAGATAGGGCAGCGGCGCACGGAAGATCCCCTGCTTCTCCAAAGTCCGGTGATCGATGCGCGCCGTCGATCCGGCGTCCGCCAGCGCCCGGTTGGCGTAGACCTCCCAGGCCGCCCGCCAGACATTGACATTGCGCTGGGCCTCTATCGCTTCCAGCGCCTCGCGATCCACCTCAAGGCCGGTGTCGTTGAAGCGCTTACGCGCCTCCGCCGCCGCGCGGGCGATGTCGGGGGGCTCATTCCAATCGCGGTTCTTGGTGGCGGCGAAACCCGCTGGCGTGGTGGCGTCCAGTTCACGGAGAGAAAGGAGGCAATGTGCGTGTGGCTGCTCACCGCCATCGGCGGCGTCGGGCACATGAATGCCAATGTCGGCCACCATGCCCTTGGCGACAAAGGTGTCACGGACATACGCACGTACCAAATCGATCTGGGCCTGCCGACTAAGCTCGCGAGGCAGGGTCAGTTCGATCTCCCGCGCCAACTGCGCGTCGCGTCGTTTCTCCGCGCTCTCGACCCGGTTCCATAGGGCCTCGCGGCTGTACACCCACTCCGGCCCTCCCGCAGGCGCCAGAATTTCGGTGTGGACAACATCCGGCTTTTTGTAGTCCCAGAACCTGTCCTGTGTAGTGTCGTAGAGACGTTCGCCGGAACGGTAGGCGGCAGCGGCCACCACCGAACTACGCGTCGTCCCGCGAGAGACAAGTTTAAGTCTCAAATGGTAGATGGCCAGACAGTCCTCCCCTGAAATGCCGAGATCACCCTGCGCGAAAAGCGAAGAAAGTACGTAAGGTGCACTTATACATTGCTGCGCAACGTGTGCAGAAAGGGATTCCCGTTTTAGTTGATTTGGCGAGGGCAACTACTCAACCATTGCGACTTGTCGGCAACAGTCCGGTCGGACGGCAGGGGTTAACGCCGCCCCATTTCACCCGGCGATCCACTGCTTAGGCAGGCTCCCAACAACGGATGAAGCCCACATCCGATACACAGGATGTCGAAGCTGCTTTCCGGCGGTGCCGAGGGGGGCCGCACAGCCATCGTACCAAACCCGTTGAGGCGGGCATCGCCCAGGTCATGGAGGCCATCCCCACCATTGACATCGCCTCATCGCGAATGGCCGCACCGATCTCAAGAACATTGGACGCTACTGCACCCAAGCCAACTCCATGCAGATTGCCTCTTGATGTTTGTGAGAGTGTGTATCATCTTCCACATGACTTCAGTTGTTCTTTTCATGGATTTCGCGGGAAAACCAACGGATTACGGACATGCAGCTCCACTCTTCGATTGTTCCGATTGCCCTTCCAATTAGTTTGGTGGCTGGAGCCATTGTGTTTCAAATTGCCCGTCATATTCCAGGTATTTCAATAGCGGCAGCCCTATCATTTACTCAATGGACCGCTGGGATTTTGAATGTCGCTATAGGGCTGCCGAAGAACTTGCTGGTGGCGGACTTCGTATCTGCTATATTTGTAAGGCCACTTTCCCTATGGGGTACTGTCGCGCTACTAGCTCACTTCTTTGACAGCGCGACTTAAGATTTATTTGTGGCGACCAATATTTGAATTACAGAGCCTCGGAAGCTCGCCCGGCTTAATATCAATTGAGACATCTTGCCCATCTATGACCTTTTTTAGGTCGTTAATCGGATCGTTCCGTCTAGGGTGTTTGGGATCAACCATCGCAGAACCGACTTTTCTCATCAATAAACTATTCAAAAAAACTAAATTCTCAAATGTTGGAGATGGATTGCAGACATTTTTACCGTTTTTCGATAGCACCATGTCGATATTGAAGCCGCTACCCTTTACATCGAGAACAAACTCTTCAGAATCAGAAATCTTTATCGAATTATCATTTACTTTTAGGCTTCCCCGTTCTCTTTCATCTACCATTACAAGCCTCCTTTTTTATTGACTATATTTCATTTAATGAATAAAGTCGAATGAATTCTGCCATCACATTTCCAATATAATAAATTTCGACAAGTATTTAAATTTGAGACTATTCTGGTCACCTCGGGCGCGAGCAAGGTGCCGGGGCCTATTCCGTCATTTTCTTAGACCACAATTTGGGGTAGGCATCCTGCGGTGGCGGTGCCATGGGAGTGGACCCTTGACTGAATCGGACTTTGCCCACCAAGCGGTATCCCCAAAGCGGTCCGCGCAAGCTCTTCGGCTCAATCGGTTTCAAGGGGTCGTCCACGGCGTTGCTGTTGTACTGCTGGGGATCGTCTTTCCGATCATTCTGCTCGTGCAGGCCTATGACGGATTGCGGACACTCCGGCAGTTCGTGGTTGCCGATGTTTCCGCCACGCCTGAAGCGCGCTTTGCCACCATCAAGCCGCGCCTAGCCAACGCTAATGACTATGGGCTCTTTTCGCTGCTGTCGGCGGAACATGCCAACGAGACAATGATGACTAACAAGCAGATCATGAAGATCTCGACTATACAGGTGGGCTTCTCGGTCATCAGTCTGGGCTTGATGCTCGTCATCCTTGGAATTAACGATGGGGGGGTGAATGGTGCCGGTGAGATCGAAAGCGTCAAATTTAACTTCAAGACCGGGTCCACAGGCGTCGTGATCTTCCTTGCTGGTGCCGGGATGGCGGCCGCCGGCGGACTTTTGCGCAATGACTACAAGACGGTACCGATACCAACCTACGTCTATACGACCTCGCAGGACCGTATAGCGCTAGCTTACTACCAGCAATGCAAGGTCGATCACCCAGCACAACTACAGGCTTGTTTCCTTGAAAAATTTGAACACAGCATCGCTAAAGAGGCCCCATGAGGACGGCGATATTCTTCAGCTTAGTGTTTGCTCTGGTCGGTTGTGACGCCCCGGACAGCACTCAAGCCTATGACGCGAAGACCAACACTGATGGGTTGGAGATCGATCAAGGTCCTCCCTGCGTATCCAGGTGCAACGAAGTACTTGGCACTGTCAAAGGCGCTGACACTGGAAGCGGCGACAACTACGATCGCGCATCACCTGATCAGATACGCCACTGATCTTCCCCCGAATTATCAGTATCCCGCGCGCATCGCCCAGGAAAAGGCGGAGGTGCTGGTGCGGTTGCCAAAGCCGGTGCGCGACATCGCGTGGAAGGCCTAGACGCGCCCTTGCCAACGGTTCCGCAAGATGCGCGCGCGTGGCAACCGACCGTGGTCACGGCGGCCATCGCCCGGGAATTGTCGGGCTTCGTTTGGGCAATTGGCCAGGAGGTCCGCGCCACGGCATAAAAATACTCCCGGTCTGTTGGGCCGGGAGTCAGGCAGACAGCCAAGGTAATTCTCGAGAGCCCTATCTGGCCGGAATAGTTCCGACGCCCGTGCTTAGTCCGAGATAAGCCTGTGACGAAACACGTTCGTGCGGTATCCAATCCGCGTATGAAAGTTTGATCGACTGTCGCCAACGCTGCCTGGCTCCCGACCCAACAGAACTACATACTCAAATGGACACCGCGCTTCGCACGGTGGTAAATTTCTATTCTTTAAACACTTGCAAAAGCTCATGGAAGAGCTCAGCCCTCGGGGCGCGGCGGATCGCCTTCCGCCCGGCTTCAGCCGCCAATGCCCTGGCAGCCGGTATCCACAAAGACGCCCACTCTACTGCCCGCCCACGGTTCACCCAAAGCAGAGTTGGTGCTTGAGAACTAACCAGAGTTACAACGCGTGCCAGAGGCCCATGGACAATCTTTGATTGTAGCGTCTTATTGACCCCCGGCGTACACGCAAAGGGGGAAACGATGGCGTTGCGGGAAATGTTGGCGGGCCTATTCTCCGTGGTCGGTCTCGGCGCAGCGTTCGCTGCGCCGATGGCCGAAGTTGGCCCGGAGGCGCTCAAAGATACGAAGTCGTTCCGCGAGATACTCGCGGGTGCCCACGGCAAACCCGTCCACATCGTCTACGTGCATGGCATCGCCTCCGACAGTGCTGGCCTGTCGGAGATATTTCAAAAGAAGCTGCGTGCCAAAATGCCCGAGCTGAAGGCGGCGGGCGAGCCGGTTGTCGAGCGCAATCATCGCCTTGCGATCAGCCCCAAACCCGATTTCAAGTTTATGACTGATCCCATCTGGACCGATGAAACGTGGGCGACGGGTGCGCCCTTCGTGAACCGCTATACCTACAACGTGGGCGGCCATCCGCTTCTCATCGTCGACGAGGTGAATTGGTGGCCACTGGCCGTTCCCCTCAAATGCCGGGCACTCGTTGCCCCCGAAGCTCGCCTGGGCGGACTCGACACCCACCATCTTTATCTATGTGCGGGCTTGGCAGATGACGGAACGACCAAGCTTGGCGCGCCCTACCAGTCATGGCTAAACGAGAAGGAAATCAACGACGCTTTGAAAGCCAAGCGACCTATTGGCGGCGCGGCCTGGGCCAACGGCGCGGTCAAACGTGGCCTCATGAATTGGGGCCTGTCCGACGCTGTTATCGCCCTCGGTCCGATGCAGACCTATTTCCGAGCGACTATCGATAAAGCATTCGAATACGCGGCGACCGACAGTAGGACAGGTGGTGCTGCCGATGATGAATACGTCTTGATCGCCGAAAGCCTCGGAAGCTTTATCACCCTCGATGCATGGCACACCGGCGGAGCCACACATGACCTACTCCAGCGGACGGCTTACATCTATTTGTTCGCCAACCAATTCGCGCTTTTGGAACTTGGTCGTCTCGGACAAGATAACGGCTATGTGCCGAGCCACGGTCTCGTGAACCCACCCGTCACTGGCGTCGGCCAGTCACCCCTTGATGCTCTTTCGGCGTGGGCTGAAGGTCAGGATTCAGCGGAGCATTCGATGCCAGGGTTGTCGGGCACGTATCCCCTTTCGGCACGTCCCAACCCAAAGCAGATTATCGCGTTCAGCGATCCGACCGATGCGCTCACCTTCCTGGTGCCAGGGATTGATAAGGTGAAGGTCACGAACATTATGGATCGCAACGGCTTTGACTTCCTCCACATCGCCGCTGATCCGCTCACCGCCCATGTTGGTCATCACAGCAATGACAAGGTGATTGACGTCATGATCGATGGAGCTAAGGCGCTCAAATGACTTCAAGCGCGATGGGCCATCGCGCCTTTGGCAGGTAAGTGCATCGTTCGTATGGATGGCTGCGCCAAACGCCATCAGGTGCTGGGACTGCCGTAGGCGAACCTACTTCTTAGGGTTGTCTCGTCCATTGGTGTAACCCTTTTCATAATTCGCATTTCGTTGGGCACTGTCGCGAGCGTAGTCGCCCGTGCCGAGAAGACCATCCAACAGATCAAACGGTTTATCGTGGTGGCCTTCCGAGCCGTCTTTCTGGCCTTTTTCGTAATCACCTTTGCCCATCGTGGGCTCCTTGAAATGTGATCCGCCGACCAGCTGAATGTACCACAACTTCCCCTTGTGGCCCCGCGCAATAAATCGTGATCTTCAAGTCACGCGACGCCATTGCCGGTCGCCTGCCATTTGACGCGCCCGATCCTGCGTGTCCCATCGTTAGCTAGCCGGACGCTTACGTTCACGTTCGCACCGGAGCGTTAAAGTCGTAGACAATCGCGCTCTTCGCAGGCGTTCTCCTAGCCTTCGTTGGCCCGCGGTCGGATGAGCCTTTGCCCCTCATTCACTGCGGCCATGACTCCACCTCCTAGGGGCATGTCCATCATGAGCATGAGTTCGGTGAGGTCGGCGTACTGGATGAAGGCGCCATTACGTTTGTTTGCGGCCATTTGGTGGGTGTCGCTGTGAAGCGCGACACCCCAATTCTCGGAGAACGCACTGCTGGAATTCGCGCGGCGCAAGGTCGGCGTAAGCCGGATAAAGTTAAACCCTTTGAGGGCCGCCACGCGCCTATTCATCGCATGGCTCAGCACCAGACCAGAAATGTCGGTGCCCGGGAATGCCCGCCGATACGCCGACCGATAGCTGTTGTAGGCGTGGTGGACCCAGACCTGTTGCCGCGTATGGAATATCACGGAGCTGGGCTTATCGGAAATTGGGTAGCATGGATCAATCGCGGGCTGTTCGCGCGTCTCCACCAGGAACGCTCGCCGGGTCTGCCCTTGCGTCAGCGGCCGAACAATATCTCCGACATAGGTGGTGATTGCTTCCTCATCGACAGCCGCGATCGGCACGTGCAGGCACAGTGGAATTCCGTACCGATTTAGCGCTCTGTCTCTTGCGACCTCGTCAATCACGTTGGCTCCAAGTTCACCGGATTTTGTTGAGCGGGCTAGGCGAGCCATTCATTGAATGCCGGGCGCTATGATGCGCCGTTCGACAAATCGATAAAATCTAACACAAGGGCTCTGGCGTAGTGAACGCCAGCGCGGCGCATGCGCCAAAGTGCGGCAGCAGCTGCCAGTCCGATGAGTCCAATCTCCGTCCATGCTCTGGGATGCTCATAAAGAGACCAGCCGAAGCAGATGAGCACCGCCGCCGACAGGCCACGGCATAGGCCATAGGTGCGATTGGAGATGTCCGCTCTGCCAGACCGGCCGCTGGATTTAAGGCGTCCATAGGCACGAGCAGTGATCGCTCGCCAATGGGTGCGGCTGACACCTGAGAGATCAATCACCTCTCCCTCCATTTCAGATACCATCGTTTCCAACGCCTTTCTTTGGGCGGCGGTTACAAGCGATTGGCCGGGGAGCCGCACCCAGTTCGTCGGTAAGCCGAAGGGAAGCCAAACGAAGAGCTCGACAATGTTGCCCGCAGCTTGGATTAAATGACCGAGGACGAAGGCTACAAGGATGAAGAGGCCAAAGTCACCGATACTCAGGCCTTGCGGTCCCATCAAGGATTTGAATGGGGGCCATTCTATCGCCAGCATCAGCGCGACAACCACTCCGGGCGTGACAACCCCAATGACCTCGTAGGCATCAAATGACCTGACGGCTTCCTGGAACTTATCAGCCAAGCAGCGGCCTCGTCATCGGCTGTGAAAGCCCCAGCGCTTGTAGAGCGTTGTAAAGTTGATTTGGCCGTGGTGAAGGCGTCACGAGCCACTTCCCAGTGTCAGCAACGTCTATACAGATCGTGCCATCGCTGCGCGTGGTCATCACCCGGCGACGCGGTTGATCGCCCAGGATTGTCGGGGGCCGGGAATAATCAGGAATCCCATTGGCGCGGCGGGCGTACCATTGCGTCGTTTCCTGCGTCTCGAATTCCTTCGGTCCATCAGAAAAGACGATCAGATCGGGCGAGCAATAAGTGAACAGCTCATCGCATTTCCCGCTTTCCCGGCCATGGTGCGACGCTACAAATAATTTCACTTCAGGCAGACGCGCCCGGAAACCTGGATTTTGAAGCAGCCTACGCCAGCCAGCTGTTTCAAGGTCGCCGCCAAACAGCGCGGTGAAGCCGCCATATGACACAAATACCGCTAGGCTTAGGTCGTTGGTCTCTGTGAAATCTACAGCATATCGGTTCCAGAACGCCTGCCAACGCACTCCGCCGAGGTCATCACTCCATTGGCCGTGAAATCCCGGCCCAAGCGAAGTGAGGATGTTGTGGGCGGCAGTGACACCGCGACGCATACCGCTCGGCTTCATGAACTTCAAAGCCGCCGCAGAAATTGTCGGATTGCTCCCGATGGCTTTGATAACCGTCGTTCTCCAAAGGTTTTCGAGATCCTCAACATGGTCCTCGTCGAGGTTCATCAGTAGGAGCGTATGGATGGTCTCGCCGTAGTAATGAATGGAGGGCCACCATTCTCGCGTGCCGCTCTGGCCGCAATCAAGCATGAGCCGATGCCCCCGCGGCCCTGTGACGACTACGCAGGCTCCATGATCGACATCGTGAATTTCAATCTTCATCCCCGTTCCCCGACTGCGTCGCGCAATGATCGTTAAGGACGTAGGGCCGCATTTACTCATTTCAAGATGTAGACGAAACCTTTTCCCCACCACAAAATGTAGGGGTAGCATCCCCTGAATAGCTCGCACATGAGGAGCTAGGCGTAGGGCTCCGCCCTCGGCGCGCTTCGGATCGCCTTCCGCCCAGCTTCAGTCGCTGCGCTCCCTGCAGCCGGGTCCCTGCGAAGGCGCCCACTCCGCTTGCACACCCGCTGTTCGCCACGAGGCAGGGTTGCATCACGCAACCCCATCCCAATGGAGAACCTCATGCAACAGCCCAACGATTATGGCGCCTACACCGCTGAAACTACCTATGAACTCGCCCGCAAGGAACGCTCCTATGCAAGCGTGCGCGTCGCGCAATGCCGGGACGGGCTCTATCGTTTCGCCATCGACCTGTCTTACAGCTATGGGGGGCGGTGCGGGCCGATCACCGATGATGGCGAAGGCTTCGCCACGATGCTTGCCGCAAAGGAAGCAGGTGCGGCGGCGCTGTTGGACGGTTTTCCGCGCGGCTTTGGCGATCCGCAAAGCGTGCGATCTGAACTCGCCGCCCTGAGAAGCCAAATCGAGGAAGGCTTGCGGCAGCCATCGCTCTTTTGAGTGCGGCGGCCGCGATGACGCCATCATGCGCGGCGGCTGTGAAGAAGCCCGCCGGACCGTCCGACGCGCGGACGATGTGGATAATATCGCGGCCCCGGGTGCAAAACCCGCTTCCATCTGCTAGCCAGAGGATTGAAAAACTAGCCTAAAACCCCTGTGCAGGTAAAAATAGTCTACACAACTCCTACACAGGCAAAAGGAATTGAAATTATGTCAATTAATTCAATTGCCTATAATTTCACACTCCTTCGGCCGGGATGACAGCTATAAGGTATCGATGAGCGACTATCCCTATGAAGCCGAGACCCGCGGCCTGATCGTGCGCGTGCGGCCGCAATACCTGGCCGAGCAGTCCGATCCCGAGGCCCACCGCTGGGTCTGGGCCTACGCCATCGAGATCGTCAATGCTTCAGCTGAGACGGTGCAGCTGATCTCCCGCCACTGGACCATCACCGATGGCCTGGGCAAGGTGGAGGAGGTGCAAGGGCCGGGCGTGGTGGGCGATCAGCCGACCCTGCGGCCCGGCGACGCCTACACCTACGCCTCGGGCTGTCCCCTGACGACGCCGTCAGGCAGCATGGTCGGCAGCTACCGGATGGTCACAGACTTCGGCCAAGCCTTCGACATCGCCGTACCGCCGTTCTCCTTGGATCTACCGGATGCGCGCCGGGTGGTGAACTGAACCCCGGCTAGAGGCGCCGCCGCCGCCCGACTGCTACGGCGCGGGAGACCCTCGACATCGTCAACCAAGCTGGCAATCTGGACTTGTGGAAAAGCTCCTCCTCTTCCCGAGCGCCGTGCGGCGAGACCCAGGCATCGACGCCTGGTTCTCCGCTCCGGATCGCGAGTTGCGGCGGATCGTGCAGCCGTGGTTTGAAAGGATGCGCGTCTTGGGACCGGACGTCACCGAGCTTCTGCAGGACGGCCATCCTACGGCCTGCGTCGGTGAGGCGCCGTTCGCCTATGTCGACGCGTTCAGCGCCCATGCGAATGTCGGCTTCTTCTATGGGGCGATGCTTGAGGACCCGGCCGGGCTTTTGGATGGCGCCGGCAAGCGTATGCGGCACGTCAAGCTCCGCTGGGGGCAGGCGGTGAACGAAGGGGCGCTGGGTGCGCTCATAGAGGGGGCCTACCAAGACATTCGGTCTCGCCTCAGCGCGGTGGATTGAGAGGCGCGCCCCTAGCCGAAACGAACGGGGAACATGATATAGGTAACGGATGCCCGCCGCCGCCGCCCAACTGCGTCTGACTGAAAGCGGCCTGCCCGAGCGGTTCGATGCCTGGTTCGACGGGCGGGGCTGGCGGCCGCGCCGCCATCAGCTGGAGATGGTGCAAAAGGCCCGCGAAGGGCGCGACGTCTTGCTGATCGCTCCCACCGGCGGCGGCAAGACCTTGGCCGGGTTCCTGCCCAGCCTGATCGAACTCTCCGAACGGGCGCCGCGCAACACCAAACCGGGCGTCCACACCCTCTACATCTCGCCGCTGAAGGCCTTGGCGGTGGATGTGCAGCGCAACCTGATGGCCCCGATCGGCGAGATGGGGCTGAAGATCAGCGTCGAGAGCCGCACCGGCGACACCTCCGTCGCCAAGAAGCAGCGGCAAAGGCTGTATCCGCCCGACATCCTTCTCACCACCCCCGAGCAACTGGCCCTGTTCTGCGCCTGGGAGGGATCGCGGGCCTATTTCGAGGATCTGCAATGCGTGATCCTGGATGAGATCCACGCCCTGCACGCCTCAAAGCGCGGGGATTTGCTGAACCTGGCCTTGGCGCGGCTGCAACAGTTCGCGCCGGGGATGCGGCGGGTGGGGTTGTCGGCCACGGTGAACGATCCGGAGATGCTGCGAAGATGGCTCTCTCCCTTCCCCCCTGGAGGGGGAAGGGTTGGGGATGGGGGGGCGAGCGGCAAGACGGTGGAGGTCGCGCCCGTCCCCCCCACCCTCGGTCCCTCCCCCTCCAGGGGGGAGGGAAGCGCAGATATCGTCCTCGGCGATCCCGGCGCGCCGCCGATCATCGACGTGCTCCTCTCCGAAAACCACGTGCCCTGGTCGGGCTGGACCGCGCGCCACGCCATGCCCGAGGTCTACGCCGCCATCAAGACCGCCAAGACGGCGCTGGTGTTTGTCAACACCCGCTTCCAGGCCGAGCTCGCCTTCCAGACCCTGTGGGAGCTGAACGAGGATAATCTGCCCATCGCCCTGCACCACGGCTCGCTCGCCGCTGAGCAGCGCAGAAAGGTCGAGGCGGCGATGGCGCGGAGCGAACTACGGGCCGTGGTCTGCACCTCGACCCTCGATCTCGGCATCGACTGGGGGGCGGTGGATCTGGTGATCCAGCTGGCCGCGCCCAAGGGATCCTCTCGCCTGGTGCAACGGATCGGCCGCGCCAACCACAGGCTCGACGAGCCGTCGCGGGCCTTGCTGGTCCCCGCCCACCGTTTCGAGGTCCTGGAATGCCAGGCGGCGGTGGAGGCGGTGGCCGCCAACGATCTGGACGGCGATCCCCTCCGCATCGGCGCGCAAGACATATTGGCCCAGCACATCATGGGCTGCGCCTGCGGCGAGCCCTTCCACTCAGGCGACCTCTATGCGGAGATCGTCACCTCAGGCCCCTACGCCGACCTGACGCGGGAGGACTTCGACCGGGTGCTGGATTTCGTTTCCACCGGCGGCTACGCCCTTCAGACCTACGACCGCTTTCGCCGCATCGTGCCGGGCAAGGACGGCCGCTGGCGGGTGAGGAACCTCGACACCGCCCAGCGCCACCGCATGAACGTGGGCGCCATCGTCGACATCCCGGTGCTGAGCATCCGCGTCGCCTCCAGCCGCAGCGGCAAGCGCATCGGCGGGCGCAAGATCGGCGAGATGGAGGAGGGGTTTCTCGAGCAGTTGACGCCGGGCGACACCTTCCTGTTCGGCGGTCAGGTGTGGCGCTTCGAGACCATCTCCGGCATGGACTGTCTGGTCACCCCAGCCCCCGGCGCGGAAGCGAAAAACCCCAGCTGGGGCGGCTCCAAGTTCGCCCTCTCCACCTACCTCGCCCGCCGGGTGCGCCGGATGATCGCCGACCGGGCGGGTTGGCCGCGCCTGCCCGACGATGTGCAGGAGTGGCTGCAGATCCAGGCCCTGCGCTCCCGCATCCCGTCTGAGGACGAGATGCTGGTGGAGACCTTCTCTCGCGGCGAGCGCCACTTCCTGGTCGCCTACCCGTTCGATGGGCGGATCAGCCACGGCACGCTCTGCCAGCTCCTGGCTCGGCGGCTGGAGCGGGGAGGGATGCAGCCGCTCGGCTTTGTCGCCAACGACTACGCCCTGGCCGTCTGGGGGCTAAAGTCCATGGACGACCTCGATATGGGGACCCTCTTTCAAGAGGACATGTTGGGGGACGATCTGGAGGCCTGGCTGGACGAAAGCTTCATGATGAAGCGCACCTTTCGCCAGTGCGCCACCCTGTCGGGCCTGATCCAGCGCCGCTTTCCGGGCCAGGAGAAGTCCGGCCGACAGGTGACCTTCTCCTCGGATCTGATCTACGACGTCTTGCGTCGCCACCAGCCGGATCACCTGTTGTTGCGCTGCGCCCGCGCCGATGCGGCCACTGCGACGTTGGACGTGGCGCGGCTGGGGCGGCTGTTACAGCGGATCAAGGGGCGGATCGCCCCGGTGCGGCTGACGCGCGTGTCGCCCTTCGCCGTGCCGGTGCTGCTGGAAATCGGCCGCGAGACCATCGCCGGCGCGGGCGCCGAAGCGCTCCTGCAGGAAAACGCCGACGAACTCATAGCCGAAGCCATGGACTTGGCGTGAGGGAGCCGCAGACATCCTTGGCTTTGCAGGCGCTTCTATCCTTGCATCCCCCATCCGGGTCGGCCAGATAACGCACCAATTTACCAAAATTGCGATGGAGCCCCTGTCTTGCAGTTGCGTTCCACGGGGGCGACAGGCGTGGAATTTCGAAAATTTTGCGACGAATTCCCAGCGCCCCAAAATGCGGTCGATATCTTCAAAGGCCATTGGGCTAGCAGCCTCCCCGGCGACCTTCAGTCTGGCGACGCGCACCTGTTTACCCATGATCCCAGGCCGGAATATGCCGCCAAGGCGTTTGGAAGTTTGAGTGGAATGCGGATTTTAGAGTTGGGGCCTCTGGAAGCGGCGCATACGTTTCAGCTGGAAAAGCTGGGCGCTCAGGTTACGGCGATCGAAGGCAATGCCGAGGCGTTTCTCAAGTGCCTCGTCGTCAAAGAGATATTCGCGCTCAATTCAAAATTCATGCTGGGGAATTTTGTCGAATTTCTTGAGATGGGGGGCGAAAGGTTCGACTTGGTTTTTGCATCTGGCGTGCTCTATCACATGATGGACCCGCTTAAGCTGATCAAGCTTATTTGCGATGCGGCCGACAAGTCATTCCTCTGGTCGCATTACTACGATCCCGCTTTGTGCAAAGGCTACAAACAGCGCTCTATAACGTTCGAAGGGTATGAGGCGCTCCATTACGCCAAAGGCTACCGGGATCGTTCCGCGGGAAGGTTCTGGGGTGGACTGGCCGAGGGCGTGCGCTGGCTCGGAAAAGATGACATCGTCGCCGCCTTCAAACACTTCGGCCACAGCCGTGTCGAAGTCATCGACGATGTCCAGAACACCCTCGGCGGCCCATCCTTTTCCTTGG
Organism: Caulobacter sp.; assembly: GCA_026225565.1. Taxonomy (GTDB): domain Bacteria; phylum Pseudomonadota; class Alphaproteobacteria; order Caulobacterales; family Caulobacteraceae; genus CAIOYC01. The sequence continues at coordinate 13,141 of JAMFTA010000110.1, read as the reverse complement.
CCACTTGGAAATAGGCGTCTCGATCTGGCGGGCCCGGGGCGGAGGCGATAATAGGCGTCGATGAAGTGGGTCCGCATCTCCGCCGGCATCGAGCCTCAGCCCGCGCCCATCGTGCTGGCCCGCTCCGATTGCGGGGCCCTGTGGATCGAGCTCCTGGGCGAGCCGGTATGTCTGCGGCCGTCGGGCGCCCTGTGGATCGAGGGGGCCGGGATGCTGGTCGCCGGCGACCTGCATCTGGAGAAGGGATCGAGCTACGCCGCGCGGGGCCAGCTCCTGCCACCCTACGACACCCGCGCCACCCTGATGAAGCTTCAGGCCGAGATCGCCGCCCTTAATCCGCAAACCGTGGTGCTGCTCGGCGATAGCTTTCACGACGCCCGCGCCATTTCGCGCCTGGCGCCCGACGACCTCTTGCGCATCGGGGCGCTGGGCCGGGGGAGGGATCTGGTCTGGGCGGTGGGCAATCATGACGATGAGGGGCTGGCGGCCTTCGGCCCCGCCCTGCCGGGGGTGGTGGCCGGCGAGATCGCCGTCGCCGGCCTGACCCTGCGCCACGAGCCCCGCGCGAACCTCCAGCCCGGAGAGGTGTCGGGCCACCTGCATCCCTGCGCCAAGATCGTGGCGCGGGGACGGGGGGTGCGGCGGCGGTGCTTCCTCACCGACGGGTCGCGGCTGATCCTGCCGGCGTTCGGGGCCTATGCAGGGGGGCTGAACGCCTGCGATTCGGCCTTCGACGGCCTGTTCGACCGCCCGCCTCTGGCCGGGGTTTTAGGGGCCGGCGTCCCGGGCGACGGCGCGGTGCATCCCATCGCCCATGCGGCCCTCTGCGGCGACTGACCTCAAGGGCGGCGGCGGAACTTCGGCGCCCGCCAATGGCTTTAGTAGCGCGGACGCTTCGTCCGTCGGGGCGCCCATGGACATCACCCAGCTTATCCTCGACGACCACCACGAGCAGCGGCGGCTGTTCGCCATGATCGACCAGCTCAGCCCGTCTGACGCCCGCGTCCTCGGCGTCCTGTGGCGGCGGCTGGCGGCGTTTCTGGAGGTGCACGCCGAGGGCGAGGAGCGCTTCTTCTATCCCCAGCTCTTGCGCCTGGGCGACGGCGCCGGCGGCAAGAACTCAGCCGCCGACGAGACTCTGGACGCCATCAAGGACCACAATGAGATCCGCGACGCGGTGGCCGCCGCCGCCCGCCATCAGGTAGGGACCGACGGCTGGTTCGCCGCCGTCGCCGCGGCCAACAAGGCCAATGGCGACCACATGGCCGAAGAGGAGCGCGAGGGCCTGACCGACTTTCGCCGCCACGTCGGTCTGCAGCTGCGCCACGACCTGGCGGTGGACTTCGCCGCGTTTGAGGCCTCCAACATCACGGGCGTGCAGGCCGTGGACAAGGACCCCAAGACCTACGTCGCCGAGCACGCGGGTGGGGTTTAGGCCTCGGCCCGGCGGATAGGCGCCAGCGGGTCCCGCCCGCCTTGCCGCTGGAAAGCTAGCGGCTTATGCGGTTGCGCAAGCTAGGCTTCCATGGACCGCACATGCCCCAGACCCGCCGCCCCCAGACCCGCCGCGATCTTCTCATCTCCACCACTGCCCTGGGCGTGGGCCTGGCGGCACCGCTGGCCGCGCGCTCCGCCCCGACGCCGGCCTTCGCCCTGCAGGTCCTATTCGACGAGACCGCCCAGGACCTCTTGCAGACCCTGCCCGAGACCGCCACCCTGATGGGCCTGGACCGGGGCAAGTATGCCGAGACCAAGTTTCGCCTGAACGACCGCTCGGAGCGCGAGCGCCATCGGTTCACCAGCGTCTCGGCCCGGCGGCTGGAGCGGCTGCAGGCCATCGACCGGCGCACGGCCACGGGGCGCTCCAAGGCCGTCTACGACACCCTCAGCTATTGGTTCGCCGAGAACGCCGCCCAAGCCCGCTTCCCCTATTGGGACCAGATGGCCGGCCAGATCTCCCCCTATGTGCTGAGCCAGATCACCGGCGCCTATCAGTCGGTCCCCGACTTCATGGACAGCCAGCATGTGGTGGAGAGCAAGGACGACGCGGACGCCTATATCGCCCGCCTGCACGCCTTCGCCGCCTGCCTGGATCAGGAGACCGACCGTTTCCGCCAGGCCGCGGCCCTCGGCGTGATCCCGCCCGACTACCTGATGGACAAGACCCTCAAGCAGATCGCGGAGCTTCGGGCCACCGCCCCCGCCGCTTCGACCCTGGCGACCTCCATCGCCCGCCGCACCAAGGAGCACGCCATCCCCGGCGACTACGCCGCCCAGGCCGCGCGCATCCTGGAGACCCAGATCGCCCCGGCGCTCGACCGCCAGATCGACGCCCTGAAGGCCGCCCAGCCCCATGCCGGCCATCAGCCCAGCGTCTTTCGCCTGCCCGACGGCGAGGCCTTCTACGCAGAAGCCCTGCGCCAGAATATCACCACCGACCTCACCGCCGCGCAAATCCACCAGATGGGCGAGGATATGGCTAAGACCCTGTCCGCCGAGCTCGACGCGGCGCTGCGCGTCCAGGGCCTGACCGAGGGCGGGGTGGGCCCGCGCCTGCGCGCCCTCTACGACGACCCCAAGTACCGCTATCCCAACACCGAGGCTGGCAAAGATAAGCTATTGGCCGACCTGCACGGCCAGGTGGACCGGGTGCGCGCCAAGCTGCCCCAGGTGTTCGCCACCCTGCCGAAAGCCGAGATGGTCATCCGCCGGGTGCCGCCCTATCTGGAAAGCGGCGCGCCGGGCGCCTACGCCTGGCCCCCCGGCGTGGGGGGCTCGCGCCCCGGCTCCTACTACATCAACCTGCGCGACACCTCGGAGGTCCCCAGCTGGACCCTGCCGACCCTCACCCACCACGAGGGCATTCCCGGCCACTATCTGCAAGGGGCGCTGGAGAACGAATCCACCGAGCTGCCTTTGGTGCAGCAGATCCTCGGGGTCGATTACAACCTGCCGAGCTTCAACGCCTATCTGGAGGGCTGGGCCCTCTACGCCGAACAGCTGGCCGACGAGATCGGCATGTATGCCTCAGATCCCCTGGGCCGCATCGGCTATCTGCACGACGCCCTGTTCCGCGCCGGGCGCATGGTGGCCGACACGGGCCTGCACGCCATGGGCTGGACCCGCGAGCGCGCCACCCAGTATTTCGTCGAGCTGATGGGCGATCCGGTCAGCTCCGCCCAAGGCGAGATCGACCGCTATTGCGTCTGGCCGGGCCAGGCCTGCAGCTACATGGTGGGCAAGATCACCTGGCTGCGCCTGCGGGGGCGGGCGCAAAAGGAGCTCGGCGCCCGCTACGACATCCGCGACTTCCACGACGCGGGCCTCCTGGCCGGGGCCATGCCCCTGGCGGTGCTGGAGACCGCCATCGAGGCCTATATCAAGGCTAAGCGGGCCTGAGGCGGGGGAAATGCCTCACCTCGATGGGCGAGACCTTTTTCAAGCGCGACGCAGGGAGAAAGCGGGGATGGATTTATAGCGACAGTCGACTTCGTATCTCGCTTTGTAGCGTGATTATACGTCTACGGAGACATGGTGGGCGAGGGGATATGGCGGCGGTTTTTGGCGTAGTTGTTCACGGGTGAAGGCGATCCTTAGGAGACCATTCATAAGCCAGGGAAACCTTGTCGTTCCGGTTCAAGTCGTATCGGGCCTCAGATCGCGATCACATCAGCGTCGAGGGGCGCCAAAAACTTTCTGAACGGCCTCCGATGCGGGCGCACTAAGCAAATCATTCCACCGGCCAAATAATGCACCTAAGGTAGAACCGTGTCGGCTCAGAAAATCCGCGTCGCGGAGAGCGATTTCAATCTCGTTGGCGCAAGTTAACTCACAAAAAGTCAGAAGTTCGTCCCTGAATATCGGTCGCTCTTCTCCCGTAAACCGATCACGGTAAACAACCATCTCTGACGTGCCGATCTGCGGCCAGACGTGCCTGCGGTCGCAGGCGCAGTAAGTATAAACACTTCTCTCAGCGCTCAGCCCAATAAGCGCACCGATCTCTCTGCGGCGGTCGAGGGATATCATCATGGGAGTAAACCCTGCCGTACCGTAAGCGGCGTGGAATAAGCCGGCACGACAAAGCGTCTGATCGGCGCCCCACTCTACAAGAGTTGCTCGCACACTGACAAAGTGCTGCTCCAAGGTGCCATTCAAGTGCTCAAAATCACCCGCCCCCAGCTTCGCAAGCTGACGAAATAGGAGCGCGTCGGCGTTGGCCAGAGTGGAGGGCATGGGTAAAAAATAGTTGTTTTTCATTTGTGGGAATAGGGCATCCCTGACCGATGTCCGCCCGTATCGTCGGTCGCTCGACGCCCTCCACCGCCGTTTGGAACTGCGACTTCCGACGAGCGCTAACTGCCCATGCCAGCGCGAAACGGGTTCGGGCGGCCCACGCGAGCTGTGCTAGGATGGCCCGCGCAGACGATTCCCGGCCCCGCTTGGGTCCTCGGATCGGCCTGAAGCAGACCGGAGGGTGACGATGAAGAAGATTGCCGGCCCTCTCGCCCTCGCCCTGCCGCTCCTCCTCGCCGCCTCCCTGGCCAGCGCCGCGCCGACGGAGAAGAAGAAGGGCGGCGGGGATAGCTTTATCCAGCTGCCCACCCTCACCGCCACGATCGTGCGCGGCAACGGTCGCCGCGGCGTCTTGACCGTGGACGTGGGGCTGGACATCCCCGACGCGACCCTGCGCCAGCGGGCGAGCATCTCCATTCCCATACTGCGCGACGCCTTCACCCAGTCGCTGTCCATCTATGCCCCTTCGGTGGCGGCGGGGGCGCCGCCCAAGCCCGACCTGATCGCCGACGAACTGCAGCGCGCCACCGACCGGACCCTGGGCCGGCCCGGCGCCCAGGTGCTCCTCGGCACCATTCTGGAAAACTGACGGGATTATCCACAAAGCCCTATATGTTGTGGGTAGCGACAACATGACGGCTAGACTTAGTGGCTCATTAGGCTTCTTTTAGACGGCGAACAGCGAATCCTCGATCAGGCGAATTGCGTCATGGCGATCATCACCCCCGGCCTCCTCGTCCCCTCCAAGGGCTACAAGCCCTTCCGCTATCCCTGGGCGCACGAGTTCTGGAAGAAGCAGCAGCAGGTCCACTGGATGCCCGAAGAGGTTCCCCTGGGCGAGGACTGCAAGGATTGGGCGACCCGGCTCAATGACGGCGAGCGCAATCTGCTGACGCAGATCTTCCGCTTCTTCACCCAGTCCGACATCGAGGTGAACGACAACTACATGGAGCGCTACGCTCGGGTGTTCAAACCGATCGAGATCAAGATGATGCTCTCGGCCTTCTCGAACATGGAGACCATCCATATCGAGGCCTATGCGCTCCTGTTGGAGACCATCGGTATGCCTGAGAGCGAGTTTTCCGCTTTCCTCGACTACCAGGCGATGAAGGATAAGCACGACTATATGCAGACCTTCGGCGTGGAGACCAACGCCGATATCGCCCGCACCCTGGCCATGTTCGGCGCCTTCACCGAAGGGCTGCAGCTGTTCGCCTCCTTCGCCATGCTGATGAACTTTCCCCGCTACAACAAGATGAAGGGCATGGGCCAGATCGTCAGCTGGTCGGTGCGCGACGAGAGCCTGCACTGCGAGGGGATGGTCAAGCTCTACCACGCCTTCGCCCACGAGACCGGGGCGGTGACCAAGAGCGTGCAGGACGACATCGTCGAGAATTGCCGCACGGTGGTCAGCCTGGAGGACAAGTTCATCGACCTGGCCTTCGAGGCCGGCGAGGTGAAGGGGATGACGCCTGACGACATCAAGCAATATATCCGCTTCATCGCCGACTGGCGCCTGCGCCAGCTGCACCTGCCCGAACTCTACGGCGGGGTGAAGGAAAACCCGCTGCCCTGGCTGCAGTCGCTGTTGTCGGGGGTCGAGCACGCCAACTTCTTCGAGGCGCGCTCCACGGAATCTTCCAAGGCCGCCACCACCGGGCAGTGGCAGGGGGCGGACGGGGTGTGGTCGAACTTCGACAGCCTGATGGCCAAGCGGGCCCAGCCGGCCGCCTTCCTGGCGGAGTAGGGCTGCGCCGCCCCGCGGTTCAGCCGCCGGGACGGTAGGGCAGGTAGCCCCGTTCGACCATGCGGCGCAGGGCCTCATAGGCTTCGCGCATCTCCTCGAAGGCGGCGCGATGGTCGGCGAGGGCGGCGACCTGCTGGCGCGTGGGCGTTCCGCCGGCGTCGGCCATCTCCAGGGCGACCTTGACCCAAAGGGCGCGCGCCTGAGCGGCCGCGATCGCCAGGCGCTGGAACGCCGCCAGATCGAGGGCGCCCGGCGATTGCTTCAAGACCGCCTGGTTGGCGGCGTAGGTGGTGAAGTCGATCTGTTCCAGATGTCCGCGAAGCCGCCGCTGGGCGACCGGATCGAGGGTGTTTTCAGGCTCAAAATGGTCCAGAGCGCCACGAAAGGCGGTGGACGTGCTGACGATCGACATGGGGCGCCTCCCGGGCGGACGCTTCTACGGCGTCGATCCCTAATAGCCCGTTCGCCTTAAGGGCTGTTTAGCCGGTAGGGTTAACGGGGGTTGAACACCCTGGCCCATGGTGCATTGAACCCATGCGGATCGTCCGCCAAAGGATCGTCCATAAGGATCGGCATGAGCGTAGCATTCACCAAGGAGGGCGACAGCGAATCGGTGGCCGCCGATCTGACCGACCGCCCGATCTCGCCCCATCCCAACCTGGTTACCCGCGAGGGTCTGGCGGCGCTGGAACTGGCCTATGGGGAGGCCCGCGCCGCCTATGCCGCCGCCCAGTCCAAGGGCGACGTGCAGGCCGACCGCACCGCCATGGCCCGCGCAACCCGCGACCTTCGCTACTACGCCGCCCGTCGGGCCAGCGCCCAGCTGGTCGAGCCGGCGGCGGGCGACAAAGTGGCGTTCGGCCGCCGCGTCGGTATTGAGCGGGAAGACGGCCGGCGGCGAAGCTATCGCATCGTCGGCGAGGACGAGGCCGATCCCGCAAAGGGATCGATCTCCTACCTCTCGCCTCTGGCCCGCGCCCTGATGGGCAAGACCCTGGGCAACACCGCCATGGTGGCGGGCGGGGAGGTGGAGATCGTGGCGCTGGATTGAGCGATCCCGGCGGGCCGTCCCAGGCGTATTTCGGCCGTGTCCACGCCTATGGTTGCATGGGCGAAAGATCGATGATTACCTCTTCGAATTGCATAATCATAAGTGCAACCGGAGAGAAACATGGCCCATATCCTTTACGCGGTGGCGAATGCGACCGGCGACGAAGCCTCCTTGACCAGCAAGGAGCACCCTGGCGACGACGGCGCGATCGCCGGTCTCGGGGTCACCCATACGGGAGGCAAGGACGGCAATTGGATCTTCCTCCCGGACTGCTCGGATTCCGGCTATTGGAAGGACCACCATATCAAGGTGGCGGCGAAGAACGGGGCCTGGCTGGTCACCTTCTGGGTGAACGATCAGGATGACCGGCTGTTCTACTGGTCGGACTTCGACGGCTTCTCCACCGAACATCCCGTCAACGCCTCAAAGGGCGTCACCGACTGCACGATCATGATCATGAGGGACAGGGCCGGCAAGATCGCGGTGGAATGGCGACACTGGTAGACGCTCGCCGCCGCTGAGCCGGCATTGCTCATCGGCGTGGGTTCGCCAGCCAGGCCAGGGCGCCCCGCGCCGCCGCCACGCCGGTGGCTAAGGACGCCTGCAGCAGATAGCCGCCGGTGGGCGCTTCCCAGTCCAGCATCTCGCCGGCGGCGAACACGCCCGGCCGCGCCCGCAGCATCAGGCTGCTATCGAGGCCAGAGAAGGCGATCCCGCCGGCGGTGGAGATGGCCCGGTCTAGCGGCGCCGCGCCGATAAGGCGGATGGGCGCCGCCTTGATCAGGCGGGCGAGGATGGCGGGATCGGGGGGGAGCTCGCGCCCGTGCGCCTCGCGCAAGAGGTTGATGGCCAGGGGCGTCAGCCCGGCCTTGCGCAGGTGGTTGGACAAGGAGCCGCCGCCGCGGGGTCTGGCTAGCCGCCCGACGAGGGCGGCGTCCGAGAGGTCCGGCCGAATGTCGACGAGGAGGGTGGCTGAGCCGTCCACCGCGATGGCGTCGCGCAGGCGTGCGCCGAGGGCGTAGACGGCCCCGCCCTCGATGCCGCCGGCGGTGATCGTCGCCTCGCCGCGCACGCTCATGCCGTCGAAGGTGAAGACCGCCGTCTTTAAGGGCGAGCCGGCGAAGCGGGCGCGGAAAGGCTCGCTCCAGGCGGCCAGGAAGCCGCCATTGGCCGGGCGGAAGGGGACGATGGGAACGCCCGCCGCCGTCAACGGCTGCGCCCAGGCGCCGTTGGAGCCGAGCCGCGCCCAGCTGGCCCCGCCGAGCGCCAGGATGGTCGCGTCCGCCCGCACCGCTTCCTGGGTTGCGTCCGGGCGCTGGAAGATCGACGCGCCTTCCGCGTCCCATCCCCGCCACTCATGGCCGGGGCGCAGGATGACACCCGCCGCCGTCAGCCGCCCCAGCCAGGCGCGCAGCAGGGGCGAGGCCTTCATCGCCTTGGGAAACACCCGCCCGCTGGAGCCTGTGAAGGTCGGCTGGCCCAGCCCCTCCGCCCACGCCGCCAGGGCGGTCGGGGAGAAGGCCTCCAGCATCGGCCGCAGCAGCCCCGCCGCGCCGCCATAGCGGGAAACCAGCGCCTCGAACGGTTCGGAATGGGTGAGGTTCAGCCCGCCCCGGCCGGCCATCAGGAACTTGCGGCCGAAGCTCGGCATCCGGTCATAGACCGTCACCACAGCACCCCCGGCGGCCGCGACCTCGGCGGCCATCAGCCCGGCGGGGCCGCCGCCGAAGACGGCGAGGATGGGCGCAGCGGCGGGTTCGGGGGAGGCGTCGCCGAACCTGGGAGGCAAGGGGCTGGGTCCTTAGCGGTGGGAAGGCTGTTTTAGACCCGCCCGGCCCTGTCTTGGAAGCCATTCCCCGCGTCCCCGGCAGGGGAAGGCGTGCGCGGGCAGCTAACTTGGTCGAACGCCTGATCCTCCGTCATCAGAATCTCTGTTTATATTGTTAGAATTATACGCTTTCTCCAGCGATCATAATGATAAACCCTCGTGCCCAAGGATATACAATGTTTTATGGTATAAAATATCCATATATGAATCATGATGAGAATGAATTATTCTGATTTTGAGAAACGTAATGCTGCGTTGATGCCGTAAATTGTACGGAATACATTTTAAATGATCATAAAATGTATTATATATAATCGCTTTATAGTTATTTTCTGTGAAATATACCTCGACGCATTGGAAGTGTTGGGGGCGATATGGGCGGTTCAAAATCAAACATCGAATATAGGCGGCGAGCTGTCCGCGTTTTACTACTGGCCACGAGCGCCATTGCCGGTGTTGGGGCCTGGCGAGCGCCGGCCCAGGCCGCTGAAGCGCCGCCGTCTGTGACCACAGCCGATGCAGCCGCTGAGGCCGCAAGCGGAGACACGGTCATTGTTACCGGGGTCCGGGGCGGCAGGCCGCGCACCGTCGCCCAGAGCCCGGCGCCGATCGACATCATCCAAGCCAATCAGATCGCCGCCACCGGTCGGGCGGACCTGGCGGAATCGCTTTCTAAACTGCTGCCGTCGCTCAATTTCGGCCAGACGGAAGCTGGGATCAATTCGATCGTGCGGCCGATCAACAACCGGGGGATGGGCCCGGCCTACACCCTCGTCATGATCGACGGGAAGCGCCGCCACAACAGTTCGCTTTTGACCAATGGCGGCGGCGACACCAGCGGGGTGAACCCCGTCGATCTCGACATGATTCCGTCCAGCGCCATCGCCTATGTGGAGGTGTTGAAGGACAGCGCGGCGGCCCAGTACGGGTCCGACGCCGTCGCGGGCGTGATCAATATCGTGCTCAAATCCCAAGACCACGGCATACATTTCAGCGGGTTGGGCGGCGCGCTCTACGAGGGCAAGAACGATCTTTCGACCTACAAGGGCGAGGTGGATGCGGGCGTCCCTCTGGGTCAGGGCGGCTTCTTCCACTTCGGCGCCAATACCGAGCGTCGCGGCCAGACCTGGAACAACTTCTTCGCCACCCAACTGCCCTATGCGCCGGCCAGCGATCCGCGCAACGCGCTCTGGAAGGGCGACGGCGCCCACAACGGCGATCCGGGCATCGTCGAGTACAGCTTTTTCTACAATGCCGAACTACCGATCAACGACACCACCCGTCTCTACTCTTATTCCACCTTTGGCGAACGACAGACGGTGATCGGCAACAACTATCGGCGTCCAGACAGCAACGCCAGCTTCGATTCTCTGTTTTCCGCGGGCTACTATCCGCTGAACAACACCTCGGAATACGACTTCCAGGTGCTGTTCGGGGCCAAGGGCGAGGTCAACGCGCTGAAGTGGGATCTCAGCACCGCCTATGGCCGAAATCACGTCCGCCAATACAGCGATTCCACCATCAATCCTTCGCTGGGCCCAACCGGGCCGACCAGTTTCGACGATCTGGCGACCTACCAGTTTGACCAGTGGGTGACCAATCTCGACCTCACCCGCGATTTCAAGACCATTGTGCCCGAACCGGTCACCGTCTCGGGCGGCGCGGAGGTGCGGGTCGACAATTTCCACACCTTCGCCGGCGAAACCCTCGGCTGGGAGAATGGCGGCTATATCTATAAGGCTGGCGATCAGTCGGGAAATCCCAACCTCGGCCTGCCCTCCGCCATTGGCGCCCAGGGCGGCGTGATCCTTAGGCCCTCCGATCAGGTGGACCTGACGCGCACCAGCGTCGCGGGCTATGCCGACGTCGACGTCTACCCCTTGAAGGCGTGGTACGTTGGCGCGGCCGCCCGAGTCGAGCACTATGACGACAGCTCCGGCTCCACCGTCGGCGGCAAGTTCAACTCGCGCTATGACTTCAATTCCTGGTTCGCCCTGCGCGGCACGGTGGGTTCGGGCTTTCGCGCGCCCTCCCTGACCCAGATCGGCTATGCCCAGACCGACAGCCGCACCAGCACCAATCCGGTCACTGGCGCCTTCGGCCCGGCGCTTACCCTCCTCGTCCCCACCACCTCGGCGCTCGGAAAGGCCCTGGGGGCCGAGCCGCTGAAGCCCGAGAAGTCATACAACTACGGCTTGGGCTTCGTCCTGCGGCCGCTGGAGCGGGTCAATATCACCGTCGATGGATATGAGGTGACGGTGCGCGACCGCATCGAGCGCACCGGCACCTTCCTGGGCCCTGCGGTGGGCAAGGTGCTGATCGCCAACGGCTATAGCGGCGCGGAATGGGTGACCTATTTCGCCAACATGGCGGACACCCGCTCGCGGGGCGTCGACATCGTCCTGGACACCTCCCGTCCGCTTCCGCCGGGCTGGGGACGGGCCAATTTCAGCGTCGCCTACAATTACAACACCACCGCCGTGCTCAAGGTCGCGGCCACGCCCGCCCAGTTGGCGGCCCTGACGCCGACCAACACCGGCGGCAGCACGGTCTTCTTCAGCCGCACGGTGCAGGCGGACCTGACGACCACCCAGCCCCACGACAAGCTGATCTTCAGCGGCTCGTGGACGCGCGGCCCGATCACCTTGAACGGTCAGTTGACCCGGTACGGCGGCTACACCTATGTGATCAGCCAGCTCGCCTCTCAGGACCGGAATTTCGGCGCGAAATGGATTACCGACGCCAGCGTGGACTATGCGGTGAACCGGCATGTGAAGCTCAGCATCGGCGCGGCGAATCTATTTAGCGTCTATCCAGACAAGCATGGCATTCCCAGCGCCGGGACCGGCGCCTCGCCATCGATCTACGGCCCGGCGCCCTTCTCCATCGATGGCGGCTTCTACTACGGGAAGATTTCTTTCGACTTCTGAGCATTGAGCCAGCGAAAGCTGATCGAGGAGAGCCCATGACCAAGACCAATTTGGATCGACGAAGGCTGCTCACGGGCGCCGCCGGCTTGTCGGCGGTCGTCGCCAATAGCGAAGCGGAGGCGGCGCCCGCGGCCCCGGCCGCCCCGGCCGCCCCGGAGCCGGCGCTGACGCTGAATGCCACGGAGATGGCCTTCATCGAGGCGGCGGTCGACCGGTTGATCCCGGCCGACCGTCTCTCGCCCTCCGGCAGCGCTTGCGGCGTCGCCGTATTCATCGACCGCCAACTGGCCGGCGCCTGGGGCTCTGGCGCGCGGCTCTATCGCAGCGGACCGTTTCTCAAGGGCAAACCCGAGCACGGCTATCAGCTGCCTTTGACTCCGCGGGACTATTTCGCCGCCGGCATCGCTGCATCTAACGCCTTCGCCACGGCCCGCCATGGCGCGACGTTCGACCGCCTGGCCGAAGCCGACCAGATCGCCGTCCTGAAGGCGCTGGAGTCGGGCGAAGCGGCGTTTCCCGACCTCTCCAGCAAGGGCTTCTTCGACGCCCTCTTGGCGATCGCGCAGGAGGGCTTTTTCGCCGACCCAATCTATGGAGGCAACCGGGACAAGGCAGGATGGAAGATGGTCGGCTACCCGGGGTTGCCGGCGACCTATGCCGAGGCCATCGCGGCGTACCGGGGACGACGCTACGAGGCGCCGCCCCAGTCCATCGCCGATTTTTCCTGAGCGCGCCGCGATGACGATCAAGTTGAAGCCGGTGGACGCCGTGGTCGTCGGCATGGGCTGGAGTGGGACGATCATCGCGCGGGAGCTGACGCGCGCCGGCCTGCAGGTGGTGGGACTGGAGCGAGGGGGGATGCGATCCCCGGCCGAGGATTTCACCCTGCCCGGCATCCGCGACGAGCTGCGCTATGCCGTGCGCCAGGAGCTGATGCAGGATCCGTCGCTGGAGACCGTCAGCTTTCGCCATGATCCCGCCGGCGAGGCGCTGCCGATTCGCCGCTTCGGCGCCTTCCTGCCGGGCGACGGCGTCGGCGGCATGGGCACGCATTGGAATGGCCAGACCTATCGTTTCCTGCCGAGCGACCATGAACTCCTGAGCCATCTGACCCGGCGCTACGGCAAGAATGCCATTCCCGCGGACATGCTGGTCGCCGATTGGGGCGTCACCTATGACCAGCTCGAGGCGCATTATGACCGGTTCGAGAAGCTGTGCGGCATTTCCGGCAAGGCCGGCAATCTCAAAGGGCAGATCCAGGCGGGCGGCAATCCGTTCGAAGGGGTGCGCAG